>BNVE01000089.1 GCA_025997875.1 Spirochaetia bacterium
GGGTAGCTTTTTTTGAAGCCATGCGATTTTGCCTGCGTTTCGCTTACCACAATTCTTGGTCTGCTTTCCTCGTCTTTCTCTATACCGATGGCGGTCTTGCCGATTCAGGCTAAATTTAGAATTGCTGGCATAATGGTTGCTCCTTTTTATGCGTTTAAAGATTACAGGCGCCGGGGCCTGTCTTGTTTTAGGTATGCTCTCCTTTCAACAATACCGCAAGGGGAAAAACATACCAATTATGACATCCAGACTCCCGTTTATGACATCGGCCCCTCACAGAGAAAGAATTAACCACTTTCCTACCCAAGGAGTGGAAAAGTCGACCACACGGACCCTCACGGACATAAGGATAGGAAAGCAGGAGTCCGTGTTGTCTGTGTGGTCAGTGGTTAATTCTTGGAAGGTCTGTCTGGTCTGTGGTTGATTCCGTTTTAATCAGTGTATCCTAAAGCCCTTTTTCTTTCCTTCGCCGCCACCTTGCTTTTGCGGCACTTTTGTGCCAGATTAGGGGCATGGACGAAATCCTTGTTGAGTTTGCTGCTTCCGCATTCAAGCACAACATCAGTAGGGAAGATATTTTGCACGCCTTTCGGTACTATCGGTATGATGGCCTGCTGAAAGGACATGAGGACATACCTCCGGCTGGGCGTTGACCGCGCCGGCAATTTGCTTGAAATCGTATACCATGAGATAGATGACCACACCGATGTCATCTTCCACGCGTTGAAGTGTCAAAGCAAGTATTACCATTTGCTCAACCAATAGGAGAAACGTATGCCCAGACTGACCGAAGCCGAATACGATGCCCTTGATGAAGAAATTACGAGAAACCCGCCTGATGTGGACTCCGCCAAGGCTCGGCGTCCCGTCCACATGGTTACGGTAGACGACCTTTCCGCAGACTGGCTGCGTATCAGGGCCGAGGCGGAACATAAGTCCATTACGGAAATCATCGGCGAACTGGTGCGCGAGAAGATATTCGCCCAAACCGCATAATTCCATCATCAAATCACCCTTCTACCCTTCTTAAAACGAGTGCCCGGCACTCCTGCGCTCCCGCTCCACGTTCTTAAGAATTGATAACCACGAACCTCACGAAAAAATATGTCCGTGTGGTTCGTGGTTATCATTCATCCTCATTCCCGCTCGTTTGAATAGGCTATTTGACCCGGAAAGCGGGGGCGCGGTCAGGAGACCACTTGCTGTTCCCGCAGGGGTCCGCTTATGGGGTGGCAGCCACCCAGGGGGAACCCGTACTATCGGTGGAAAGGTTTCCCGCAGACGTGGGGCCAAGCGTGGTGTCAACTTTCTTTTGGGCGCTGCCGGCGGTTTTGTTCCAGAATACCGCATAGCCCTTGTGCGTGCTGCCGCCGGTGACCTTGTTGGCGAGGTCACCGCCAACGTCGGAGCCGTAGATAGTGCCGCCGTTTTTGGTGAAGGCGGTGGCGGCGTTGTGTACATTCACCCCACCGCCCGCGACGGTAGCGGTATTGTCGCTGATGGTTCCGCCGTTCATGGTGAAGGTGCCTTCTACCTCCACCCCGCCGCCTCTGCCGGTGCTGGTGCTGGAATTGCCGCTGATGGTCCCGTCGTTCATGGTGAAGGTCGCGTTGGTCTCTACACTCACCCCGCCGCCGGCGCCGGTGCTGGAATTGCCGCTGATGGTCCCGCCGTTCATGGTGAAGGTCGCGAGGCCGCCTATTACCCTTATCCCGGCGCCGTAGTTGGCGCCGATATTGCCGCTGATGGTCCCGCCGTTCATGATGAAGGTGGCGGGGCTATCTACACGCACCCCATAGCCGCCGTTACTGGTACCGCCGGTCAGGGTGAGGTGAGCGCCCAAGGTTACCTTGTTGTTGTTTTCGATGTGCAGGACATTTGTGTTTGGGAATGCGGCGACGTTCAGGGTTCCTCCACCGGCCGCTCCCTGTAATACAATGGGGGGATAGGCGTTTTCCCCCTTTATGTCAAGCCAGCCATAAGCACTTGCTCCGCTCGTGTCGGTGATGGTTCCCGAAACGATGATAGTGACTTCGGTGGGGCTGGACGTGGTACCCAGCGTACCGGGACTGGTACCGCTGTTATAGGCGGTCTTAATGGCGGTCAGGACCGCAACGGGATTGGTTCCGGCAGCGTGTTTTTGTCCGGTATAGGCGGTGGTTGCCGCTTCCAGCGTGGTCTTTGCGCTGTCTACCTCCACCTGAGTCGCACCGGCGTTGTCGCGGACGGTTTGGGCTGCGGTGATTGCGCTGTCAAAGGTGGTCTCAATGGTGGCCAGGTCCGCCGTAATAACCCAATAGATGCTGGGGGACGTACCGGCTTTGGCTGCATTGGCGGCGGTAAGGGCGGTTTGCAGGGCGGATTTGTCGGCGGGGTCGCCGCCTCCACCGCCATCGGTAGGGCAGCCCGCAAAGGCCAGTGCCGCAATGAGGGCGATAAGGAAACTTAGTTTAAGTCCGAACCTCACGGGGGGGGGGGGGGGGTAAACGATACTGTACTACCCATCTTCTTGTCAAGAGCGGTTTGCATAATGGTTGCTCCTTTTTATGCGTTTAAAGATTACAGGCGCCGGGGCCTGTCTTGTTTTAGGTATGCTCTCCTTTCAACAATACCGCAAGGGGAAAAACATACCAATTATGACATCCAGACTCCCGTTTATGACATCGGACCTTCACAGAGAAAGAATTAACCACTTTCCTACCCAAAGAGTGGAAAAGTCGACCACACGGACCCTCTCGGACAAAAAAAAGATAGGAAAGCAGGAGTCCGTGTTGTCTGTGTGGTCAGTGGTTAATTCTTGGAAGGTCCGTGTGGTCTGTGGTTAAATAAAGTTGATTTAGTGGGAGATTTTGAGGGTGAATTCGTTCTTCCAGGTTTCCCCCGGATTCAGGGTAACTTTCAGCAGGGGCATGATGCAGGTTGACTGGTAGAGGTCCGTAAGGGTTCCCCCCACATCGCAGGGGCTGCGCACCGGGAAGACAAAGGCGTCAAAGGGTTTGGCGGAACCCAGGTTAATAACTACCTCGTTTTTCAGGTCCTGGAATTTCAGGGATTCCGCTTCATTAACGGAAAATGCGCCGTCGGGGCCGGGCTTTACCCCTGTTGTGCCCTTCAGGACCCGCACAAAATCCTCCCCTTCACCGGGAAAGGAAAGATCGATGCCCGGGGCAAACTGAAAAGCCGCCGCCTCTGTCCCCCGGTTGCTCAGGGTATAGGCAACCGTCAGGGTATCCTTGCGGAGCTGATAGCTCTTTTCAAGCCCTATCTGCCCAAAGGGAAGGTCCTTTTTTCCGGGAAGGGTAAAACTCACCTTTCCCCGGGCCTTTTCCATTTCCGCCAGTTCAAAACGCTCGGCCCCGCAGAACCGGGTCCCGGCGGAACGGGCGCCGCCCCCCAGGACGGCGTCCTCCGGGGAAATATCAAGGGGCAGGAGCCGGTCGGAAAAGGCGCCCCGCCTGCTGACGGGACGGCTGCCGGCAGGATTACCGGCGGGAGGGCCCCCTGATCCGCCGTCACTGCCCTGGCAGCTAAAGGTATCCAGGTAGTTCCAGGTTTTGGGAAGGTAGTCCAGTTCAAAGATACCCGCCCCTTCAAGCCGGATATAGCAGTTGATCCGCTCCCCCTGGAAAAGGTATTCCCCTTCGTTGTCCAGATCAAAGTCAAAATTCATCAACGAGGGGATAAAAGCCTTGGTTTCCCGGGTGATTTTTTCCGCCCCCAATAGGGCGCGGTAGGCGGTTTTGCGGATGGAACTGCGGCAGATGCCGCCGCTTCCCTGGGGGCAAAAAACTTCAAAGCCCTGGGCCTTCCAGAGTTCTTCCCGGGCGGTGCGCTTGCGGGACTTGTCCCCCCGGAGTTGGTTGATAAGGGTATGGGAAAAGACCATCTTTGAATAAATGCCGTTTGCCTCGGGGTATTCGATAAGGTATTGCCGCCCCCGGGAATCGGGGAAGTAGGCCCTCTGTAAACCCCGCCGGCCCTTGAGGTATTTACCGGGGCTGGTAAATTCCAGGAAGGATTCACAGCGGGAAAGGTCTTCAAAAAATTCATGCCAGAAGATCTCCGCCCCCCGGGGGTCCGGGCCGGACTCGGGGAAGACCGAAAGCACCCGGTCCTGGTCTGCGGGGAGGGAAAGGGCAAGCTTTTCCAGGGCCCCCTGGGGATTGCCTTGGGCCATGGCGGCCTTCAAAGCGCCCGAAAGGGGGAAAACGGTGATAAGCTTTCCCTGATCCTCGCTGATGCAGGGGGTATAGGGTTCCCCTGTGAATTGCCCCTCGTCCAGGAAGATATAGGCCATGCCGCTGGCGCTGAGGGGGCTCACCAGGTTCTGTTCCCAGCACAGAGGGGGAATCCAGCAGCCCTGGGGCCGCTTCCCGAACTGCTTCCGCAGATAGGTCGTCAGCAGTTCAATCTGGCCTATCTTGTCCTGCAGGGGGATAAGGGAGAACATGGGCTCGTAGAACCCGCCCCCCAGGAGTTCCACCTGTTTCCGGGACACCAGGTCTTCGATAAGCATAAGGAATTCGGGGTGGACCTTTTCCAGCCAGTGGAGGAGCACCCCGGAATAGTGGAGGCTAAGCTGGATTTTGGGGTATTTGTAAAGGGTGGAGATGAAGGGCCGTAGTTTTAAGGCATAGGTTTTTTCAAATTCCTCATCCCCTGCCCCAAAGGGGACATGAGCATGAGAACCCAATATCAGATGAACGTTTTGACCCATTATATCTACTTTTTTCCTGTTGCCCTGTAGGCATATTCTAGCCTACTTTCCCTATCCTGAAAAGCATTAAGTTAAAGAAAGCAGAAAATATCAATAAAAAATCAGAACATAAGGACATTAAGAAAGATAAGCGCCCCGGAAGAAAAAATAAGGGAGAGGAGGCCCATGGAAATAAGGGTGAGGGGAAGGCCCCGCAAAAACAGGGGAACCGCTTCCAGGGCGGAACGCCGCCTGATCTCATTGAGGATAAGGATCGAAAAGAGGAAGCCCAGGGCAAAACCAAGGGACAAAATCACCGCTTCCATAAAGGTAAAGGCCAAATTCAGGGTTAAAAGGAGGGCCAGGGGGACTAAACCGTCATAGGCGCTTATTCCCTGGAACAGGGGGACGCTCCTTTTTACGTCCAAATGGATGTCTTGGGCCTTTTCCTCGTCCGAAAAGACAGACTTTGCCAGTTTCGGCAGGACCTGTGTGGTAACTATCCGTACAAGCCGGACCAGGAGCCATTCCGCCGCGATGCAGGCCGGGGCGCCCAGGGGAAAGAGCAGGAAATACCAGAAAAAGCCCAATTTCATGGGCGCAAGGATAAGGGTAAAAAACAGCCAGAGGAAAATGACCGAAAGGAAGATCGCCGCCGTCTCATACCAGGGAACCGCCGGCCCCGGTCCCGGCGCCGGGTCCCTGCCTTCCGGGGGGAGCTTTGCCGGAAGTTCCCGGTCAGGGGAAAAGCCCCTTAAACCCAGGCCGAACTGGAGCAGCAAATTGAGGGAAAGCGCCGAAAACACCCCAAGGGCGGCAAGGATGCCCATCAGCGCTCCCCCTCGTGGACATACTGCCACCGGAGCCGCTTATACAGGGCGATCCCGTAGCCCATCAGTATCAGGGCCCCTGCGGAGGAGGCCGCAAGACGGATGGGGAAAAACCCTTCATTTTTCGCGCTGAAAAGGGTCACGATCCCGTGAACACCCCCGGGGAAGGACAATGAGGCAAAGCCTATGGGTTCCCGGATTAGGGACAGGGCCAGGATCAGGGCTGCAAGTATCCAGGCTTCGGTAAAGGACCGGGAAAAGACCTCGGCTATTTCCGGGGAGGGAAAGCGGGTACTCCCCCGGGGCCCCTCCAATACGGGCCACATCCGCTCAAAAAGGCCCGAGGCTATGCAGCAAACGGGGCTGAGGATCAGGAAGAAAAAGGTATCCAGTACCAGCAGGGGGCTTACAAACCAGAGGATCAGCAGATAGAGGCTCCCGATAATAGCGGAAAGGAATATAAAGACCCATTGCTTCCCCTTTTGAGGGAGGATGGGGCGGGCCGCAAAGATCGTCAGGGAAGTCAGGCAGTATACCCAGATCAGGGAACCGGCGTTTATCAGGGCAAAGGAGAGGCGGCTTGAGGCGAGGATAAGCAGGCATCCCCCCGACAGGGCGGCAAGGGGGGAGGCGGAACCCCAGAAGGGATGGGCATCGTAATCAGCTTTCATTTTTGCTCCTTTTCACGGGGGGCTAATTCCGCTTCAATACGGTGTATATAGACCCGGAGAATTCCCTGGGAAAGATGCTTAAAAACCTGTTCCCCATGGAGGCCCAGGGGGATGATCCGCTCCACCTTTCCCCCGGGGTTTACCACCGCGGCGCAGGGAAGGGCTGCGCCGCCGCTTATCAGGGGAAAAACCAGGACCCGGTCTTCCGCCCCATCGGTGCTGAACCAGGTCCCCAGGGGCATCCTTTTACCGGGCCCCCCGCTTATGACGCCGTTGAGCTGCAAAGGCTCGTTAATACCGGCATCGGCTATAAGCCGGTTCACCGCACGCTGAAGCCCCCGGTTCCGTACCCCCTCGGTAAGGGACCAGAGGAGGCCCCCGATAAGGAGGAGCCCCGCCAGCCAGCCAAGCAATATGCCGGTGTCCTTCATCCTGGGAAGATTCATAGGCCCTTCCCCACTTTTTGGGAGTATAATCGGTGGTTTTCAAGGGACCGGATCAGGGGTATCAGGGCATTAACCAGGGCTACGGCAAAGAAAGCGCCGTAGGGCTCGCCCCCGGGATAGCGGAAAATAAAGGTAAAGACCGCCCCCAGGATCACCGCCGCAAGCATCCCGATGTCCGACTTTGCGCCGGTGGCGGGGTCCGCCATAAGCAGAAAAGCCGCCGCCATGGTTCCCCCGGAAAAAAGGCCGAAGAGGATATCACCCTCCCCCAGGACGCCCCCGGAGGCCAGGGCCCCAAAGGCCCGGATAAGCAGGGCATAAACCCCCAGAAAGACCGCCGGTATCCAAGCCCGGTTTACCTGGGAGGCGGTGATCACAATGGTCCCCAGAAGCAGGGCGCAGAGTCCCCGGTCCGCAATAATCCCCGGGGTATTGGAAAAAAGAAGATCGATGTAACCGCCGGGCAATTCCGATCCTGTCAGGGAAAAAATGGTATGGTTGAGGAAGGAACTCACCGCGGTATCCAGGGTATTCCCGGCGCCCGCCGTAAGCGCCACAAAGCCATGGGGGCCGAAAAAACCCGTTTTCAAACTGCCCGGCAGGTTCCACAGGGGGGAACCTTCCAGGGCTTTTCCAAAGGCCAGGGGCCAGGAAAAGCGGACAAAGAGCCAGCCGGCCAGGGCGGGGTTAACCCAGTTGGAGCCCAGGCCGCCAAAGCTGTGCTTGATCACCAGCATGGCAAAAACCGCCCCCAGCCCCGCATAGACCGGGTGGACCGTATTGGGGAGGAGCAGGGTAAGGACCAGGGCCGAAGCGGCGGCGCTGCCGTCGGTAATTCTGCCGCTGGAATTCCCGCTGTCCTGGTTCCGGGCATAGTAAAGGATCAGCAGTTCCGTCAGGATGGCCAGGCCCAGGGCAACAGAGGCGATGCCCAGGGAAACCAACTGGTCCGTCCAGGATGATTGAATGATCGCAAGACCGGCGCACAAACAGACCAGCCACATCCGCACCGCCGTGGGGCGGGCAAGGTTCACCTGAGGCTTCTGATTTAATTTTGAATCCAGTTCCCGCATCCTTACCGCCCCCTTGCCGCAGCGTCCAGAATAACGGTGGAAAGGGGCAGCCGGGAAGGACAAACCACTTCACAGCAGCCGCAGCCGTGGCACTCATTCAGCCTGCTTTCGATGGGGACGCCGTCCAAACCGGCGCCGCCATCAGTACCACCGGCGCCGCCATCCCCGCCGCCTGGGACACTGCCGGGCTTTTTCCTGCCCACCTTTTTGAACAGCTCCTCCGGGTCCAGCCCGACGGGGCAGACCATCCGGCATTCCCCGCAGCTGATACAGTTCCGGGGCACAGAACCCCCAACCTGGCCTTCCAGAAGGGCAAAAACCGCATAGCTTGATTTGATCACCGGCTCGTCAAGGTCCACCACGGTCCTGCCCAAAAGGGGGGAACCGGTGGCGATCCGCCGGGGCCTGTCGATAAATCCCCCGCATTCCGCAAAGACCTCGCCAATACGGGTCCCGATCCTTACCTTCATCACCTGGGGGTACTTGACCGCAGAGCCTCCCACCGCCACATACCGGTCCAGGATGGGCTTTTTCAGTTTAACCGCATCGTGGATCGCCGCAAGGGTCGCCGGGCCAAGTACCAAAAGGGAACCCAGTTCCAGGGACTCCCTTTTTTCATAGTTTCGTAAAACCAGTTCCAGTTCCCGGCGGTTCCGCTGGGGATACCGGTTCCCGGTGAGCACCAGGGAGGCAGGGATACCGTATATTGCCGATTCGGCAAGGAACCGTTCCCCAATGCCCTTTTCCCCATGGGAAAAGGCAAAGACAATACGGCTGACGGCGGCTACCCGGGCTATGATAGCGCTCCCCTCCACCACCGCCTGGAGCCGCTCCTGGCAGAGCGCATAGTCCGCCGCAAGCCAGGGGTCGTCAAAGACACAGCGGACCACCAGGGTAAAGGGCTCCCGGGCGGAACGCAGGGCGGAAAGGATATCCGGTATGGGCCGGCCGCTGCCCTCCATTTCTACAATGCCGGATTCGGAAATAAGCCGCTGCAGCTCAAAGGGGGAAAGGGCGGCCCAGGGGTAAATCTCCTCGCGCCTGCCCAGCTTTTCAAAGCTCCCCTCCATGCGGATAACCAGGGCGTCGTTGGTCTGACCTTCGGCCATTTTCCAGGACACCATGCGGATCACCTTGCCGGGAACCGTGGCATGGATATTTGCGGAGCCCATCCCCTGCCCCCGGCCAATAAGCATCCCCTCCTTGACCTGATCCCCCACGGACACAATGGGATAGGCCCGGCCTCCGGTATGCTGTATCAGGGGAATGACCGAAAGGGCGGGAAGATAGGCAATTTCGCTCGAATCCCGGCTGGGCACCGTGGGGTCCTCGAATGAAAGCCCTCCCCGGGGAAATGAATATACCCTCACGCAGCTATCCTTTTATCGTTATAGATGGCCGGCCGCTTTTTTTTGCCCTTCCCCTGCCCTCCGCCCAGCGCGGGGATGCTCAGGAGCAGGACCAGCAGAACCGGAACAAGTTCAAACAGGCCCATACCCCGCCTGCCCGCAGCAGAATCCGGTTTCCCCAAAAAATCCATAAGGGATTCCAGGGGAAAAGGCGGAATTCCCCGGGATGTTCCGCCGGGGCCTGCTTCCGCCCGGGCCTTCCCAATAAGCCCGTCTTTATCCACATCATAATGGAAATAAGCGGCTTCATCAAACCCATTCCACCCAAGGGGCAGCAGGGAAAAATCCCGTTGATATTCCGCATGGTACTGGTATTCGGCGGGAATGATCAGGGGCGGAGTCCCCGTAACCGGAACGCCCCCTTCGGGGCCGGACAGGGCGAGAATGCCGGGAAGTCCGGAAAAGCCGCCCAAAAAGACGGAAAAAAGAAGGGCAGCGCAGGAAGCCAGCGCAAAGGGAAGCATAAATTGGGGGAAATTGAATTTTTTAACCGAAGGCGTCAGGATCAGCACCGGAATAAAGGGGATATGATCCCCGGCGCGGCCCCGCCTTGCCTCGGCAACAAAGAAAAAGAAGAAAATCAGGGCAAAAAAGAGGAAACTAAGGGCCCCAAGGACCGGGGGAACCCGTCCGGCAAAGGCCGCAAGGCCGTAAAGGGCCAAAAGAACGGGGAAGGCGGCCCAGCTGAACCGGTAGGGGCCAAAGCTGTTCCGCAAAAGCCGGGACCGGGATTCGCCCTGCTGGAACCGGGGGCCGGATCGGAATTTCCCTTCCCCCAGGGAATAGCAGAGTTCCCGGACCGGTTCCAAAAGCAGGCCCCCCAGGAGGCACAGGATCGCCGCAAGGGCAAAACCGGGCGCCCCCCGCAGGCAGAGGCCCCCAAGGACCGGGAACAGGGCCGCCCCGAGGAGACGGGGTTTTAGGAAAAACAGCCCCGTTATTGCGGCGGCAACAAAGAGGACCAGGTAAAGCCCCAGGGGCTGCGGCCGGGACCGGGAGCGGGACTCCAGCGACCAGGACAGCCCCGGCTGAAGGCGCTCCAGAACCACGCCGATGTTTTTTTCAAAACCCCTGTTCCCCTTAAAATTCCGGTTAAGGGGGATGAAAAAGAACCGTTTTCCGTCCCGGACAAAAAAGGAACGGACCCGTTCCGCATAGCCGTCATTCCGGGGGTCAAAGGACTCCAGCCGTTGATCGTACTCATCCAGGGGAATCTGCCGCAGCTCCCCAAAATCATCCAGAAACACCCATTGGGAAGATTCGGAGAGGACCTGCCCCCCGGACAGGATGCTCAGGGCGTCGGTAATTTCCCGATCCGGGGCGGATTCATCCGTACGGAGCTCCGCATAGGCGGCTTGGGGGGTGAACACATAGGCGCCGGCCTCTCCGGGGGGTGTAAAGACAAAACCCAGGGCCAAAAGCAGCGCGGCGGCGGCCAGAGAGCAGGGGATTAAAATCAGCAGGGGGATTTTTCGGAACATGAAGCCAAAAACCTACAGATACGCAAAGGCGGCGGCGATAAAAATACCCAACAGGGCCCCTATCACTACCTCAAGGGGGGCATGGCCGTTGACTTCCTTTATCGGATGGAACTCGCCCTGTATATGATCCGACACCTGCCGTCCCAGTATATTCAGGGCCTTGGCCTGGAGCCCGGAAGAACGGCGCACCCCCATGGCATCCCGCATGATAATGAGGGCAAACCAGAATGATATCTGAAAAATATTGGAACCCGGCCCCTCCACAAAGGCCGTAGAAGTCGCCATGGCGGATACCAGGGCCACATGGCTGGATGGCATACCCCCGGTACGCCAGATCATGGTCTCCACAACATCCCGCAGGTTTTTATTCCGTGACCGGAGCACCAGAATTACCGCTTTTATCAGTTGTGCAAAAAACCAGCTGGAAACAGAGGATAAAAAGATGGGATTTTCCAGAAAAGCCTTAAGCGGCTCCGCTCTTAGGGGCATAGCAAAGGACATTACTCCATGATTATCCAAGTAAGGGGGGCATGTCAAGGCTATACACTATGTCGTATACTGAACCATGCCCCTTGTTTTGAACGCCGCCACCGGCGACGACGGCCGCAGGCTGGACCGCATCCTGCGCAAAGCCCTGCCGGACAGCCCCCTTTCCCTGATACACCGGCTTTTACGGAAGGGCCGCATCCTGGTGGACGGAAAATCTGCCCCCGCCGATCTGCGGGTCCATGCCGGCCAGGTCATCACCGTTCCCCTTGAAGATGCCGGCGGAAAAGAAATTAACCAAAAAGGGCAGAGCGGACCGGTTGATCTTCTTGCTCCCCTTATTTTATTTGAAAACGCCGATTTTCTGATACTGAACAAACCCGCCGGCCTCGCGGTCCACGGCCCGGACAGCCTGGACACCCTGGCGCAGGCCTACCTTGCGCCAAAGATCCCCCCTTCCCTGTCCTTCAGGCCCGGCCCCCTCCACCGGCTGGACAAGCCCACCAGCGGCGTCATCGTTTTTTCCGCCAGCCTTGCGGGGGCCCGGCGCTTTAGCGCCTTGCTGCAATCGCGGCGGGTTTGCAAGGGCTACCTTGCCCTGGTTGAGGGGGTGATAGAAAAAGAAGGTGTCTGGGAAGATGAACTTATCCGGGATCAGGGGCGGCAAAAAACTTTTACCCGCCAGGTGTCAGATACGGACAAAGACCTGTCGCCGGAGGGAACCAAAAACGCCCGGACCCGGTTCAAGCCCCTGATGGTAAAGCCCCCCTACACCCTTTTACAGCTGGAATTGGACACCGGCCGCACCCACCAGATCCGCGCCCAGGCCGCCGCCCACGGCCACCCTCTTGCGGGTGACCGCAAGTACGGCAGCCGCCGGAGCGGGGACCTGCTGCTCCACGCATGGTTCCTGGAAGTACCGGCGGAAACGCCCCCGGAGAACAGGGGATTCCCGCCGGCAGCCGGTCCCCGCCTGCCCCGGCGCATGGAAGCGCCCTTGCCGGAAAAATTCAGGATGCGGGTAAAAGACATTTTTGGGGAACATGTTTACTGATTAACAGGGCTCTCCCGGTACTTCTTTTCGATTTCTTCAGGAGTACTATTCATCCCCCGGGCTATTTGTTCAAAGCTTAATCCCATTTCCCTGAAATTTTTGATGGCGGTATATTCCTTCTGTTCGGCTTCTACCCTGGCCCGCTGATAGCCCCTCTCATAGTGTTCCTTCCGAAAGCCCCACTCGTCCCATTCCTTCATCATCCGCGCGTCAGCCAGCATCTGGTTCCGTTCATCCTCGCTCAGTTCCTTCAGGGTCACCACCGTTTCCCTCACATCAGGGTCCTTTTCCGCTATCATATCAAACTCCTCCTCACTCTCGCACTTCAAGAACTGCCCCCAATTCCACAGCGCCGTCCCATCCGACTCCGCCGGCAGCTTCGACAGTTCCAGAACATTGATTTCCAGCAAATCCGTAAAGACCGTCCCCGTCTTTCCGTTCATTATAACATATTTATTATAATAGCCACGGTCTTCCTCTACCAGTTCTTCTGCTACGATGATGATGCTCACTACCCGTTCCAGCTTCCGGTACTGGTCTCCACGGCTTATCTGCCCTGCTAACATTTTTGCGCCGTACCAGGCAAACCGTTTCCTCAGTTCCTTTGAAGAAGCTACCTGGATTTCCACGTTGATAATAATCCCCGACCTGGTGTGGACCTTTACATCCAGTACCCCGCTTTTACCCTCTTTTTTTTCCTTTTTCAGGTGGGGGTCTATGATGATCAGGCGGTCGTACTCCTCCGGCGGGAGATCCAGGGACGCCTTGAGAAAGGCGGTAAGGAGCTTAATATTCCGCTGGTCCCCAAAGAGGAGCCGGAACACAAAATCGTTCAGGGGTGAAAGGATTCTCTTTTGCATACATGCCTCCATAAGGTACGGTTTTTCTCCGTTTTTTCACCTTATATAGGGCACTCGGATGTGTGGCGATTGCATGAAATCGTAAAAATAATTTCAAATTCACCGTATTTTTGTATATTTTTTAGAGGATCAATCTGTTCATACCCAAGGACAAAAGAGGGGGTAGCGAAATAGACCGGAACGGAGCCCGAAGGGCGGAGTGAGGACTATGGAGCGCAGGGGGAGCCGCCCGCCAACAAAGTCATTACCTATTGCGAGTAGAGGCCCCATGAACGGAGGCGGTTTCTGCCCACAGAGGCGGGTGAGGGGCGGGACATTCACGGCATGAGCTCCATTTGGAATTCCTCGCCGGAGGAGACTAGCGAAGCGACGGCTTCATAGGCGAATTCCACAAGCGGAGCGAATGCCGGGAAGGGTCCACCCCTCACCCGTATATGTAGATAAGTTCCGCCTCCGCTCATGGGGTCTATTCACAAAAGTGCTCCCCCTCTTATACTAACCGTATATGCTCCTTGATTTCCTATGGCCCCTCCGGAGGATAAAAGTTTACGCACTCGTGGGTGAAAGCGGCACCGGGAAGAGTTTCCGGGCCAAGCTGGTGGCGCAGAAGTACGGCATCGACGACATTATCGATGACGGGCTTTTGATCCGGAATAACCGGATTCTGGCGGGGCATTCGGCAAAGAAGGAGAAGACCTTTCTGGCTGCGGTAAAGGTGGCGCTTTTTGATGAAAAGGCCCAGCGGGACGAGGCGGCCCGAAAGCTCCAGAGCGAGAAGATACGGAAGGTGCTGATTCTGGGGACCTCCGAAAAGATGGTGAACAAGATTGCCGCACGGCTGCAGCTGCCCAACCCGACCAAGATTATCAAAATTGAAGATATCGCCTCCCAGGAAGAAATTGAGAAGGCTATCCGCACCCGGAAGATCGAGGGGAAACATGTGATCCCCGTGCCCTCCATCGAGGTAAAGCGGAGTTACCCCAATATCTTTTACGATGCCATCAGGATCTTTAAACGGAAGAAGGGGCCCTCCGGGATTGGGTCTACGCCAAAGGTGCACGAGAAATCGGTGGTGCGGCCGGAATATTCAAAACGGGGAAAGGTGATCATTTCCGAGGCCGCCTTAAGCCAGATGGTTATCCACTGCGTGGACGAGTACAACCCGAATATCAGGATTAAGAAGATACTGGTAAAGGATGACGAGATGGGCTACCGGCTGGTGATCACCATTGATGTGCCCTACGGAATCCAGCTGGGGGGAAACATCCACGAGATGCAGCAGTACATTATCGACAATATCGAACGGTACACAGGGATTCTAATCGAAGAGGTAAATATCATTATTGATAAAATAATTCAGTAGTAATACTAATACTGTTATTGAGGGGTTTGATGATGAGGGTCTTTTTCAGAATACTGTTTTTTATAACCCTGATTGGGTACGGCATTGGCTTTCCCGCATCCGCCGCCGCACAGCAATCCAGAGCGCCGGCGCCGCAATCCGTACCGCCTGCGCAGTATTACGAGGTATCTTCCGATGACGGCGACGGGGAGGCGGTTGCCCGTGAACTGGAAGGCCGTTTTGCGGTGTACAACCGGCTCTTCCGCTTCGATCCTTCCCTGATAAAATCGCCCCTTAAGGTACGGGTTATCCGGAATACAAAGGCCTATGATGAATATATTTCCGCGCGTCTGGGGGGAAGCCGGGGCGGGGCGGTGTACCTCCACTACAATCAGGCGGAACGGCGGGAACTGGTAATCAACCGCGGCAGCGCGGACGAAGAAAAGGCCCTGCCCTATCAGGCTTTTGTCCAGTACCTGCGGGCCTTTATTCCCAACCCGCCATCCTGGATGCGGGAAGGTTTTGCCATCTACTTTAGCACCCTCACGTTTTCCCCGGATGGAGAATTGGCCTACGAGGAAAATTTGTCCTGGCTTGAAACGGTAAAAAATTTAGGGGGCAAAACCCCGCCCCTGGAAAGGATTCTGCTTGCGGATCAAAACAGCTTCCCCGAAAATTTTCCAGCCCTTTCCTGGGCCCTGGTTTCCTTTTTTCTGAACAGCGGGAACGAGGATTACTTTCGATCCCTGGTGGAAAGTTTTATGCTCCTTAACGGAACTGCCGCTGCGGGGGAAAACGCGGAAGCCGCAGCGAAGCGCATCTTCCTGTGGAGCGACGGGGAAACCATGAACCGGGACTACCTTTCCTATCTGGCCTCACGCAAAACTTTTTTGGAACTTATGGAGGAGGGGCAAAAGGCTTATGCCAACAAGGACCCCATGACGGCTGAGCTTGCCTTCTACAGCGCACAGAACCAGAAGCCCGGCCATTACGCGCCCTACTACTACCTGGGGCTCCTTGCCTACGAGAACAACGAATTTGATGCGGCGGAACAGTTTTACCTTTCCAGCCTGCAGCGCGGCGCCGACAAAGCCCTGGTGTCATACGCTTTGGGCATCAACGCCGCCTCCGCAGGCCGCAGTAAAGATGCGATAGACTTTCTGCGCCAGGCCGCCGAAGCCGCCCCGGAAAAGTATAAGGCAAAGGCGGAGGATTTAATTTCACGCTTAAGATGAAAAAAGTACTACTTTGAAAAAAAACACCGGTGATTTCCGGTGTTTTTCAAAAAAAATACCAATTCTTTCAAAAATCGTGCACGGCAGCGCGGAAAAAACCCTTGTACAATAAAACAACATCGTTTCCTCCTCGGAACCGGAGAAAAGCCAGGACTGTTTATATCCCGTCTGCCCTTTGACGCACTAGGCCATCTCGAAAGGTTTCTTCCTAAATCATCCTTTCACGAGCTTCGTGTCGCAACATGGCACATCCCCGTTTATTGTATGCTTCTTCGGTATAACTGTCTTGATGCTTCCAGCATTTCGGCTGCTTCGGCGTGCCAACGACCCCCACGTTCCAACCGGTATGTATCGGCATTTCTATTATTAGGGATATATGCTATTTCTGTAAAGAAATAGTTGAAACTGTCCTCAAAGACTTCCACGTTTGCACCTATATCTATAAAAAAGTCGTCGTACATCTGGGCCAGCTCTTTTCCCTGGGTTCCCACCCAAATTTCATTGGCAGTTGCAAAATAAAAAGCCCGTCTTCCGATTTTTTTAACCCCCCTGCCTATTGTGATTCGCTGAAACACATTGTCAGAGAAGGCTTCATCTTCAATGGTTTCAACGGTGCCTGGTATAGTGACTTCCACCAGGTCCTTGTATGAAAAAGAGTTTTTGGCGATTACTTTAACGGGGAGTGAATTGATTGCTCCAGGAATTTGGATACTGCGCGAATTGCCGGAATAACCCGTGATCGTTATCCCCCCGTCTGTTTCTGTCCATGTATAATCTTTATAAAGATCGGACTCATCGAAATTGTTCCTGCTGAAAGCGCCTTCACCGATGAAAGCCGACGGGTTGAATTGGGGAAGCGAAGACAGATTATTACCGGCAAAGGCATAATTACCGATTGATTCCACATGGTTAGAGATGATCACTTCGGCGAGCTGGTTGTTTTCAAAAGCGCTTTCGCGTATTTTGCTCACTCCGTCCGGAATTGTAACGGATCTCAGCTTGTTGTCCTTAAACGCCCTGTCGTAAATAACGAGAATCGTGTCGGGAATAGTAACGTGTGTCAGGCCTTTGTTCATAAAAGCCTCTTCGCTAATAAATTCTACCGGTTTTCCTTTTATCGTTGCCGGAATGCTTACCTCTGTTGCTGTCCCGACATATTTGTCTATTGAGATATAATTCCTGTCGACTGTAATCTTGAAATCACCAGCTTTATTAACCGGTATGCCAAACTCATCCATCACAGGAGTAGTCTCACAGGCCGCCAATAATACAGTAAATAAGACAATAACCCCAACATTCTTCATCATGCCAATCTTTCTCATTTTCTTACTCCTTTGCGGATTTTCCCGCATACAGGTCTATTCCCTGCCGTCAAATTATTTATGTTTACCGCTCAAGCGGAATTTGTATATTCAACATTCTTTCGTCTTAATGGTCAGGGCTGGATGCTTACCTGAAATGACCCCCGACCAGTATGTAAAAAATCGGGACTGGCAGTTACTACAAATGTATATTGCTCACCCCCTGCGCTCACCTAAAATTTGGTGACAGGTACCACGGCGTTCCCTAAAACCTTCGTTTTGAGGCTTAAGATGTTGTGCCTGTCACCTTTGCGCTGCCTTTATAACTTTTTCAAAGTTATACCCGAAAACTTTAGTTCCTGACCGGAATATTGTATAGACAAAATACCACCAAATCTCTCAACCCATTTTTTGCCTTTTAATTCGTACATCAAAGGCAATATGATTTTATCATCCTCAATAGAAAAAATGCCTCTTAACTTGTCTTTTTCTCCAAATCTCCAGATAAATTCATTCCTAGCAAAAACAAGAGCAAATTTATTTCCCCTATTATAATATTCCCATACACCTTCAAAAGGGCTGGCATCAGGACTTGCCGGATCAGGTACTAATTCCTGACTAACATCAATGGTAGTTCTGGGGGTACCGACTATAGTAAGTTTCGCTCCTTGATTAACAGTACCCAGTGTTACAGCATAGATATAGCCCGGTAAAAAATCGAATGTTCCATCCACGGTATTCTCAGTTTCATATCCAATTCCGCCGCCTTTCTGGTAAACTTGCATAGTATGCTGTCCGGCCGGTATTTGAATTCGCTTACTTCCTGCTAATGCATTCATCTTTAAACCGGTTGATACTCCGTCAAATTTGGTGATCGCGCATTGGACGATCACGATAATACAACTTTCTTCCACCGGAACAGTCGGATCATACACAGCCGGTGCGCCAGTACTTGCACATCCTGCCAGAACCAGTCCGAATGTCAGCGCCGCCGCCAACATTCCTGCTGCCCTGCGGGCAGCTTGCACAAAAAATCTGTTTCGCTTCATTTTCAAGTCTCCTTATGTGCCTTGCACACACGCGGTCTATTCCCGCCGTCAAATTTGTTTATGTTTAACCGCACAAGCGGATAAAACCTTTGTCACGGTATCACCGCTGGTAACGCACCGGTGCCGGCCACTCTTTGACTTTGACCATCCGGCGCACTTTGTGCAAAAAATACTGCCATGGTAAACTTCT
>BNVE01000090.1 GCA_025997875.1 Spirochaetia bacterium
GCCGCTTTACGGCGGGCTTATTGGGCCAGAATGCCCTATTCATCATCCCGCCCTCCTGCCGACGGCTATTTTCGGCACACATTTCCCGATATTGTGGACGATACAGAACAATAACCACTGGCCGGTGCTAAAGATAATGATGGGCGAGGCGGCCCGGCGGGGTTATTTTAAAGCGAATCCGATAGAAAGCGTGAGACCTTTGAAGGCTGAAAACAAAGAGCTGCGAAGAATACTGAAATTCGAGCCACAGTAAAATTGTGGGCCTAATGTAGTTGACTTTTCCGACAGCCTCGTTATGTGCAGTTTGTCCGTACTCCATTATTTTTTTATCATATTATTTTTAAAATATGCTTTTAATGTTTTCCAGTTTTTTATTATGTGAATAATTGACAATCCACAAAATATATATCCTGCAAGTATGTGAATTGCCTTAATAATATGCTGTAGGTCCTCAAATATTTTTGGCGGTTGATTTTCTGGATTTTGATACTGTGAAATCATTATTTCCGAATCAATTATATCATCCAGAATTTGCAATCCGACGGCAGTTAAAAATAATATTATAAGAAGAAAAAATAATAACATTGAAACAATTGCCCTTATATTTATTTTTTGTGCTTTATTCATGATTTATACCTCCATTTATAATTCATATTCTTTAAAAGAATATTTATATTCTCAAATTTTCCGCTCTGCTACTCTTAAAAGGATACGCCTGATCGCCTTTTTTGGCATCACAAAACAGGTAAAACCCTCTATAATGTATTCCATCCAATGCTTTTGAGAATATTATTATGGATTTCATTTATTTTGTCAAGTCCTTTTTTCCATAATTTCCAACAAATTTTAGGACAAATGGCACATAACGTGAAAGCTATACGACGTTTTTGCGGTTGCGATAAAGGAAACCGCAGGTTTCCAGCAACCGCAAAAATGTGCCGGAGAAAAAACGCACTAAGGCCAAAGGCCGACTGCGTTTTTTCGTAGGCCAAGCCGCTACTGCGGCGCAGCGTATAGCGTATGTTATGCAAAAAACCTATACTTTCGTATAAGTTTTGTCCCGTAAAAGTGTGATAATCCTTTATCCCATAAAGAATTAGCGTTGCTGATTCAGTCTCACCAATACTAATGAATTTTGGGGTGTCAGCGGTTGTGACAGCAATATCCCAAAAAGGGGCTTTTATGAGGAATAAAGCGGTGTTTACGGTGTTTGCGCGGAAGTTGGCGACTGGTAAAACAGTGTATTATTACCAGTGTTATGATGAGTACGGGAAAAGGCTCAATGCCCATTCAACTGGCAAGGTAAAAAAAACAGAGGCAGTTGCGTATTGCATGGAGTTGTTCAGGGCCGGGGAATTAATACCCCGGATCAGGATTCCATCCTTCAGGGAATACTGCCTGAACTGGTTTGATCCTGAAAAATGCGAATACCTTAAATGGCGGAAACTGTACGGGGAAACGACAAAGACAACACTTGCCATTTACCGGACTAATCTTGAAAAGCATCTGAAACCCTTTTATGAAAAGATGAACCTTGCGGAAATCACGCCGCTGGCGGTGCAGAACTGGCTTGGGTACATGGCGGGGAAGAATTTCAGTAAGGCGACCATCAACCTGAATCTGGCGGTGCTAAAGATAATGATGGGCGAGGCGGCCCGGCGGGGTTATTTTAAAGCGAATCCGATAGAAAGCGTGAGACCTTTGAAGGCTGAAAACAAAGAGCGGGTGATTTTTACCCTGGGTGAAATCAAGCTGCTATTCCCTGTAGACTGGAATATGGTTTGGGACAATCATCTGGTGTACCTGCTGAACAAACTGGCAGCCTTTACGGGAATGAGGATAGGGGAACTGCTTGGGCTGCGGTGGGATGATATTCATGTGGATTACATTTCGGTGTGCGGTCAGTATATCCGGGATGGCTACACTGATGTCACCAAAACAAAAGAACACCGGGATGTTCCTGTATCAAACAAAATGATTCTTGAGCTTTCTCAACTGCGTGAACCGGCCGGCCAGGGGTTCATCTTTTCGGAGGACGGCGGGGAGAAACCGATCAGCCGGACTATTGTGTACAGTGGGTTCAAGGCGGCCCTTGGAAGGATAGGCATAGAGAAAGCTGAACGGGAAGAACGGGGCTTGACGGTGCATTGCTGGCGGCATTTCCTGAACACGACTTTGCGCATGTGTAATATTGCGGACAGCAAGGTACAGCGGGTTACCGGACATAAGACCGTTGAAATGACAGAACACTATACCCATTTCGACACCAGAGCATTTACCGATGTGCGGGAAGTACAGGCGAAGCTCCTGAACGAACCGGAGGCGGCGCAACCCGCAAATAAAGCCGATGGCAAGCGGAAACTGGGCAAGGCACAGGGGGCCGCCAAGAAGGCAAAAAACAGGAAAGCTTCCTGACTTATTTAAAACGCTAACGCAAAGACAAGCCGTTCCGGGATATCCCCCGGAGCGGCTTTTTTTTACAAAAAAACTGCTCAATTCTCAAAAACCTATACTTTCGTATAAGTTTTGCCCCGCCGCTCTGTGCCTATTATTTCCCCTGTAATGGAGGCGGGTATGGAGCAGGCCGGGGAGAAAGCGCGGGGGGAAGGGATTGCGGCGCAGTTGCCACAAGATAGCGGGCTTATGGAATACCGGGATTTAGCGCGGTATTTGAAAATGACAGAGGGGACTATCCGGCATTGGATTATGAAAGATGAGGTCCCCTGCTTCAAGATTGGTGCTTCGGTTCGTTTCTCCCGCAAACAAATTGATAAATGGCTCCTTGATAACTACTACCAGGGTCCGCCTGCGTACCGGCGGCGGCGCAGTGCGGCGCTTATTGCGGCTACGCCTGACACTGTGAAGGCGATTTGCGAATTGGATTTTGACGATGCAACGCAGAGGGAATTGATTGCGGCGGGGGAAAGCAATGACTGACATTGACAGGGATTATTACGGAAACGCAGGCGGAGATTTTGCCCTTTGAGAGTTGGGAGCGGCTGCCGGGGGAAAGTACAGCGGCTTATGCGGCGTTTTGCGCCTATCGGGACTTTGGGCCGGAGCGGAATATCCGCAAGGCAGTTGAGGCGCATTTCCGTAAAGCAGAAATACCTCTCGACGCACTTATCGCCAAAAAGTACCGGCTTTGGCGGGGCTGGGCAGCGGCGCATAAGTGGCGGGAGAGGGCTGCGGACTATGACGGCTATGTGGACAAGCTGAAACAGACGGAGAAGCGGAAAACCATTGAGGAACAGGGCAAGGTACTATGCTCCGTCATAGAAAATGACCCCCGCAGAGACGGGGGGTGGTTTTAGTTATGCAGGTAAATCTGCATAGTAGTCGGGGTTATCTTCCAAGTACCTGTACCAGACATGGGAGACTTCTTCCAGGCAAAACCAAGAAAACACGTTATAAAGTTCTGTTAGGTTTTCCTGTACCTTGCCGGTGTCCCATAACGCTTTACCAACTTCCCCGGCAGTGGGGGGCGTGGTGTGGCGGAACACGCCGAAGCCCTGAACCATTTTAATAATGTCCTCCCCTAACTCCTCCGCCAATAGTTCAAGGTTTTTTAAAATGTCCCGGCGGTTGTGGAGGAAGAAGGCGATAGTTTCGCTGTGATAGCAAAAACCGGAAAAGCCGCCGTCTGCTCCATGTTTGGAACAATCTGCAAGGTTGCCGAAAAGTTCTTTGAGACTTTCAAGGCGATCATCTGCGGGATCGTAACCTAAAGAAGTTATGACGTTTTGAATGGTGGCGGCAGACCAAGATGAATTGTTTTTGATATAGGATGTTAAATCCTGAATAGTAGTAATGCTCTGCATTTTGAAACCTCCTAAAATAATGCAAGCTGCCCGCCCGAACAGGCGGGGTTGGGGCAAATACAGTTTTTGTAAACCGTATTGAGATAGGCGACATAACCGAAGGCCGCTTTTTCCGTTTTGAAAAAGCGGCTGTATTTGAGACCATGACCAAAAGGCAAGCCAATCAGAACCAGAAAAGACTTTGCCTCTTGTTTTTTGGTACTGACAGAAACCAAAACCGGCTTATGTTGTTGGAAAACAAACCGGGCGGAAACCTGATAGCAAACCATAAAACCCCCTATACCCCCGCGAAGGCGGGGGCAGTGCTTGCGCTATAAAGCCGCCAATAATGCGGCTTTTTCTTCCGGTGTTTGGGTGCTACGGAATGCGCAGCCCTGACATTTGGAATTATCCTGACAGGACAGACAGACCTTCGCCGGGTCCACGATGGACGGCAAGAGCCGGACCATGAGATCCACGGCTGCGGGCATGGATATACCCTTTGCCCATGCGAAGCGGCGGACCGATACGGCCGCCAGTGCGGAGAACTGCGGCGAATAGAACCGCTTTTTTTGTGTGGTATACATTTTTGTATACCTCCTTAAAAACCCGATATGAAACCGGGCGGATATGGCCGGAGCTATGCCTGCCATGAGACCCCAAAAGCTCGCCCACTAAACCGGAGGGACTGGAAGAAAGGGATGGGCTTACAAATGAAACCTGCCCCTTTGTTTTTCCCCGCAGAGGGGAAAAACCACTAGATCGGCCCTGCCATACCTGGGGACACAGGCGCATGGCAGCGAACGCAAGGGACAAAGGCTACGATATGCAAAGCGACCCGCCCCGCCCCCGCAGGGGTTGGCATACCCCTTGCGCGGTGCTCACCGCCACAAAAGCAAGGGGTATGCCAAAGGGTTGTAGTAAGCGGCCCTTTCCAGGTTGGACTGGTTCTGATAGTGGAATACCAGCATTTACGGAGCAGTAATTTTTCATGGCGAAGGACTAAAGCGGCGGTTTACGGAGGTAAATGATTTAGAAACTGCTGCGCAGTTTCTTCACACTTTGGGGTGTTGCGGGGTCTCTCCGCAGAAGGGGGAAGCGGAAAAGCCGTAGGCTTTGAAGCGAGGGGGAAGGCTTTCCCCTCTTTATTCTTAGTCACCCCGGCATAGCCGGGGGTTTACTTTTTATAATTAAGATAAAAAAGGCCGCATTGCTTTGGGTTATAGATTTTTAATATTTCACCTGATAATAGTTCCAAAAAATGAAATAAATAATACAAATCGTGGCCATTTTCTCCTGAAATTTTAATTAAAAAGTTAATATAATAACGAGCCATATAAATACTTAAACCGCCTGATTTACATAAAAATTGGAGAACCGCAAGGATATTTAAGTCTTTTGATTGCATGGCAACAAACAGAGAAGCGTGGGAATATTCTGAATAAAGGTCATATTCCTTTTTTACAAAACCTAAATCGTCTTTTAAGGCATATTTCATTAATTCTTTAATCGAATTATAATTAACTACTTTATGGATTATCCATCCATAATTTAATTTATATGTCTTGTATTCCGTAGAGTACCTTTCCCTGACAAGATTATACATAGAAATATCATCTGAGGTGATTAGTTTAAGGTTATATTTCTTTTTATTCAAATAATCTTTAAGAAAATAATGGTCAGCAAAGCGTGGGATACTTTCAGGGAAATTTGTAAAATATTTATAAATGCAATAAATTTCAATCAATATACGATAGCGTGCCGCCGCTCCCTTGTATGCTTTATGACTTGCAAGGATATAAATTTCTTTGTATATAGAAAGATAATAGGAAAATAATTTTAAGAATAAGTCCCGGCACTGAATTACTTGCTGCATTGTTATTCCCATAATAGGGTTTATAGCTCTTTCAAGTTCCGGGGAACAGTTTGAAATATCAGCATCTGGATTGATATTGTGTAAACGGTTTTTTATCTCTGAAATCTGCTGTTCTATGTGAAATATAGAATAATTAGCCATTATTAATGACTTTCCCTTTTTCTAGTTTGTCAATAAATATTTTGTTTCTTAATTTTGCTCTTTCTAATAATGTTGAGTATTTTATAATTTCGGTATATATAGAACCATTGCCCCTGCTAGCATCAAAAGAATTTACTTTTGCTGATGGGCGGAGAAAATACTTAAAGTGTTGAGCTTCTTCCCAAGTGCTTACAACACCCAATACATCCCGGCGTTCTATTGCCTCACCTATTAAATAGCCGTAAAATGTATTGAATAGATATTTATCTTCTGTATAATTAAGGATAAGAGTTGCGTACTGGTCTATTTGGGCAAGATGTTTTGTTACATCAACATCAGGCGCCTTAAATTCAACGATGATACATTTTCCTTCGTCTGGAAATAAAAGAACATCAGGGCGCCGGGACAACCTATCAAAGCAATTGGCTGTTAATGCCTTTTCTTCCTCGTCAGTAAATTCCTTTTTAAATATTGATTCATTATTTAATTTAATTTGGGATAACTTACCTTCGGAATATCCCTTATAGTAAATAAATTCCTCATTTATTAACCATAAATCACTATTTTCAGGGTCATCGGAACTCTATTCCAAAGTATACGCGCTTACTATTGGCGATGTTCCTTTCCACAGCGCCTCCTGGCCGCTGTTTTATAGGTTTTCCGCAGCAAATACTTTCTCAAAAGAAAAATCGTATATCAGTTTTGCTTTCTCTATAGCAGCTTTTGTAATGACTTCATCTACGTCCAATTCATTTGGATACCGTGAAACAACGCTAAAGTCAGTTATAGACGAACATAAATCAAATATACTTGCAAATGAGCTATCATAATCAGCACACAATTTAGATAGCCGTTGTAAATCATGTATATGCGGCGGGTCAATATCCTTGAAAAGCAAATATGCTTTCAATGCTTTTTCTGCCGATTGCTGGCAGTGGTAGCAAGAAATCTCCAATTGCTTCGGCCACATTTCTTCAAACAAGTTTTTTGCGGAAAGGTAATCATTATTCGAGTATTTAAACCACTCTTTTACCAGTTCAATATCAGCCATGCAGTAATACTCCTTCTCTAACTATTTTTCTTTCAATGGTCGGCTGTGTACTTTTATAATTAAAACGCGTTTTGAAATTTGCAAGCAGATCAATTGGCATTTTCGTATCGAAATTTATCAGACTTTTACGAATGGTTTGCATTGCAATAATCGGCTTTTCGGGATAATCGTCTTTTAGCACCACATAAAAATCATAATCACTATCGGCGGTTGGTGTTCCGTAAGCATATGAGCCGAATAGATATAATCTTTCACACTCAACAGAGTTAAGTATTATGTCTTTGATTCTTAAGATTTCCTGGTTTATTGCCATCTTATTCCATCCATCCCTTCCTCAAATTCCACCTTTTGTACTGGTTTAGTGAGAATAAATTTACCATCTCCAAAGAAACCTTGAACTGTTACCAACATAATAACATCCTATCTGCTATATTAAATTTTTTCAATTATCCTGTCAACACCAGAACATTAGACAAATTCGGTGTCTGTCACTCCTGCGCTACCTGCTTTAGTTTGTACCATTCATTTACAAAAAGAATAAATTGATCCAAGTGTTGTTTTGAAATTATTTTTAAACCAACAGAGTACAAAACAATATACTCGATTCTATCATTTGTACTTGGATGTAATAAAAATATATTCAATAAATATTCAGTCCAATCTTTTTTCTTTTCTGCGGTTATAGAATCATTCCAAATTAGTACTAATAATCTTGAAAAAATAATTTCAAGTCCATAATGATTATGGTTTAATGAACAAAATGTTTGAAATAATTTTGCATGTCTATCTGAAATAATATATCCCTCTCGTTGTATGATATAATGAAGATGTTTAGCAGAAATTGGTATGTAAAAATAATTATTATCTATTAATTTTGTTAATAATAATATATATTTTTCTTCAGAGATTAAATTATTTTTAAGAAAATATAATAATAATGAATCTATACCAAAATTTTGTTGAGCATTTTCTTGAATATTATATGAAATTCGCAAAGTACTATTTTCAATCATAATCTGTCTATTATCTAGTATACTAAAACGCATAGTGTCCGATTCTGCCCTGTCCATATCGTACATTTTATTAAGAAAATCATTGAAATTAGTTGATATTTTGTTTTTTGGAAATAGAACACTTCCTATAATGTGAATATTTGAACTGTCTTTAATATAATTTATAATCCTTTTTGTCGTTTCAGCAAGGTCTTTCCTAATCTCTGGCATGGCAGTATGAATACCATAACTGCTTTTATTATAACAAAACCATAAAGAACTTTCTATATAAGGTTCATCCAACTCTAAATCAAATTGTAAAAATTCGTCAAAAGTTGATTGAGTTAAAAATATATCGACGAATGTATTTTTTACTAACTCCAATAACCCTAGCAAATCAAGTGTTAAAAGAGAATATGAATCAATATATAATTCTGTGTTTTGTATATTATCTACCTCATTTCCAAATTTTTCTGCAATCCATATTTCATGATCGGTACTGTTCCTTACCATATAATTTACTGGGATCAAGTTTCTTTTATATATAAATCTAAAAAAAGACACTGGTAAATGCTGGGAATTAATAGAGTTTATTTGTTCATTTAAATTTATTGTTTGCGGAAATTGTTCTGATAATAATTTCAGAATGTCTTCACCGGTAGAATTTGGTGGAATATGAAGTTCTGTAATAGTTTTATCGTTATATCCGGCGGTTCTATACCTTTCTAAACAATCTTTAAAAGATACCGCCATTGCATTTGATTCTATTTTAACCCCATGGCCGAATACTAATTCAATAAATCGTTCTTGAATTTCTTTATCTTCCGGATATATTTTATATGCACTAAAAATAGTAAAAATAGCTTTTTTAAAATCTTTAACTGTAAATTGTAATATACTTACAGCAATATACTTTTCTTTTGTATCTATATTTTTTATACGCTCTAAAATAGTTTTTGCTAAATTGAGTTCGCCAATACTTGCATAGGCATGCCCCATCCTCATTAGAAGATCATCTGTGTAACTAACACTATTTTCATCTAAAAGTTCTTTTGCTTTTACAAAATTGCGCGTTTCATAATAACAAATAAATTCAAACTCTGCAATATAAGCTTCACTATTACCTTTCTTTCTTAATTCAGAGCAACATTCTATACATCTACTATAGTCTTTCAAGGTTATTAAAACACGCAAATAATAATATGGATATCTTAGTAATATAATATCACGGTGATATTTTAATTCCAAATTGGTTTTTATAATAGTCATTTTATCTATATCATTTAAGCAACATATTGTCCTTAACAAATAGTAAAATATAGAATCGTAATTTGCCTCATTTTCACATTTTTCATATGCCATAAAATAATAATCTAATGCTTTATCATATAATTTAATATTTGCAAAATGGCAACCAGCACAAATAAACAAAGGGAAAGTTTGATTTGTATCTAGTAATTCATTTATTATAGTCATGGCTTTATCAATATCAAATACAGCATCATACGCTTGCACTAAAATCATTTTTAATTCTAAGTTTAAATTAGTTATTATTGATAAATCATAAATTACTTTTTGGGGATTGATAACAGCTAAACCAGAATAATATAAAATCTTTTCTTCTATAGAATCAGGGTGTTTAGGAAGATATTTTTCTAATAAATTCACCCCTTTTTGAATATCTTGTCTTGATCTTCCTAATAATAAAAAAGAATAATTTACGATAGCGTTTGCGTTATTGGGGTCCAACTCAAGAGCTTTAATAAAATCTTTTTCAGCATCTTCTCTATGAAATAATGCAGATTTTATCATCGCACCAATGCTATAAAAATAAGACTTTTTTCTTTGGCAATCTCCAATTTCTTTAATTAGTAAATCAATTTCCAATGACAATTTTTCTAATATTGCAATATCAGAGTATTCAAAAACAGTGCGGAATCTGTTCAACATGGAATGTACTTGTATTTGAATGCGAATCTCCCTTATATTAAAGTCATTGCCGACAAAAAATCGTTCGTTCTCCAAGAGTAATTTATCAGCGCCGTCAATATTCTTTAATTGAATAAATGCCAATGCGAGATAGTATTGATGTTTTTGAATGTTCTCTTTATTATTATAAATAAACTGAACAGCTTCTTTATATTTTCCTTGTAAAAAAAATATATTTATTTGATTTTCATAATCAAGTTGCGTTCCATTGGATGCACCATATTCATTGAATATTTTATCTAATTCACTTTGCGCTTGCGAAATGTTTTTTTGTATTAATAATTTTAATGCATTACGCCCTCTTCTCTTATCATTATCTTTTGTAAAAACAATTAATTTATCAAAATAATCTAGGGCACCAGATTGATCATCCTCCTGTAGCAAATATGTATTTATTATTAACATGTATAGTTTCTCAATTTCATCTTCATTATTATTCTTTCGAACTTTACCCTCAATTAAAATAGCCATCTCTCTTGCTTTTATATATTCCCTTTTATTAACTTTTTCTTCTATGGCATTTAATTCTTCATTATATGTAAGCGTGGCTATATCAAGCAGGGTGGTTATTCCCCTACTTGCATAATTTAAGATTTCTTTTTGGCTATCTATTTTTGTTTCTATATCGGAAATACCTTGTAATATTTGCAAGGTCTGTAATGTCGAATAATTTGATTTATTATCATTTATATGATTATATATACTATTATAAAATGTCTTAATTCGATTCTGATATTCTTCATTATCATTCTCAAAGAGAATGCTCTGAAAATACTTTTCTATTGGATTTAGCCCTCTTGATAATACAACGCAATCAAAAATGATACCGTAATTTTTTGTGATAGAAGTTAATATTTCATTATCTGAAAGATTTCTAATTATCGTGTTTTCCCTTGCATTCTTAATAGCAGCTACTAATAATTGATTTAATTCTTTATTATGAGAAATATCAATATTAACATTACCCGAGAGTTTTAAATATAATGGGTTTTCTTTAACTTTATCTTCAATCCATTGAATACATTTGCCTGCTAAATAACCTACTGCTATTTCTGCTAAATCCATACAAACATCCTGGTTATTCCTTCCACTCCAATTTAGGTAGCATTTTTACAATATCTACCGTTTTCACACTAACCCCAATAACCGATAAAAGCAAGTCCAATATATACCGTGGCTCCCCATGTTCTACCGCCCAATCATTGGGGTTATTGCTTATCCCGCTTTCCCTGTGGGTGGTTACAGCGTAGCGTTCCATTAACCATTCAATAGCGGATTTCCCATTTACCACGTATTCATAGGCTTTAGCGGGGATGTTAGAAATGGTTATATGGCCGTTATAGACAATAGTATCCCTGGATTCCTTTTTATCCTTTTTAGCGAACTCCATTTTGTTGACTATAAAATCCTTTTTCTCAGTCCCGGTAACTTTAACTTCGGCAGGTTTCTTCTGGTCCTCATAATTCAGGTGCAAGTCTGCAAGCTTTTTTCCGGCCTCACTGAATTCCCAAAAGTCATGGGGTTTCTCAACCAAGGGAATCCGGGGGAGCATTTTTTTAAGATCATTTGCAAAGGTTTTGCGATATTCCGGGCTATGGAGAATACCATAGACATAATAGAAGATGTCCTCTTTTCTTACCCGGTTTCCATAACGGGTTTTGGCCTGCTCAAAGATAAAGTCGGAAATACCGTCATGGCAAATATACTCATCCTCTACCTGTTCAAATAAGCCGCCCTGGGCCTTGTTTTTCTTTTCATACCAGTACAGGGGGAAACTTTGGGTATCGCCATTAAAATGTAAATCGGGGAGACTATCACTTATTAAAATTGAAAGGCCCGTAGTTGATGCGGTGCAGGAAACACATATAACAATATTTTCAATTCCATTTTTGGGGAATAGTTTTGGCATTTGATAAGTCATATCATTTAATTCTTTTGAAAAATAAATGTTTTGTTTGTTGAACGGCCTATACATGCCGGAATATAGATTGTCATTTGAATATTTGAATTTTGTACCACGTTCAAGGTCTTGCTTGAATCCTCTGTTCCACGTGATTTTTGTTGAATCATAGGTAACAAAATCGTCAAGATTTAGTTTACTGTTTTTCTCTTTAGCACTTGTATAATCATCACATTGCTGGTTGTAAAATTTAATAATCGTCTTTATGTTTTTTACTAAAGACTTTTCAGAAAAATTCCAGCAAAAATGATCTCTGGCGGTTGCTACACCCCTGCTATATACGGGATTGAAAAAACTATGTGCGTTTTTATTATCCTTATCGCCTATTGGGATAAATGTTTCAAAAACATCGTTTCTTTGGCTCAACCAGTCGCCATGTTTATTAGGCGATAACTTTTGCCATACAAGGGCAGGATTGTCTATCGTTTTGAAATCCCGTAATATCGCAAGTTTTTCGGCTCGGTCTAAATAATCTCCAATATCATGATACTGAATAGCCGCCTTTTCAGTCTTGTTTTTAGGATTTTTTACTAACAGCGTTATAGATATGGGGGTACGTGAACCAAGTCCAAAAACATTCCCCGCTTCCTTTCTTCGTAATTCTCCCGAGGTTCGACAATTTCCTCTTAAATTGAAAATGTAAATAGAGGAAAATTCTTTTTCAAGATGACTGCGAAAACCTGCGGTTGCATTGCCGTCTATCCATCCTCCATTAGAAACAAAACAAATAATCCCGCCATTTTCGCTTTCAAGCCTGTCGGTACTCCACCGGAACGCTTTGATGTATGAATCGTATAGGGAATTTTTATTGGTTGCCTTTGAAGCGGCGGCGTAGGTTTGGGCAATCCGGGCTTCCAGTTTTGGATATGTTTGATTTTGTGCGTTATCATTCGCCGATGTTTGCCCCACGGAATAAGGCGGATTGCCAATGATTACCCGTAAAGGAACATTACGTTGTTTTGCAATTCGTTCCGTATTTTCCTCAAATATTTTCTTGTTACCCGGTGCAACTATCGTATCGTCATTCTCCCCTAGCTGGAAAGTATCGGTAAGGCAAATACCATTAAAGGCCGTATATCCCTGATTAACCGCTTTCTTGGGAAAATTTATGATTTTAGGTTTAGTACCGGGACCTACTGTGTCCCCTGAATCCGCAACAGCCGATTCTTTAATAGGCTCCAAAAACGCTTCATTATAGGGGTCAACGGATTTTAACAAATCATGGTACACGTTTTCGATATTGATTGAAGCGATATAATAGGCCAGTAACATGATTTCGTTGGCATGTACTTCTTTGGTGTACTTACGTTCTAAATCTTCCGGGCGGATTATGCCGCTTTGGAGTAAGCGGGTGATAAAGGTTCCGGTCCCGGTAAAGGGATCAAGGATATGGACATTTTCATCTGACAGGCTGCGGGAGAATTCTTTTTGTAAAACATCTTCCACGCTGTGAATGATAAAATCAACGATTTCAACCGGGGTATATACTATTCCCAATTTCTCCGTTACCAGAGGGAAGGCGGTGCGGAAAAATTTATCGTAGAGGTCGCTGATTACCCTTTGTTTGGCTTCTCCGTTGTCTATGCCTTCGGCCCGTTTCCTGACAGATACATAAAAGCGGTCCAATTTTTCGCTGTCCTCTTTGGCTGTCTTTTCATTAAGGACATTAATAATACCCTGCATGGATTGGGATACGGGGTTGTTTTTTACAAAAGAATAATCCTCAAAGAGAGCCTCAAATACGGGCTGGGTGATGATATGCTGGGCCAGCATTTCTATCGCGTCTTTTTGAGAGACTGCGGGGTTTATATTTTTCTGTAAGCCCGATAAATATCGGGTGAATTCGTCCTTTGGTTTCCCTTCCTGTGAAACGATGGCGGTGATTTGCTCGATATGCCGCTCGGCGATTTTGGCTACATCGGCGGCCCATTGTTCCCAATATAAACGATTGCCGCATTTCTGTACCATTTTGGCATAAATATAGCCCTGAAATTGGGCAAATTCCAGTTCCATTTGTTTTTGGAATTCTGATTTTAATTTCCGGTCCTTATCGGTTCCCGTGCCGCTCCCGCTGTCATCGTCCCCATCGGCAGCAGCCCCGCCAATGCTGGTTCCCGTTACTTTGATTTTATCGGGCTTCTTTTTATTGAGTTCTATTTTGTTGATAGTGGCATTAAAACGATCATCATGAGCGCGGAGGGCGTTAAGAACGGTCCATACCACATTAAAGCGGTCGGATGCAAGTATTTTTTCCGGTTCCGCGGTACTCGGGACGACAACCGGGATAATGATATACCCGTATTTCTTGTTGGGGGCTTTCCGCATTACCCGGCCTACAGACTGGACTACATCAATCTGGCTATTCCGGGCTGACAGGAACATAACGGCATCAAGGGAAGGAACATCTACCCCTTCTGAAAGGCAGCGGACATTATTAAGGATATGACAATCCTGCTTCCCGGTGTCCGCCGATTTGAGCCATTGTAATTTCCGTTCTCTGATCTGCGCTCCCATGGTACCGTCTACATGATCGGATTCCACGGTAACGATTTCCTTGCGCTTTTCTTCGGTGAGGGTTTCAAAATAGGCATCCCGGCAATCATTAAAGGCTTCGGCGGTGGCCTTGGATATGGCGATGTTCTGACAGAAGGCTACGGCGCTACGCATGGGCTGGGGGTCTATGTTTTCAAAGATTTCTTTATCGGTTAAGGATTTTTTTGAAAGGGCATTGATACAACCGATAATTTTTAGAGCGTCCTCTACTTCGATTTCCTTGTTCTCGTTGGTATTGCGTTTTTCTATTGAAGCTTTTAATTTATCATTTAGCTGGCTTGTTTCTATGGTTAAGACGATGACTTTATAATCTGACAATAATTCCTTGTCTACGGCTTCGCCGAAGCCGATACGGTACATTTCTTCGCCGTATAGTCCGGTGTCGTCCATAGAGCATAAAATGGCGTCCGCTTCCTTTGCTTTTTTTTGCGCCGCTTCCGAATAAAGCCGGGGGGTGGCGGTCATGTATATCCGTTTTTTACTTTTGAGGAATTTGTCATCATGGACTTTTACAAAAGCCGATTCATCGGTTCCCGCAAGGGTTACGCCGGTAGTGCGGTGGGCTTCATCACATATAATGAGGTCAAATAAAAATGAGCCTTGTTTTTGTTTATTTATGGACTTCTGTACCTGGCTTATTACGTCTATGGATTGGTAGGTAGAGAATACCACTACTAAGCCGCCTGACTTTTTTTGTGAAGTTATGGCCCGGTCGTATTGTTGGGTAATATTCTTAATGTTAGTAGAGGCCGGCAAGGCTAAATCAACGATTGAGTCATCATCCTTGATTTTTGAGACCTGGGCGTCTGAACAGATACAGATGGGGTATATGGACTCCTGTGCCTGGGCGGACCATTCCCGGAGGGTCTGACCCAATAGGGCAATAGAGGGGACCAGGAAAAGGACAAAACCTTTCCCGTGAGACCCTTCCAGGTCTCCTGTCTCGTTTTCTACTATGCGGAGGCTGGTAAAGGTCTTACCGGTTCCGCAGGCCATTATCAATTTGCCCCGGTCGGCAGTTTTAAGGTATTCGTGGGTCTGGTCTATGGCGGTCTGCTGGTGGGGCTTGGGGTTGTACCGCTTCTTTACGGCCTGTTCCCCGGAGTTTCCTTTGTCCAGTTTTGCCCAATCTACCGGGGCGTCTGCTAAGTCTAAGTAACCCCGCCGTATGACTTCCGGGCTTTGTCCTTTTATGGTGCTTTCGGCTTCGGGGTTAAACCCTGCTATGGTGGTATCAAGCCACAGGCGGCATGAGAAACGGACTTTTTTACCCGGTTCCAGAACATCATAGAAGGACTTGCCGGAAGTGGACAGGAAGGTGTCTACCATTGGTTTGGTTATCCGGGTATCTTCCTTGTAGCATTTGCATTGGACGGCCCAATAATCGCCGTAGACGGTCCGGGCAACAAGGTCTATTCCGGTATCTTTGCCTGAAAAGTCTTTACGGGCGGGGAAATCGGACCATAGCCATACATTGGTCCACAGAGCAGCGTAGAGGGGGTCGGATTTAAGGTATTCCTGCATGAGGCGTTCAAAGCGGTAGCCCTTGTCACGCTCGGAAAATGCGGTGTCCCGGTATTTTTGTATGACGGTCTCAAAGAGGTTCATTTTTTCCGCCTAATCTCCCAACAATGAATATCTGTAGGGGCATCCAGTAAATTAGATATATCTAAGCTATCCCATTCATAAAAACCTGTTGCTTGGCAATAAACGTCATCGGCGGCAGCAACCGTTGAAAGGTATTCACCATAAATTTCATCTTTCAATCCTAGCGTCCATTTCCCACTATTGGGGTTATAGGCAATATGGAATGTCCCAACAGGAGATTTGTAGATGAATATATTATTATGGTTATTTATTTCTTCCATTTTTCCTGATTTACCTCTCGAAAATTATTTCAATTTCATTAAATTTTATTTCACCTGATTTTACAGGGGAATTATCAGCATGGATTGTCCATTTGATTAAATCTTCTGGTAATGTATGACCATCAGGAGACAGTTCACGAAAGTCTTTTAATTTAAATTCCCATGTACGCGAACGACTTGGTAGAATGGGATCATAACGACTTGGCCCATACACAACATCAGTTAATGATTTTACATCAACAACATCTCGTCTGGTATTATCTTCATAAAACTCATAATATGGTAATCCATCTTCTTCAAATGCATACTTATCGTAATCAAAATAATCTTTTCTAAGAAAAAAGAGTGGAATCCTGATAAATATATTCACATAATTTGCATAAACAGCCCCAATATTTGTTGCTTTAGCAAATAAAGTATATGAGATTCTTGTTTCTGTTTTCTTTTCCGGTTTATTTGCAATGGGCAAGCTATCAAGACCATAAGGCAATGATCCTGTTGTAATATATTCAAATTTTTCTATTATCTTAAATGATATATCAAATTTTGGATACTGGTTACGCCCCATTACATCTCTTATTTCGTAGTCTTCCATCATTTCAGATATAAAATTAAATCTTTTATAATAACGGTGGTCTTTAGCTTGGTGGGCGGTATCACTTTTGGGAATTTCGACAATATAGATTACTGAATCATCGCTTGTTTCTATAGGAATAGGAGTTATTATAACACCATCGATTTTAGGTCGAATTGTATTTATGACTTGCTCTAGCCATTCTTTAGAAAATTCTTTTATATTGATGGGGGTTATTTCACCGGGAAGATATTTTTTCTCCTGATTTTCTTTTATCCCATAAATTATAATACCACCATCGGAATTAGCCATAGCTGAAACATCTTTTGTTATTTCAGCCTTTTTACCATCAGATTTATGCAATGCGTCTGCCGCTTTATAGTCAAGAGTGAGATTTTCCTCTATCTCATTTGTAAAATATTCTTGAATTTTTGCGAAAGACCAATCACCTGCCATCTGTCCTACTTCCCCGGCTTTGACCCAATGAGGGTAAAGGTAAGCCCGCATTGATACCGCTCCCCGCCTTCCGGGTTGGTAATCTTATCGGAGCCATAGAAACCGACCGACCCGGAGGAAAAGTCTTTAGGCTGGGCAATCATCGTAGACCATTCTTTGCCCTCACTGTCCTTTACAGTGATTTGAAGGAATCGCGGGACTTTGGGGTCTCTCTTGGCTGGTTCAGGCATGGGGCCTCCTTTGTGTATCTATATCTTATCAAAACTTGTGAATGTAAGTAACTATCCGGCCATTCTATTGACCGCATAACATAAAGACTGGATAGGCCCGGCTTACCCCAAAGGAACGAAGCAAGAGGACTATCTCAGGCTATACGCCC
>BNVE01000091.1 GCA_025997875.1 Spirochaetia bacterium
GTTTCGGTTTGTACCATCCGCCCCGTATGCTCTCGCATAATTCCCGGTAGTGCTCCATCAGGTACGGGAGACAATCAAGGACGAGGCAGTAATCGGCCTGATTAAGAAGTTTCTCAAGAGCGGGGTAATGGCGGACGGGCTGGTAAGAGCGAATGAACAGGGGACACCGCAGGGCGGGAACCTGTCGCCGTTACTGAGTAACATATACCTGACAAAGTTTGACCGAATGCTGGAAGAGCGAGGCCACAAGTTTGTCAGGTACGCCGACGACTGCAACATCTACGTCAAAAGCCAACGGGCCGTCGAGCGGGTGATGGAAGGGTGCATACAATTTCTTGAAGGGAAACTGAAAGTGAACCGGAAGAAAAGCGCTACCGGAAGCCCAACCAAGCTGAAATTTCTGGGATTCAGCCTGTATAGGCGCAAAGATGGAATTGGGATACGGGTACATGAGAAACCCCTGAAACGGCTTGTCGAACGGCTGAAAGCCCTGACGAGCCGGAAACGAGGCGGGACTATGGAATGGATACTACAAGAGATAAGCCGGCTGTTAATAGGCTGGTTAGGCTACTACAGTATTGCGGACCTGAAAGAACACCTGAAACGGATAAGCGGCTGGTTACGGCGGCGCATACGGCAGATGTACTGGAAACGCTGGAAACGGGCACGAACGCGATATGAGAACCTGATTCAATTAGGAATCCGCAAAGACCAGGCGTGGCAATGGGCGAACACTCGTAAAAGCTATTGGCGTATTGCCGATAGCCCAATACTCAATTATTCACTCACCAACCAGTATCTTGAATCAATCGGCTTTCCGGAGGTACTTAAAAGATTTGAGATGCTCCACGAAAGAATAGGTCTGCTCCTGAAATTACGGACTCCTATTCCCACCCATTGAACCGCCGTGTACGGAACCGTACGCACGGTGGTGTGAGAGGACGGCTACTCAAATAATGGGTAGCCCCCTACTCGATTGCAAAGAAAAAGTCCATTATAACGCAAGATTTACTTGATGTTATTGATGATCCAAAAACAAAATCAATATCCGATACCATGAGAGAAAAAATTGAGAAATTGAAGGAAATATACAAGAAATATGAGTTTAAACCGGCAAATTAATTTTTTAGTCGGAGGAAAGGACTATTTCCCAACAAAATCGATAAAAAATAGCCGGTCTAGCATTTGGTGATAGACCGGTAGTAATAGAATAGACAAATAAGGATGTTGTTATGGGAACCTGGCGTTGCAGAAAATGCGGCAATTCAACATGGAGCAATCTGAAGCCGCTTGTTGGAACTTGCCTTAAAGGCGGCGGGCACCGCTGGATTGCCGCCGATGGTAATAAGACCGTAATATGGCGCTGCGGTAAATGCGGGAACACGACAGCCTCTGCTAACCGCCCCTTGGACAGGCCCTGTTCCTGTGGCGGCAGATGCACCTGGCGGAAACAGGGGTAAAATGGCGAGAAAATTAAGCCGGGCTGAAATTCTTATATACATCGTAATATTTGTTCTCATTGCTATTTTTTACAATCCTTCAAAAGACGATACGGTAACCGATACTCCGCAATCTGAGCGTGACAAATACGGATTAGTGGCATCCGACTATGATAGAAACGGTTGGGCAAAGGTGCGGGGAGAATGGGTGAGTAATCCGAGGGATGGCGCGCTTATTGTGTATTCAAATGGTATAGCAACATCATCAACAAGGGTTGGTTCGGTTGTTCAAAACAATTCTTCGGTAAATCCGTATCGCAATTTTTCATCAATGCGGGAAACCTACCCAATCCTGGAAATGGTGGCACGGGACCTTCAATATTCGGATATTCCGGCTTTATGGGATTCTTTTAGTCAATTCAAGCCATTAGGGGATGGCTATTATCTTGAATTAGATGGATATAAGTTTTATACTAATCAGGCATATTTTGAGTATAAAATTCAACGCGCAAAAGCGTGGGGCGGCAGAAACGACCTGACAGGGGATGGCGTCATTAATTGTCAGGATTATGCCGAGCTGTTTTATCAATATGCGTCGGAAGCCGGTTGTCATGTGAGGTATGTTACTAATGATGGGCTTAATCATGCATTCAATGCGGTAAATATAAATGGGTCTTGGATTACCATAGAACCGCAAGCCGCTGAAGACAAAGGATTAGATAAAAGCCCCAGAATGTCAGAGCGTTGGGGAAATTATGATCCATCGTATGATACAATACGGAAACAAATGTAATAGGCAAAGTTGTAGATAATGCCAAACATCACAAAATACTGATCCGGAACCGGACCGTTTACCCAGAATGCATTAAACAGTAAAGCCGCGGGCAATATTAACCAGCAAAGGGCATACCCCACCACAACAGCCGCCACATTGGCGCCTTTGGTTTCCGTTTGCAGTCTTGTTTGCAGGGTTTCATAACCTTCCTTTTCAATTATTACCTGATATGAGTCTCCCGAATTGTTCTTGATTCGGATTTTAATTTTAATGGTCAGAATAAGTTGATAAGCCCGCTGTATCAAAGATTAAGCTACGGGTCTCATGGCGTCAAGTCTTTGTGAATTATACCGATATATGGAATGAGGTATGGTATGGAAACAGATGTAATGAAGGGACTGTACGAAGGGTGTTCTTCGATTTTGGAGCGGGAAACCGGCATGTTACGGGAGATTGAATCCCTGCAGAAACTGGTCTGGGACGCGGTTATCAGCCGGGAATGGACGGATTTTGAGGCCCATATTTCCAGATTGAAGGATTTCAGCGTCGAATTTGAGGCCCTGGAAGCGGAACGGGCGAAAATTCTGGCGGAATTTCAGGAAAATGCCCCCCAGGCGCCAAACCACGGGGAAGAAACCCGGTTTTACATCCTGGTTTCCCGATTTCCCGATGCCCAAAGGACGGAACTTACCAACAAATACCGGGAACTCAAGAAGGAAACCATCAAGGTGCGTATTTCTAACGATACCCTGCTGAGCTATCTGGCCGGGGCAAAGGCCACGGTGGCGGGCTTTCTTGAAGCCGCCTTTCCCGACCGCAAGGGGCGCCTCTATTCGCGCCGGGGGACTGCGATTCCCGCGGATATGCGGAGCATGGTGCTGAACCACCGTTTTTAAGAAACAAAGTTTCAAGGAGCGAGCATGACATCCACCTTTATGGGATTGGAAATCGGGAAACGGGCCGCGGCGGCCCACCAGCAGGCTTTGAATGTTACGGGCCATAACCTCTCCAACGCCTCTACCGAGGGCTATTCCCGGCAGCGGATAGAATTTTCACCCTTCGAGCCGATCTACCTTCCCGGGCTTAACCGGGAGGAAACCCCGGGCCAGATAGGGCAGGGGACCGTGGTGGAACGGATCGAGCGGCTCCGGGATCAGCTCCTGGATAAACGTATCGTCGCCCAGGCCTCCTCCGAGGGCTATTGGAAGGCCCGGGACCCCTATGTCCGCATGCTGGACCAGATATACCTTGAACCGGGGGAGAATTCCATCCGCAGCAAGATGGACGCCTTCTGGGACGGCTGGCAGGAACTGTCCGTGTACCCCGCGGATACCGCCCCCCGGACCGCCGTACTGGAACGGGGCAAGACCCTGATCGACGGTATCCATGACCGCTACCAGAGCCTCAAGGGCCTCCAGGTGATGGCCGACGAGGATATTCAGCTTACCGTGGCCCAGGTGAATGGCCTTTCCCGGCAGATTGCGGGGCTCAACAAGGATATTCAGGAGATAAAGGCCCAGGGTGATATGCCCAACGATCTCCTGGACCGGCGGGATCTTCTGGTGGATAAACTTTCATCAATAATCGACCTTACTGTGGATCAGCGGGACCCCGATGAGTTCATGGTCCATACCGCGGGGCTCATCCTGGTGCAGGGGCGCATAGGCCGCCAGTTCGATCTTGAAAAGAGCATCGAAACCGAGGGCTACTCCCGGATCGTGTGGGGAGAAACCAAACAGGATGTGCATTTCCGGGACGGCAGCCTTTCGGCCCTGGTGGAGATGCGAGATGTCACCATCGAAAACGAGATCCAGACCCTGGACAACATGACCATGAATTTTGTGGACCTGGTAAATGAAATCCACCGGGACGCCTACGGCATGAACGGAACCACGGGGAACAACTTCTTTTCCGAATATCCCTTTGTGACCAACGTAAACGGCAACTACGACCGGGACGGGGACGGCGCCTTCGATTCCAGCTATATCTACCGGATGAACGGGACCAACGCCCTGGAACCCAAGGCACAGCTGGGGCTGGAGGGGATCATCACCCTTTCCGGTTCCGAAGGGGATGTTCCCGTACCCTATTACCCCACGGACACGGTGGATGATGTCATCAGCCGGATCAACAACTCGGGGGCGGAAGTGGTGGCCCGGCTTAACCGGGACGGGATGCTCTCCCTTAAGGGGACCCCCTCGGCGTTCGTCGAAGGCCAGGAACTGCAGAACCCCGATTTTGTGATCCGCCATGTGGAAGATTCAGGGCATTTCCTTGCGGGTTATGCGGGGCTCCTCAACGGCTCCGGCCCCGAAGCCGCCTACGACTGGGCCGCGGCGGATGCGGTGACGAGCCTGCGGCCGCCACGGGAGGTTATCGATGCAATAAGCGGTGAGCCGCGCTTGGTCCCGAACTATGCCCGAGCCCCCATCGCTCACCCTTCGGGCTGGATCGAGGTGAGCCCCGCCCTGGTAAAGGACCCCTCCTCGGTGGCGGCGGGCTTTGGGGAAAACGGCCGGCGGGCGAATCCCGGGAACGGGGATGCGGCCCTGGCGATTGCGGCCATCCGCAACACCCCGGTCATGGTGGGCCAACTGGGTACTTTTGACGACTACTTTGCCGACGCGGTGGGCCGTATCGGCCTTTTGGGGGAGCAGAGCGGCCGGAACCTGGAAACCCAGAATCTGGTGATGAAGCAGCTTAACGAACTGCGGCAGTCCATTTCCGGGGTCAGCATCGACGAGGAACTAGCCAACATGATCAAGTACCAGCACGGGTATAATGCGGCAGCCCGGTTTATCACCACCGTTAATTCCATGCTGGATACCATCATTAATAGAATGGGTGTGTAGTTTGTAGTTTAATGAAAAGTGAGGTGTTACCATGAGACGGGTTTCAACGGATATGCCGAATACGGATATGCAGTACTATCTGCGGCGGCAGGAAGAGGGGCTTAACAATATTCAGTCCAAAATTGCGGGGCAGACAAAAATACGGGAACTGCGGGACGATCCCCTGGCGGCAAGCCATGCGGTGCGTTACGAGTCCTACCTTGCCCGGCTGGAACGGTTTGAAAAAAATACCCTCTACGCCCGGGATCGTTACCAGATAACCCACGATTACCTCTACGAAACCACCGATGTGCTCCACCGTATGCGGGACCTTTCTGTCCAGGGGGCTACCGGCACCTACGCTCCGGAAGATATGAAGATCATGGCCATGGAAGTGAATGAGCTTATCAAGGAACTGGTGTCCCTTTCCAATTCCACCGGCCCCGATGGCAAGCAGATCTTTGCCGGGGACAAGGCCTTTACCGAACCTTTCCGATCTGTGGAAGGAACCGTTCCCAACGGCGGGGAGAGCATGGTTGTGCGGGTGGAATACCAGGGCGCCGGGGCTTCCCGTAAAACCGAAGTGACCGACGGGGTGTATTCGGAACTGGATATCGGCGGCGGGGAAGCCTTTTGGGCGGAAAAGATGCAGATCCTTTCCACCGTGGACGCCACGGACTACCGGGCGACCGCCGACGGGGCCTTCTTTGTGGATGGCGTTGAAATCCCCGTGAACACCGGGGATACCCTCCACGCCATTGTGGCCAAGATAAACGAGTCCCCGGCCCCGGTTAAGGCCTATGTGGACCCGGAAACCCGGGGCCTTGCCCTGGAAGGCACCAACGCCCACCTTATCCGCATGGAGGATCGCCAGGGTTCCAATGTGCTGCAGGAATTGGGCATAACCCGGGGAAACAGTGAAACAAACGCCCCCAACTGGAGCAATTCCGCCCGGGTAAGCGGGGGCAGTGTCTTTGACATGGCGATCCGCCTGCGGGACGCCCTGTACCGGGGGGATCAGGATTTTGTGGGGAGCCAGGGAATCGGCGGCATTGATTTGGCCCTGGGTAATATTACCTCCCAGCTTGCGGAGATCAGCAGCCGTTCCGAGCGGGCGGATATGACCTGGAAGCGCCTCAATCAGGAAATTCCCGATGTTACCGCTCAGTTGAGCCGGGAAATCGGCCTTGACTTTGCGACCGCCGCCACAGAGCTGGCGAAGATGGACTTTGCCCACAAGGCCAGCCTCCAGACCGCCGCCCGGATCATCCCCCCAACCCTGCTGGACTTTTTAAGGTAATTAGTATATGCTTTTCAAAATTGCAATTTTGAAAAGCTGCTTTATTTTATGGGAGAAATTGGGCTTTAGACCGATTTCTCCAAGGGCATTTTTTAAAACCAACCGGGTTTTTAAAAATGCTCCAAGGAGCGGATTGTGAAGGTAGCTACCAAAGCATACGGGCCCATCGATGTGGATGAGCGTCAAAAAATAAGTTTTCCCCAGGGCTTGTTTGGGTTTGAAACATTCAGTGAATATATACTCCTGGACGCGGAACGGCAGCCCTTTTACTGGCTGCAATCGGTGGATGTTGAGGGGATTGCCTTCATTCTGATAAATCCCTTTCTTATCCGGCCCGATTACGAGGCCAATATCAGCAACGAGGAATTGGCGGAGATCGGCATAGACAGCCCGGACAAGGCCCTGATCTTTTCAATCGTGACTATTCCCGCCGACGGCAGCCCCATGACCGCCAATTTGCAGGGCCCCCTGGTCATTAACCGTGACGCTCGCTGCGGGAAACAGGCCATACTGACGGATCCCCGCTGGAAGACCAAACACGATGTGCTGGCGGAACTCTCGGTAGCGGGGCAGGCATAATGCTCATACTATCCAGAAAGGTTAATGAAAAGATAATGATTGGGGATGATATCTCCATTTCGATTATAGAGGTCCGCGGGGATCAGGTACGGATCGGTGTGGACGCCCCCAAAAACGTCAAGGTATTCCGGCAGGAAGTCTTCGACGCCATCAGGGCCGAAAACAAGGCCGCTGCGGAATCTACGCCGGTATTCCCCGAACTCGGTATCGCCCCCCAACCGAATCCCCTGGGATAATGTCCCTCAACCGTTGCGAAACGGGATAAGCTTATCCGATGTATTAGACAAAGGCGGACAGGGTGCGGGGCATTCACGGCCCGAACCGGGATTAATCTTCCCTATGAATTAGACAAAGGCGGGCAGGGTGCGGGGCATTCACGGCCCGAACCGGGATTAATCTTCCCTATGCACTAGACAAAGGCGGGAGGGCGGGCGGGGCATTCACGGTGCGAACCAATTTGGAATTCCCTGCCGGAGCAGACAAGCGAAGCGCAGGCTGCATAGGCAGGCTCTACAAGCTGGTGAGCATCGGGGATGCCCCGCCCGCCCTCCCGTATATGTCAATCGCAGTTCTTCTCGTAGATATCATTAAAGTCGCTCGCAATAATATGGAACACTTCGATTAGGACCGGATCGAAGTGGGTCCCCTTTGCTTCCATCATCCTTGCTACGGTTGCCTCGTGGCTTAGGGCCTTTTTATAGCTCCGCACCATCCGCAGGGCGTCGTATGCATCGGCAATGCTGACGATACGGGCGGAAATGGGGATCTTTTCCCCCTCTATGTGGAAGGGGTAGCCTCCGCCGTCCCAGTGTTCATGGTGGGAAAGGGCGATTTCCTTTGCCATGGGGTTGGGGTAGGTGGAGAGGATAAAGGCGCCGTTCTTGGAATGTTCCCGCATGATGTTCCATTCCCACTCGGAAAGGGGCCCCTGCTTGTTAAGGATATCATCGGGGGTGCCTATCTTTCCCACATCGTGCATGGACGCTAGGAAGCTGATGTTTTCGATAAAGTCTGCGTCGATGGCCGGGTATTGCCGGCCCAGGCTGTAGTAGAGTTCCTTTGCAAGAAGCCGGGAATAAAAACCTACCCGGGTAATATGCTTGCCCGTATCATTATCCTTGAGTCTGGACGCTTCAAGGAGGCTAAGAAATACCGCCCGCAGAAGCTCCTTGCTTTCCTCGGTTACATCGTCAAAAAGCACCTCGAATTCTACGGGCTGCTTGGCATCCTGCTCCACCGGGAAGATATAGACCCTGGTCTGGACGGTGACCATGTCCCGGGATTTGATCCGGGTTTCCCCTTTCCAGGAATACCCGTTTTCCCCTTTAATGATCGTCTCCCGGATTTTGCGGATATCCGCCACATCAAAGAATTTGCCGAAGACATCGATAAAATAATGTCCCGTCAGCCGTGAAAAGCCGGTAAAGAGTTTTTCGCAGGCGGGGTTGGCGTAGATTATCATCAGCTGCCGGTCAATAACCAGAACCGGGAAAACACTGGCTTTGAAGGAGTTCGTGGCGGGGGAAGAATAACTTACCGCTTCCGGGTTGTCCTGGTTTGCCTTGAGGGACCCTTCTTTCTCGTCGATCTCGATAAGATCCAGGACTTCGTCGCTGTCCTCTATTTCAGCTGCATCCACAGTTCCGGCGGCGAATTCAGGCGCATCCAAATCCTTTTGTATTTCCGGCATAATTTTCCGTTTGTATTTATTGGCATTAACTTTTAAGCTCCGCATCGCTTTTCCGGATATATTCCGGTCCGGCAAAAGAAGCTTCGTCAACAGTATCTGCCTTTTTGTCATTTAGTGCAAGTTCCAGCAGCTCCATTCCCCGCCCTTTCCGGTATGCCGGATCGAGCAGAATGGGGAAAGGCCCGGGGCCCTGTTTGAGCAGTTCGGCCCGGAGCAGGGGCGCGTCCGCCCCGGTAAGGATCACCGGAACAGGGGATTCCCCGGGGCCTGAGCCTATTGCCCCGGTAATTGCCCCTGCGATTTCCGCCGGGTCCGCATCCATATCGGGGTGAATTTTCTCCCCGCCCCGGTACAGGGCAATAAAAAAACGGTGTTTTTTGGCATCCATCACGGGGACTACCAGGCCGGGCCACGGGGAAAGGGACCAGGCCATGCAGTCCAGGGTGGGGATGGCCCTGAGGGGAATTCCCAGGGAGAGGGCAAGGCCCTTGGCGGCGGAAAAGCCAATCCGCAGGCCCGTAAAAGAGCCGGGGCCCTTCATGCAGGCTACCAGGTTAAGGTCGGCAGGTTTAAGACCCCCCTGCTTCATGAGCAGGTCCGTCAGGTCCATAAGGATTTCCGAATGCCGCAGCCCCGCATCGGCTTCAACATACCAGCGCCGGTTCCCGGCGGATAAGGCTATGGACAGGATATTGGTGGCCGTATCAATGGCAAGGATGTTTTGGGGGGAATTCTGCGGGGTATCCATTATCCTGGCCCCTCCGTACTGTCCAGGCCGGTGATGTGAATGATCCGGTTTTCGCCATCGGCTATTTCAATGTCGATGGTAATAGCCTCCGCCGGCAGGGAGCGGGGGAGCCGTTCGCTCCATTCGATTACCGAGATTCCCTTGCCGTAGAGGATTTCCTCACCCCCCAGGGCTGCAAAATCATCATCCCCACCAAGGCGGTAGGCATCGATGTGGTAGAGGGTAAGGGGAGGCGCCGGGTATTCGGAAATGATGGTATAGGTGGGGCTGGTTACTTCTTCCGCAATGCCAAGCCCCCGGGCTATGCCCTTGGTCAGGCAGGTCTTGCCCGCCCCCAGGCCGCCCCGCAGGGCTATGACGCTGCCGGGACGCAGGTAAGGGGCAAGCCGTTCCCCCAGACGGGCGGTCTCTTCCGGGGACGAGGTCGTCACTGAGCGGGTGTTATTAATCAGGAAGGCTGCCCTTTGAATCAAGATCGCCAATATGTTTTTTTAATTCACTCATCAGGGGCACCAGGGGGTAATCTACCGTATCGATCAGGGTGACCAGGATTTCCTTCTGGCCCGTAGGCTTCTGTTCAATGGAAAAATCTATACGCACATCCACCGGTTTTTTGATAAGTTCCAGTACCGCAATCCCCGAATAGAGCCTTCGATAATAGATGGGAACGTCTTTTCTGACAATATCCTTAACCGAAATGATTTTCATTTAACGGACCGCCTGAACATTATTTTAACCATCGGTGTACTCAAATACAAGTGCGTTGATGGCGTTCATGGACCTGCGGGGCGCCCTAAGGAATTTAACGTGCATGATGGTATTTGCCCCGCTCCGGTTTGTCCGCAACACCTGGCCGATTACGGCGGCGCCCTGACCCGGCGCAGGGGAAAATTCAATTTTCAGCCTGGTACCTGAGGAGACGGCAATATTGGTTTTGATGGAACAGCCCCCGATGGAGATATCCATAATACTTCCGGTGAGCTTTCGTTTATCCGCCACCATTTTTTTCTCTTTTTTGCCCCCCGTATCTTCAATGTGAATAAAATAAAAAGTAGTGGACAGAACCATCTGCCTGCGGCGGAACCTCCGCTGGGCCAGGTACTTTATCTGGCTGGAATGGATCAGCTGCAGCCGGGGCCCGCTGGCGGCTTCGGCGCTTCCCAGGACCCGGGTTTCCACAGAAAAGCCCCTGCTGGAATGGGTAAAGAAGGAAAGGGTAACCTTACTGTTTCGGGGAAGCCGTACGGAGGTTCCCACGGCGTTCTTGGGATTTTCCATCACCAGTGTTTCCCCCTTGGCGGAGATCACCTTGGTGGGATAGCTGTCGGTCCCCACCTTGATAACCGCCGGGGTACTGTCCGCGATCCCCCGGGTGGAAGTGGTGGAACTGCCGGAAACCGCGGAGGCTTCCAGGATATTCCGGGTTGAAAAAAGCACCCCCAGTTTCTGCTGGGCCTCCGCTTCCGTGGGGGAACCCCGCTCGATGGCCCGGTAGGCATGTTTGAAATGGCGGTCCAGCAGGGCCGGGGTGTGGAAGGATTGTTCGGGGTCGCTTACCCCGTCAACTTTGAAGACATAATCCAGCATTTTGGTTTGAGTGCGGTCCAGCCCGGCGGAATGGGCCAGCCGGTGCAGGGCAAAGCCGCTGAATTTGCGGTGGGCCGTTGTGGGTCTGGCGGTAAAACCGCTGGCCCCCAGAGCCCGGGTATTGAATTTACCCTTGTTCTTGAATATATTGAAAATGATAAAAATAGTAACAACGACCGCGACGCTGATGCCAAAGATGACACTGTCCAGGGGATTGTCTTCTTTCCAAAACTGAGGTAGCTGTAACGGATATAGATACACGGGTATTCCTGACATACTGCCTAAGATTCCCTCCTAAACTGAGGATGTGGCGGGGCTCTTTTCTTCAACCAGGGCTGCAAGCCGAGGTTCCGCTCCTGATGGCAGAATAAAATTTGAGCAACCGGGGCGCCAGCTCATATTCCGCAAGATCGCCCACCAGAACCACATCCCTGGCCTCGTAAGCTGCCAAAAGTTCCTTCAATGCGGAACCAAATTCTTCAATGTAATCATAGATAGGGATATCATCCACTTTGCAATTTTCCGGGGAAAATCCCTCTATCTTTAATACATTAAAGAGCCTAAATAGTTTTTCGGCTATTCCGGAAAAAATCTGAACGGTTTCCGCGGCCCGGCCGTCCTTGCCGGTCTGAATGTCCAGGGGAAGGTCCTCAAGACGGGCCGCAATGCCTTCGATAAGGGGGGCCGCGCTGTCGATTTCCCCCTGGGGGTTTTCCAACTCCCGCAGCCGTTCTTCAATGACCTTCCGGAGTTCCGGGGGAGGGAGCCCCAGGCCGGCAAAGGTTTTTTCCGCAAATTCATGGATGTCGGGGATCTGTTCCCGTAAAAACTGCGCCCCCGCGCTTGTTTCCCAGGCATTTTTGAAACCGCCCCGTTCTTCAAAGGCTGCCATTTCAAAATCCCCAAGATCCTGGAAAAGGGCAAGGAGGGCTTCCACGGCAATATCCCCCCAGGAACTGGTCAGGATGTTCAGTTTTTCGATCTTTGCAAGCTCTTTGTCAAACAGACTGTCCAGGGAAAGGGCGCCCGCCTTTTCGCCGTCCACTTCAAGGCCGCTCAGGCGGTGTCCGGAAAAGCGGAGCCAGTCTTCCAAGCCGGAAAGCACATCCCCGATGGTTTTTTCCTTTTCCAGTACAATGTCCGCGGTTTTTCCGTTAATGCTGATGATCATTTTTCTACCTGTTGCTGTTGCTGTTTTGCCGGCTGAAATTATCCAGCGAGGAGGACATCTGTTCCATGCGGCTGTAAGCCCCTTCCATCTGGCCGTACTGTATCTTGAGGGCCGCTTCCTTGGCGGCGAGCTGCCGGTCCATGGTTTCTATCCGCCGCTGGTCCTGGGTAATCCGGGAATCGATGGTACCGGTTTTAAGGGCAATAAAGCCCCCGGATTCCACATAGGGCTTGGTCAGGCTCTCCATGGCAAAGGCGACCCCGGAATCGATGATATAATCCCCGTTGGTATCGTAGCCAAAGAGCTGCTGTATGGCGGACAGTTTTGTTTCCAGCGCCGCGTCCAGGGTTTTTTCGTCAATTTCAAGGTAGCCCCGCAGGCGGCCCGGATCGTAGCCGCTCCCGGCTCCGGAACGCCGGACATCCGTGCCGATCCCTATCTGGGCCAGGAGGGCAAGGTCCTGCTCTTCCTGGGTAGCATAGGGGGCTGTGGCGGCCCGCAGGAGGGTGCTTTTGAACTGGTTCAGGGTGGTATCCCCGGAGAAGGCCCCCTGGCGCTTTTTCAGTTCCGTCCGTTCATCCTCGGAAAGGTAGCTCAGTTCTTCGATAATCCGGTCGTCGTTCCGGGTTACCACATTGACCTCCGCCATAAGCCGGTTGTAGTTCCCCACCATGGTGATGATCGATTCCTTGATCTGGTCCCGGTCGGGCCGTATCCCCAACTGCACCGGCCGATCCGAGGGCGCGCGGACAGTAAGGGTGACCCCCGGTATAAGGTCGTTGATGCTGTTGGTGGTGCGCCGTATGTCTATCCCTTCCATGGAAATAAGGGCGTCCTGGGCGGTGGATATGGCGTTCTGGGGCTTAAAACCCCCCAGGGCTGTGGGATCAAAGATCTGGATATTGCGGATAAAGAGGTCCCGGTGGGTGTTCCGGTTTGTCAAATCAATGGAAGCGATGGACCTGCCGCCGGCGACGTCCTGGAGCCGGTACTGGACGGAACCAAAAGTTGAAGAATCGTTTAAGGGGGGAAGGGAGGCGGTGGTGCCGTCGGTAAAGGTCAGGGTCAGGGCCTGTAAATCATCCACCCGCTGCGGAGCGGGGGGTGGGGTCCAGGAGGGCAGGGGTACCGTAGAGGGATCGTTTTCGAGGGTGATCCCCCCGTAGCTGGCGGTCCCGGCGGGGGGGATGGCCGGTCCGGGCGGGGGCTGGGATGCCGCCGGGTCATCGTGCAGGAACTCTGCGGCGGTTTCAAATTGCAACACCAGATCCGGCTCGGCCTGGATTATGGGGTTTAGGGGTATGGATGCGGAACCCCCGGCGTCTACCCGGAGGGTATTTTGTTCCACCGATACCTTGGTGGAATCGGCAATCCTTTTCAGGTCCTGGGCGTCCAGGGTGATATCCCGGCGGGAATTGTTTACCCGTCCTGTTATGCCCGTATCAATGGCCAGTTTTTCAGAATCACCGGAGAAAATCAGGCGCTTGTCGGCGCCGGTAACTTTTGATTCGATTAGGAGGGCTTTGGAACCCTTTTCAACGGCGATAAGGCTGGCGCCGATCTTGTCCCGTCCCCGGCGGTTCAGGGCGTCGGTAAATTCCTTCAGGGTACCGCCCTTAAAGGCAAAGGAGATTTCTTCTTCCCCCAGGGTAAATTTATAGGTTCCCCCATCGACCTTGAACCCGTCCTCCAAAGGCTTGGACAAAAACCGGTCCGGCTGGGCTATCTGCTTTACGGTAAAATGGTAGTCCCGTTCCGCGGCTTCCCGGGTTGCGGTGGCGGTAATAATAGAATCGTCTGCGGAGACGCCGATACGTTCATTAAAGGGATTTTGAAAGGAGTAGAGTACCCGTGCGCTGTCACGGAGGGAGCTGATACGCCTGCCGATTTCCTGCCAGTAGGTTTTTTGGGTTTCCAGGGTCTCAATATTTTTTTCGGTCCGTTCCTTCGGAATCCGTTCGACCTTCATCAGGTCGTCTATGAGTTTCCCCGTATCAAACCGGCTTTTTACCCCCGGCACATATATATCAGACATAGGCTGATTTTCCCCTCCCAGGGCGCGCCAGGGAACGGATTAGGGCGTCCCCGGGCTTAAGTACGGTCCCCGGCTAAATCCTGCTTACACCCTTTCGTCAAACAGAAAACCGATGGTTTCCCTGATTCTGCGGTGCATCCGCTGCAGTTCTTCCGGAGGCAGTACCTTGATTACCTTATCGGTTGCGCTGTCGATTACCTTGACCGTTATTTCATGGGACTGGTGATCCACCACAAATTTGAGTTTCCGGTCAAAGGCAAGGCTGATCTGCTCAAGATCCGCGGCTGTTTGGGCGATTTCCAGGGGCTTTTCCCCCGGTTCACGTTTTCCCGGCAGGGATGATTCAAATTTTTGAAAAGCAGCGGCCTTGATTTCCGCCGCATGGGCCTGGGCTATCCGTACAGCCCCATAATCGGTTGAGATTTCCTGCCGAGGCCTGTTGCTTGCAGGTGCAATGACTATACTCATGGCGTACCTCCATGTAATGACAAATTATAAAACCCCATCGTCCTTGACGGGATCCGTTTATCGCCGTTTCCGGCGTTCATCTCAAAAGAGGGGCGGGGAAGGGCGCATCTTCCTCACCCCGCGTTTTAAAAGACGACGTCCAGAGGTCTCTTAATTCGCATCTGAAATCTGAACAATGGTCTCATCCTGCTGAGCCTGTAGCCTATGGGTATTAGCCTGTGGGTGTTAACCCAAGAGCTGCAATGCCGACTGGGTCCGCACGTTGGCCTGAGCCAGCATGGCGTTCCCCGCCTGTGACAGGATCGAATCCTTGGTGTAGGTGACCATCTCCGAAGCCATGTCCGCATCCCGGATACGGGATTCGGCAGCCTGAAGGTTTTCAGCCGCAATGGCAACGCCTTCGGAGGCCATTTCGAACCGGTTCTGATACGCGCCGAGATCGGCGCGCTGCTTGGACACCTGCCGTAAAGCGGCATCCACAGTTCCAATTGTCGCATTGGCTTCTTCAGGGCTGGTAATGCTCAGAATACCAGCTTCACCTTGAGTATTGTTTAGTCCAAGAGCCTGAGCGGTCATGGTTCCGATAAAGACCCTTTCGTTCTGGTCCATATTGGCGCCGACCTGGAGCTGCATGACCTTGTTGCCATCCTGGGCAAAGGAACCGGTCAGAAGATTCATTCCGTTAAATTGAGCATGGCTCGCAATACGGTTGATTTCATCGACTAACTGGGACACTTCAACCTGGATCTGCATCCGGTCCTCATCGGTGTAAACACCGTTGGCGGACTGAACCGACAGTTCCCGCAGGCGGTGCAGGATATCCTGGGTCTCCTGAAGATAACCTTCAGTAGTCTGGATAAAGGATACACCGTTCTGAATATTGCGCTCGGCCTGATTCAAACCCCGGATCTGGCTCCGCATTTTTTCGGAGACCGCGAGTCCGGAAGCATCGTCCCCGGCGCGGTTAATCCGCTGGCCGGAACTGAGCTTTTCAATACTCCTGGACACGTCGCCCTGGGTCACACCGAGTTCACGGTTGGCGTACAGGGCGCTCATGTTGTGATTAATTATCATATTACCCTCCTTGCGTTGAATAGCTTCCGGCGATCCATCGCCAAAAGCCGCGCCGTACGGACAGTAATACCGGAAGGGCTTTCGCGCCGCTCCTCCCGGCCTACCGGATACAGCACGAAACGGTCATTTATTGCTAAATAATCGTTCCGTACCGTCGTACCGCCGCCCTTGCCCGCTTCTGTTTACATCAGCAGGGCAGGGGCGTCAACAAAGGGTGTTTGTCAAAGAACCTTGCTGAAATAAACGCTGACGCATTTATTTCAGCTTAGGAGAATTTCTACGAAATTCTCCATGCCAGTGATTGGAGAAGACCTTGCGGAATTCTCCAATCACTCTACATTATAATACTTTACTGGAGAAGTGACAAGACCGAAGTGGTCCGCTGGTTTGCCTGGGCCAGCATGGCAATGCCGGACTGGCTCAGAATCTGATCCCTGGTGTACTGGACCATCTGGTTCGCCATATCGGTGTCCCGGATACGGGATTCCGCGGCCTGGAGGTTTTCGGCGCTGATATCGAGGCCGACAACGGCGTGTTCCAGCCGGTTCTGATAGGCCCCAAGGTCCGCCCGCTGCTTGTTGATGATCCTGATGGCGGCGTCCATGGTTCCGATGGTCCGGTTGGCGTCTTCGGGACTCTCCAGGCTGATAAAGCTGCCGTCCCCGATGCTGCGGAGCCCCAGACCCATACTGGTCATGGTGCCGATAAATACCTGTTCCCGCTGATCCATATTGGCGCCGATATGGAACCACATGGAGGCGGTAATAACGTTATCCCCGCCCTGACGGGCAAAGCGGCCGGTAAGCATGTTCATGCCGTTGAACTGGGCATGGCTGGCAATCCGGTCAACTTCGTCAACCAGCTGGGAAACCTCAACCTGGATCTGCATCCGGTCTTCATCAGAATAAATGCCGTTGGCGGACTGAACCGACAATTCCCGGATCCGCTGGATGATATCCTCGGTTTCCTGGAGATATCCTTCAGTGGTCTGGATGAAGGAAATACCGTTGGCGGCGTTGGCGGAAGCCTGATTGAGACCCCGGATCTGGCTCCGCATTTTTTCGGAGACCGCGAGTCCGGAAGCATCGTCTCCCGCACGGTTGATGCGAAGCCCGGAAGAGAGTTTTTCCAGATTTTTGGTGAGCGCGCCCTGGGTAACTTTGAGGGACCTGTCGGCGAACATAGCCGAAAGGTTATGGTTGATGATCATATCATCCTCCTTGAAAATGTCTCCAGAAGCATCCTTGCCTCTGTTGATTAAACAGTCCCCGGAAAACCGAACCGCGGATTCTTATCCCCGGAACACATCTAATCCTTACCATTTTCGGTAAAGGGGGCGGAAAACTTTAAGGTTTTTTGCAAAAAATAATTTGGAATGAGGGATGCGGCGCCTTATCTGCATATACGGGACCCGGCGTGTCCTTCCCGGCATTCGCTCCGCTTGTAGAATTCGCCTGCGGAGCCTGCGCTTCGTTTGTCTCCTTCGGCGGGGAATTCCAAATGGAGCTCACACCGTGAATGCCACGCCGAGTCCCGCCCATGTGGATAAGGAACGGCTATGCCTCACGTACTATAGGCCAAAAAAGTCAGGGCGGAAGTAAAAAATACACGACGAAAAACACGAAATTTTACTTTGAAATATCATCTTTTTCGTGTTTTTAGTGCCTTTAGTGGTTAATTCCTATTGGCTCATCCCCGCCACTCCCATGATGACGCCCCCCAGGGCAAGGCCCGCGGCGGTAAAAAAGGCAGAAGTCGAAAAAGGTAATAAAAAATCAGATTCTCTTTATTTCCTTATTCGACTTCTTCGACTCCTATGTTAAATGTCAAGAGAAAATCGATTTTTTTTGATTTTCTCTGACCATAGGCGCCCGTACGGTTAGGTCAGGCAGCAGACCCCCATTCCGCCCCCTTACCTTGTAATACTTAAGTTTCTTC
>BNVE01000092.1 GCA_025997875.1 Spirochaetia bacterium
TATAGTCTGCCTGCCAACGATAAATAATGCGACGGGTGTAACCTATTGACTTAACCACTTCTTCAGGGCTCTCTCCGTTTAATACCCGTTGAACCGCTGTGATTCTTATTTGCGCCTGCGCATCTCGATTTAATTTCCTTCCGTCATTTTGTCTGATCGTCATAATACCAGTATATCATGGGCTAATACTTTTGTAAATATTAGTATTATCTCAACAGGGTTATAATCATATATTGCATTTATTAATGCAACCATTCGGCGTGTTTTAACTTTTACTAAATGGCTGAAATTTCAACTTAACAATATTCCTATTTGGTTAGTAGATGTTATTGCGGTATGTAAAGCATCATCTGAATAATTTTCTGGAAATATTTTGTTTTGAATATAGGCATCAGCAATGAATTGTGCGTCATCTAAATATTAGTTTTCAATTGCTATCATCCGTGTATTTATTTTGGCATAGGCTTTTACCGCCCGTAAAACATGAATTTCCATCAACATATTATCAAAAGGGAATTCATTACGAGCTTCTTTCTCAAATTTTTGGACAATTTCCATAGGAACATCCAAATTTTCCCCAAGAGATATATAATCAAACATCAAATTTTCCATAAAAACCCTCTATTTCAGGCTATATCATATAGATACAGGAATGTAAAGTACTGTTATAAAGAAATATTGAAAAAATATAAAATACGGGCAAACGGCACATAACGAGGCTGTAGGAAAAGCCAAGTACATTACACCAATAATTTTACTGCGGTTCGAATTTCAGTATTCTTCGTAGCTGTTTGATGAAAGCGTCCCTGAAAAGCCGATTTACAGCAGGCTTGTTGGGCCAGAATGCCCCATTCATCATTCAATGTCTGCAAAACATGGCTCGATAATTTGCATCAGGAGGGGAACCTCAGCCTATGGCTTCGGCTGAATGTTCCTTCTTCCATATAATTCCCGGTTACGGGGATCATCAATTTTTTTCCGCATATCTTCTAAAACCTTGCCGCTTCTGGACGCTACGCAATTCTCCAAATATGGGCAATTTTTGCAGTCAACACTTTTCGCCTGGTATTTTTCTCCGCTATTACTGTTCAATTCAACATGCCCCTTGTATTCAAGCGTCTTCCCCGCAGGACAGGTATACGTATTATCATTCTCATTATAGGTAAAATCTTCTTTGGTATATCGCCGCTTCTCATGGCCTTTTTGTTCTTGAAAACTTATCAATCGAGTTTACGGAACTGCTGGTCCGGAATCAGTACATCAACACCGCGCTCTTCTGCTTCTTCAAGGTTCTTTTCGCTGAAATAACCGGTATCGCCGAGTATTGTGGCGCTCTCAAGCGGTTCTTTTTTGCCGGTTATGTTTTGCATAGTTATTTTTAGTTCGTCAATCATGCCGGACAGTAAATCGCCTTCGTGCACCGAACCCGCCACATCCGCCGCTGCTATCACCTGATTTTCGACATCTGCTACAGCAATCCCATTATAGCCCTGAATAATGCCGTGCGGCCTCTTGATCTTCGCGCTTTTATTGTCGGTATTGTTTTGACATTGTTGGTAAATATAATAAAAAACTATTGACAATACAAAAAAAATATGGAATAATAAAATATTCAAAGGGGTATTTATGAATAAATTATTTTTAGCTTCATTCTTTTCCAGCGTGGCAAGTTTATTTAAAGACTTTGTTCAAGAAGATATAAAAGGAAAAACGGTAACATTTATACCAACGGCGGCTATTCCGGAAAAAGTTACATTTTACGTTGGATCAGATAAAAAGGCTCTTGAAAAACTTGGTTTAGTCGTAGATGAATTGGAAATAACAACATCAACCAAAGAAGAAATTAAAAATAAACTTGAAACCAATGATTATATATTTGTTTCTGGTGGAAATACATTTTATTTATTACAGGCATTAATAAAAACCGGAACGGATAAAATAATAAAAGAACAAATAAAAAAAGGGAAAATATATATTGGGACATCGGCTGGTTCAATGATTTTATCTCCTAATATAGAATATGTCAATGAAATGGACGACAGTGAAAAAGCACCTGAATTAAAAAATAATTTTAAGGCATTAAACGTAATAGATTTTTACCCAATACCCCATTTTGGTAATGTTCCATTTAAAAAGGCCGGAGAAAAAATAATTGAAAAATATAATTCAACATTAAAATTAATAAGTATTAGTAATTCACAAGTAATAACGGTAAAAGGGGATGAAATAAAAATAGAAACCAAAGAAAAGAAGAAAAAATAATAAAAGCAAAAAACTGCAAAAAACGCTTGACCTGGAGTGAACCCCAGACTGTATATTATAAATACAATAGAAATTTTATGGAGGTTTACATGGTTAAACAATGTTCTTTCACGATGGTGAAGGGTTTTATGATAGCGGCGGTATTGGTGTTTTTCGCCGGCAGCACGGCGTTTGCACAGGAACAGAACACCGCAAGGAAAATCCTTATCGTGTATTTTAGCAATGCTGAAAACACGGACGGTGCAGACGCAGTTTCAGGTGCGAGCGTCCAAATCGTCAGCGGCAGAAAAGTTGGGAATGTACAAATGGTTGCCGAGATAATCCAACGGACAACAGGCGGGGATTTATTCCCGATTCAAACGCAAAGCCCCTATCCCAAAACGCACAAGGAATTACTTGATTATGTCAAACGGGAACAGGAAACCAACACCCGCCCTATTCTTTCAACACAGGTCAGAAACATGGCGGAGTATGACACTATTTTCTTAGGCTATCCAATATGGTGGTATACCTTGCCTCTAGCTGTGTCCGGTTTTTTGGAAGAATACAACCTTTCAGGGAAAACAATCATTCCTTTTTGTGTTCACGGCGGTAGTGGATGGGCCAACACCATTGAAATAATTACAAAATTGGAGCCGCAAGCAATGATAAAAGACGGATTTACTGTTTCAAGAAACACCGTTGCAAGATCAGAACGGGACGTAACCGCTTGGCTTCGCAGACTTGGAATTGTGAGATAGGGAAATAATGAACGTGAATACCTACCTCGTTGTGGGAGAGCGGGACAGTATTGCTCCTCCCCGGACAATGGAACGGCGTGTAAACGCCATGAAAGCCGCCGGCATTAACGTTGAATTTCATGTGTTCCCCAATGCGCCTCATGGTTTCGGCCTTGGTGTTGGTACTTCCGCAGAAGGTTGGGTTCGTAATGCCGTGCAGTTTTGGGAAAGGCACATTACAAACTATAATTGAACGGTACAGCACCACACCCGAATAGGAGGCTTTACTATGACCATTCCTCTTTGAAAACAGAAGTAAGCATCGATAAAAATATTGATAGGGCAATAAACTTTTTATTGGGGGAAAGTAGATTTGTGGGCAGAGATAAGCCATAAACGCGGAAAGAATTTATTCTACAACCTCAATATCAGGATCGGCTTCGGCGAACACGTCCTGCAGCTTTATAATGCAGCCCGGTAAAACTGAAACCGGGGCTTCATCGCCCTTATCATATACGGTTGTGTGGTAAGCGCCGGTGTTCAGGATATGGACCTGTACCGTTTTATCCTGGGGGTCCACAATCCAGTATTCCCTTACCCCCGCTTGAAGGTACTTGCGGAATTTATATATCCTGTCGTGCTGGGTGTTGGAGGGGGATATGATCTCAATGATCAGGTCCGGGGCGCCGTTACAGCCCCGTTTATCCAGTTTGGAAGAGTCGCATACCACAACGATATCCGGTTCAACCAGGGTATCATCACTCAGGTCTTCTTTTGGGAACAGCCTGACTCCAAAGGGACTGGGATATACCTTGCAGGGCTTACCGGTTAAAAAACTCCGGAGCTGAAAAGCTAACTCCATAAGAATCCCCTGATGTGCCCTGACCGGAGGCGACATCATATAAATTTTCCCGTCGATAATCTCCGCCCGGAAATCCTCGTCCCATTCAAGAACATCAGCATAGGTATAATGCTGGTTTTCGGGATGGCTATAATCTAATGCTTCTGACGACATAACCGCATCTCCTCTTCAAATATACCTCACGGCAAGGGAAAATGAAAGGCGGACGAAGGGCCGCTGCAAACCCCGTCCATCTTTTTGTCCCAGCCCTCTGCCGGGACCTCCGGGACGATCTGCGCCTCCATGCAGAGGCCGATAGTGGCGCAGGGGCGGGCGGCGGCATCCAAGGCGGCGAGGAAGCGGTCGTAGTAGCCCTTGCCCCGGCCCAGCCGTCCGCCCCTGCGGTCAAAGGCCAGGCCGGGCACGATAACCAGGACGGGGAAGTCCGCCGGGGAGAGGCCGCAGAGTTTGTCCCCGGCGGAAGCGCCGCAGTCACGGCGCTTACCGGCATTGCCGGGACCGTCAACCGATGGTGACAGCGGCGCCGGCTCGTGGATGCCGTAGGGGCCGGTGAGCCAGGGACCTTCCGGGGAACGGATGCGGCAAAATAGCAGATTTTCCCCCTCAACCCGGGGGACGAAGACCCTTTTCCCGGCGGCAAAGGCAGCTTCCAGCAGAGGGTGGGTATCGATTTCATACTTCATGGAAAGGAAAAGCAGGATATTGGTATATCGGGGCCAGACGGACAGGGTTTGGATCAGGGCGGCGGCTTTGAGCCCTTCGGCATGGAACTGTTCGGGGGGGAGGGAGGCAAGACGGGCTTTTATTTCCCGGCGCAGAAGCTGTTTGGGATTCATTTAACTGGCTTTGACGGCGGGGGCCATGTCCCAGGAGCCGTCTTGCGGCCTTAAATACGCCGGGTGCCCCCGGTTTTAAGTCCCGCTTCGTAGAGTTTGCCGCAGGCGAGGAACATGGGGAGCTTGGTGCCGCCCAGGATGATGTCCGCTTCCTCCGCCATGTCGATCATGTCCCGGCTGGGGCTTTTTCCCCGGACAAAAACAATGGCATGGATATCCAGCAGTTCAGCGGTCCGTATGACCTGGGGGTTCACAAGGCCGGTTAAAAGAAGCACCCTATCCTTTACAAAAGCCATCACATCGCTCATCAGATCCGCCCCACAGGCGGAAGCGATTTCCAATTCAGCCTTGTCTTCACCGGAAAAAAACTGTCCGTCTAATATTTTGACTATCTCCGCTACGGTCATCATTTCCCCCATTCTTAATGGTTACTATAATACAAACAGGTGATATATTCAAGGACATAGAAACCGCCCTGGCTGCCGGGCGCCCCTATATCGTATATCAAAAAAACAGGGGCGCAGAGCCCTTGTTACAGCCCCGCGCCCCTGTTTATTAGAAGATCGCTACCACGCTGCCGTCGGTCCATTTCCCGGCGATGTAGTCTTTTATTTTCGCCGAGCGCAGGGCGGTGGAGAGGGCCTTGATTTTGGCGTCGTTCTCGCCGCCCTTCCGTACTACCACGATGTTGACGTAGGGGGAATCGGCGCCTTCGATGATCAGGGCGTCCCTGGTGGGATTAAAGCCCGCTTCCAGTGCGTAGTTGCCGTTAATGGCGGCGGCGTCCACATCCTGCAGGGAGCGGGGAAGCTGGGCGGCTTCCAGTTCCCGGAACTTCAGGTTCTTGGGGTTCCCGGTGATGTCCCGGACGGTTGCCTCAAGGCCGACCCCGGCGCGGAGGGTGATGATCTTATTGGACTGGAGTAGCAGCAGGGCCCGGCCCCCGTTGGAAGGATCGTTGGGGATGGCGATGGTGGCCCCGTCTTTCAGGTCCGCAATACTTTTGAGGGACCGTGAATAGATACCGAAGGGTTCAATGTGGACCCCGAAGGCGGAGATCAGTTTTTCCGTCCATTCGGCGTTGGAATTCAGGTAGGGGATGTGCTGGAAGAAGTTGGCGTCCAGGTCCCCGGCGAGGAGGGCCACATTGGGGGTCACGTAGTCGGTAAATTCGATAACCCGCAGGTCGATCCCCTGGGCGGCCAAATCAGCCTTTACCAGGTTGAGGAGTTCCGCGTGGGGAACCGGGGTCGCCCCGACTACCAGGGTCTGTTTCCCGGCCGGAGCAGGCGCCGCAGCGGCGCCATTGTCCTTGGATCCTCCGGCAAAGAGGTTCTGGTTTACCGTGAATACCACGGCCAGAACGGCGAGCAGTGTAACGACTGTCTTTTTCATCATAATTCCTCCTAAGAATTGATGTGCTATATTCAGGCTCCGTTTACCGGAGCCTTGTTGCCTTTTTTACCGCCGGGAAAGGAGCCGCCGGGAAAGGATGGTCCCCCCCAACTGGATAAGCTCCACCAGGAGCAGGATCACAACAACTGAGGCCACGGTCACATCCATGCGGAAGCGGTAGTAGCCGTAATTGATGGCAAGGCTGCCCAGGCCGCCGCCGCCGATGGCCCCCGCCATGGCGGAATAGCCGATCAGGTTGATCATGGTCAGGGCAAGCCCGGAAACCAGGGCGGGAAGGGCCTCGGGGATCAGCACCTTGCGGATGATCTGGAAATTGGTGGACCCCATGGCGCGAGCGGCGGTAAGCACCCCCGGATCAACCTCCGCCAGGGCCGACTCCGCAAGCCGGGCCACAAAGGGGGCCGCCGCAATGGACAGGGGGATGATCACCGCCGTAGGCCCGATGCTGGTATGGATGATCAGCCGGGTAAGGGGGATCAGCAGGATCATCAAAATGATGAAGGGCATGGACCGGAAGAGGTTCACCGCCCGGGACAGCACATTGTAGAGGACCCGCTGGGGGACAAGCCCCGCCGGAGAGGCGCTGTAGAGGAAGGTCCCCAGGGGGACCCCCAGGACACAGGCGAGGACGGTTGAAACCAGTGTCATATACACCGTTTCCGCCGTAGGCAGGGGGAGCATTTGGAGAAGGGGGAGGAATTTATCACTCCACATAGACCAGCTCCTTTGCCGCCGCAGTCTGGGGGTCATCGAAAACCGCATCCACAGCGCCGTGCTCCACGATACGGCCATCATCCAGCACCGCCACCTCCCGGCAGACCCCCCGGATAACCTCCATCTGGTGGGTGATCAGCGCCACGGTAATTTTCAGCTTCTCCTGAAGCTCCCGGATCAGCGCCAGGATGGACCGGGTGGTCTGGGGGTCCAGGGCGCTGGTAGCCTCGTCGCAGAAAAGGACCTCCGGGTTTGCCGCCAGAGCCCGGGCAATGGCAACCCGCTGTTTCTGCCCCCCGGAGAGCTCCCGCAGCCGGGCCTTCCGTTTATCCTGTATATCCACCAATTCCAAAAGCTCCTCTACCCGCTCGTAGATCTGCTTTTTATGCATCCCGGCAATCTCCAGGGGATAGGCAATGTTCCCCGACACATTCCGTGACCCCAAAAGGTTGAAATTCTGAAAAATCATCCCCATCCGCCGCCGCCGTTCCAAAAGCTCCCGGCCCCGAAGGGTATCCACCCGCTCATCGCCGTAGTAGACCTCCCCCGCATCGGGGCTTTCCAGCAGGCTTATGATCCGCAGCAGGGTGGACTTTCCCGCCCCGCTTTTCCCGATAATCCCGAAGATGGTACCCCCGGGAATGGTTAAATCCACATCCTGCAAAGCGGCTACCTCGGCATAGGACTTGGAGATTCCCTTAAGGGTAATCAAGAGGGGAACCGCAGGCCGAAGGTCTGACGCTGCTTCGCAGCCCGGTTGAGTGTTCACGATTAAGCGGACTTTCCGCCGATGATCTTGAGCCGTTCGATGATGTTGATGTGCTGGGTGCAGGCGCTTTCGCACTGGCCGCACTCGATACAGTCCCTGGCCTTCGAGATATCAACGTGCCAGTGGTTCAAAAGCCTGCCACTGATCACATCCTGGCCAGGCTTGTCGTTGAGGAGCTTCTGGTTGTAGGAGTCCATAAACTTGGGGATCGGAATCCCCTGGGGACAGTCGTCGCAGTAGGCGCAGCCCGTGCATATCCCCTCAAAAGACGCAGAAGCCCTGGCCTTTACCGCGGCAAGTTCGTCCCCGCTCCGGGGCTGGTAGCCCTCAATGGCCTTAAGGGTATCCTTTACCTGTTCGTTGTCGTTAAAGCCCACCAGGGTAACGCTGATGTCCTGGTGATCCCAGAGGAAGCGCAGCGCCGCATGGGTGGTGGGCTCCTCGGGACTGTGTTTGAGGAATTCAAACAGCTCCGGATGCTGGGGAATAATGCCGCCCCCCAGGGGGTTCATCAGCACCGCCCCCAGCTTCTTGGCCCGGATGGCGTCAAAGGCCGCTTCCCGGGTCTTGAAGTTATAGGCCGAATAGCCAAAGAGCACCCCCTCAAAAACCCCTTCCATCAGAAGTTCCTTGATCTCGTCCCGCACCAGATGGCTTGAAACGCAGATATGGTTGATGAGTTTTTCGTCCTTGAGCTTCCGGAAGGCGGTAAGAATTCCGTCCTTCTTCCGCTCCTGCCAGTTATCCAGGCTGGTTATACACCAGACATGATAAAAGTCGATAGCCGGCACGTCCAGCCGCTTGAGCTGTGCCTCAATCTCGGTCCGGATGTCCTTTTCCGTGGTCTTGAAGGTCTTGGTTGCCACATAGTAGGGCAGCTTCCGCCGCCGCAGCTCCGCAAGGCCCTTGCCGAAGACCTCCTCGCTCTTGGTCCCGAAATAAGCCGGCGCGGTATCAAAATAATTTACCCCGCCCTCTGCCGCTGTCACCATCATCCGGGCGCATGCCTCCGGATCGTCAATCTGCCCAAAGCGCATCCCCCCAAAGCCCAGGAGCGATACCTTTTTACCCGTTGTTCCGTAATCTCTGTATAGCATTGTTGCCCTCCATATTGATGAGAATATAGCACGGATTAGTAGGGAATGGGTAGAGTTCCCGGCCCGGAGATCGAATTTATGGTAAAATGGCGATAAATGGCATTGTTAAGGCAAGATATCGAAAAGACTGGTACCTATTCATTCTCCACACAGATTAAGGATGATTGGAAATACTTTAATGCGCCGGACTATAATTATCGTTTCAATCTTAAAAACGGCTATTTTGTCCGCTGGGGTAAAACATTTGATGACGATCCTCCCTATTCCCGCCTTGGCCCTGAAATTGCGGATATTGAAATAAGTACTATTTGTAAGGGCCTTAGCGGTATTCATTGTCCCTACTGTTACAAAGTCAATACTGATACGGGCAAGAATATGTCTTTCGATGTCTTCAAGAAGGTAATCAAAAAGATAAATACAAACAATCAGCTTACACAGGTTGCTTTTGGGTTGGGCGCTGCAGGAGAAGAGAATCCGGCTCTTTGGGATATGTGTGCAACATTGCGTGAACAGAACATTATACCCAACGGTACGGTAGCTAATGTTACGGAAGAAACAGCCCAAAAGATAGCCGCCCATTTTGGCGCCTGTGCGGTGAGCAATCATTTTTTCACCGCCCCAAAGGGTAACAATCTTTGTTATGACAACGTAAAGCGCCTCATAGATTGCGGTATGAAACAGGTAAATATCCACTATATTCTTGCCCGGGAAAGCCTGGAAAATGCTTTTCAGGTTCTTCATGATATTAAAACGGACAGCCGTCTTAAAGGGTTAAATGCTCTGGTCTTTTTATCCCTTAAAGCAAAAGGAAGGGCTCTGAATAATAATATGCACCAGCTTAAAACCGATGAATTTACCAATTTGATACGGACCGCCTTGTCCATGAATATCAGCATCGGCTTTGATTCCTGTACTTTTCCAAAATTTTCCGGGGCTATAGAGGGCTTACCAAACAGAAAAAAATTGCTTATGATGGCTGAAGGCTGTGAATCTTTCGGACGTTTTTCCTTGTATGTAAATGTTGACGGCCAATGTTTCCCCTGTTCATTTTGTGAGCATGAAACAGGCTGGGAAAAAGGCTTCGATTTGCTTACGACTGATTTTATGTCAGATGTATGGAATAGCCGTGAGTTTGAGAATGGCCGAAAGGCGCTGATAAAAACCGGCGGAGTCTGTCCGGTATTTGATATATGATACGATAGGATGCATACTATGAAATTCAGAATAGGTTTTATTTCCAATTCCTCATCCTGTAGTTTTATTATTGACCGGCATACCATATCCGATGAAAAAATCGCAGGGATAAAACAATATGTAAACTGCGGAAATCTTGAGAAATGCAGGGAACCCGCCACAAGATGCATTGGCTGTAGGGATGATTTTTGGGAACATAATGACCAAGGTTGGGAAATTGAAATAAACGATAAAACCATATCTTGTGATACCATCATTGCCAATTTTGATTTGTATTCCTATATTGTCCGTGTTCTGGAAATTAATCCCCGTGATATTAGCGTAGATGATGATCACGGAATTGATTTATGCGATTACCACTCAGACCTTACTTTTGAGGAAGTAGAAAAGCGCAAAGAGGAAAGCGAGCGTAGATCCCGTGAATTTATGGCAAATCTTAAAAAGGAGAAAGGCGCAGAATGAAATTTCGCAATGGTTTTGTAAGCAACAGCAGCAGTCTGTCATTTATTCACCTGAATATTCCGGTTCCTGTTCTGCTGCAATATAGTATTCTGCCTGATTATTTTCATAGATAGTACTGTTGTCATCATATAAAAAGTCCGTTATTCTATTTTCTAAATCGGAATCCCATTTTTTTATTTCACATTCCCAGATAACCAGAATTCGCCAATTAAGTTCCCCTAATTTTTGTATGTTTTTTCTATCACGTTCTACATTGCCATTTAGTTTTTGTTCCCAAAAATCCTTTCGTGTTGCAGGTTTTGATGCAAATTTACAATTATGCCGGTGCCAAAAACAGCCATGCACAAATATAATTGCGTTATACTTAGGAAGTACAATGTCCGGCTTTCCGGGTAAATCTTTTCTATGTAATCTATACTGGTATCCATTATGCCAAAGCCATTTGCGGACAGTTAATTCCGGTTTCGTGTTTTTTGAATGAATACGAGACATATTATAATGTCGTTGCTCTGGGGTTAAAACGTCCATAACTTTTATAAGGGTTATAGCATTGAATTTCCCAGTCTATTTGCATGATTTGCCATTTTTGATTGAATATCAAAAGCAAGATGTTCTTTTATGGCAAATTTAAATTCTGGTATTTCATCTTTTTTCCACCAGAGAGACGTCAGACTTCCAAAATGAAATATTAATTGATATATCTTTTCTTTATACCAAAATGACCTCATCACAAAATCAGCATCTCCTTTACGCTTATATTTACATTCGTTAACAGGGATAAGTAAACCATAAAGAATGCGAAAACAATCTTTTTCATTATGAAGATATTTCTTATTGACCAAATCACATGATGGCGTTATTATCATTCCAATAAGAATTACCTCGTCAGGTTTGTCAATTTTTGGCGAAATGTAATTTATTAAAGATTCCCTCAGGTGAACGTCTGACGCATGCTTACTGAAAAATACATTCCCAAGAGCAGGGATATTTGCAGGATTAAAATCTATAAATAATGATGAATTTATTTTTGCTTTCTGATTCGGACTTAATTGCTCCTTTGATAATGGGTTATTATAGTTTAATTTTTCCGTCTTAATTATTTGCTGTAAACTATCCTTAAAACTATCTGTTAAATTTAAAAATGCATTCTTTATGTCTTCAACAGTATTTTCAAGGTCTGATTTCTCTGTATTTGATAATGCCAGGGTACCAAGAAGGGACTTAATCCGTTTTGACCATGTTGCATTGTCTTCCACAGGAGAATTAATAGAAAAAAGACTGGCCGAAAAATTATGAACTGCTTTCCCTATGAGGCTTTCCCAGTTTAGAAGATAATCAAATGCGTCCAAATGTAAAAACCTTTCTTCTAATCTTTCCATTAATTCAGAGATAGTAGTTCCATTATCATGATTAGTTGGCTTATCAAGATTTGAATATCCAACAGGAGCCATATTACCAGATTTCAAATATCTTAATACTTCATCAATTATGGTATTGTGCTTTGTCCAAAATACAATAAAATAAGGACCGGGATTTGGCCCAATTATTTTACTGACTACGTTAGCCAATGAAGATGCCGTATTTTTATCCGATGAACCTTCAAGACCAATTACAATATCAAGAAATAAAAGTCTGACTCCGGAGAATGGTTTTTGAGGCAGATTATCCTGCTGCCCGTCAAGGTAAATGTACGGAATACCCTTTTGCCATAATGCTGCTAAAAGTTGCTTTATCTCGTCGTAATCATCATCAATGACTACAACCTGCTGACTTTCTGAAAACATATTTGTTACTCCTTTTTTTCCTTGAAGGCTAAAGCGATTATTGCACCATCTTTATATTTCTTCGGCAGTGAAAAATCTTCAAATTCAGGATACAATATTTTCCCTTCAAGCGTTTTCATAATCAGGGTTGTCAGATGTAATCCTATCCCCATACCCTCACCCTCAGGCTTTGCAGTTATAAAAGGCTGGCCTAATAATTCCCGGTCAATCGTAATACCAGGGCCAGTATCAGCTACTATTATAGTTGAATACCCCTTATATTCAGAAGAAATGTCGATATATATTGACCTTTTAGTTTTTTTGGCATAATTCATCCACCAGATAGAATTATCCACTAAATTCATAATTGCACTTATCACATGCGCTTCTGAACATATACAATCAAGATGCTCAAACCTGTCTCTGAAAGCTGGTTCCAGATTTATATTATGCATAGTAAAGCGGAATTCCAAATTAAACAATGCTTTTTCAATAATTCCTTTGATGTTTTGTACTTTTATATCTCTTTTTTTCACCAGAATACTGTATCCTTCGACAAGTTTCGATAAATCATCTACTAATTGCGCAATTTGTTTAATGGGCATATTCTTTTTTAAACCAGCCGTAATATTTTTCACTATTTTTTCAATTTGATGTATAACAACTATTAAATTTAGACCCGCCCCAGCGCTTATCATTAAATCACCGGTTATTTTATCGTAATCATTTTGTATCCTGTCAAGGCAACGGTTTATTTCTTCAACAGCTTTTTCATTACTGATGTTGTTTTTTATTATAATCTTTGCTTCTTCCAAAGAAGAAATTACCGGAACATCCTTTGCTTTTGGGCCATACAACAGGCGTAATTTATTTTTATCTTCTGCTCTGTATAATTCTACCGTTCTAAGAACAGAACGACAGGCATCTTTTAAGAGCTGATAAGCGGCATTATTCATAAATCCTTCACGATTTGCTTTTTCAATTAAATCTTTACTTTCTTCACTGTCCAGGTATACTGCCCCCAGGAGCAACCGTTTGCTTATTCTTATACCGGGTTCATTAATTCTCCGCATTTCCATTTCAAGCCAATCATCTTCCGGTTCACCATAATCCCAAATACGCAGTTTATCCCTGAAGACCCGGATCCCGCCATTCAATGACAGATAATCCTTAAACCCTTTTTTGTCCTCTATCATTGCCAGTTCCAATATCCGTGGTTCAAACCCAAATATTATGCCCTTAAAAATTACGGTGCCTATTTTTGCCTTTGATAAGTCTACCGGAACACGTTTGCCATTTTCTTTTTTCTCAAGCCTGTTTCGTAATTTTTTCTTTAAATCCCGAATCCCGGCTGTTCTTGGTTCAATTCCTATCATTAATTTATATGGAATGAACTGATATTTAAACCCGGTTATCAGGTTGCCTTCAAGCCTTGCCTCAAAAGAATAAAGTTTTAAGTCTTCAATATCTTCAAATTTTAATATTCCATCAAGCCAATTTGAGTTATGCACAATAAATTCAGGTTTAAATGCAGACTCATCTTCAAAGAAAGAATGCAATGATATTATGGCCCTTGCACATTCCCGTACAGTTTTTTCTTCCCATTGGGTCTTGAGCCTGCGAATTATTATTTTCGTACCGGTACTATTTCCTGTAAATACTTCAGGAGATCTTTTCTCAATGGAAATTGGGAATTCTTCTATGTAGTTACTTGTTGAAATAGCATCCCAATCAATAAAGAGACGCCATTCATCATTATTTTTCATGCGGGTGATTATTTCTATTTCCCTGCCCAAACGATGGACTCCAAATCGGCCTATTCCCTTCTCTCCCATCGGAATGCGATTGAATTTTTTGCTCCGTTCTATTTCTTTTTCTTTATTCTTTTTATCTGCCTTATTACTGGTACCAATTTCAAGCCATATATCCCTTAATATTTTATAACTCATTCCGGTACCGTCATCTGTTATGATAATGGAAGCTGTATCAGGTGAGGTAATATTATACATTTCAATTTTACAGATGGATGCATCAGCATCATAGGAATTTTTTATCAACTCCATCAGGGCAATTGATTCTGATTTTATTAATTGTTCACCCATTTGTTCTAAAAGCCGCGCGCGGACTTTAAAATTTACCGTTTCAGCCATTGTATCACCAGCCCCCTTTAAGTTTCAGCGCGATTTTTTCTGCCATGAGTACCGGAACAGCATTACCTATTTGTCTGAAAACAGCATCGCGACTTGAGTTTTCCTTCTCTGCTTCGAAAAAGTAGTCATCGGGAAAAGACTGCAAGCGGGCGGCTTCTCGTGGCGTTATAGAACGATTCTGGTTAATATCCGGATGAATGTAGTAATGGCCATCTTTGGCAATATGTGCAAGAATGGTATGGCAATAGTTTAAATCACCCTCAACGACCTTATATCGATCGGTAAAGGATGTCAGATTTTTCCTCGTCTTTAATGATTTGGGCAATGAACTATAATCCAATCGTTTATGCCCGTTATTCCATGCTTTAACAACTCTTTTATATATTGAAAGGTCATTTTTTGTATGGGGTCTTGCCTTATGTAGGGTTACGGGATAATCGTCATTTTTAATTCCGCTCTCATATAACCATGTGCCAGAATATGGTTTCATGTTACAGGGTTTATCAGACCCCCCACCGGCAGATAAACCGGGCAGATCGGAAAAAACCTCATTTACCTGTACATTTTGATTTAAATCGGTGACAGGTTCAGGATAAAATCCCTTTTCTCCGTCCCTTTTTCCGACCAGAATTATACGCCTTCTTTTTTGTAAAACGCCATAATCAGAAGCGCAAAGTGTCTTATATTCTATTTCATATCCTGCTTTCCTGAATGAATCTTTCATCAGGTCAAGATATAATTTTTCATTTTCATCTTTTGCTGACAGTAACCCAATAACATTTTCAAATACAAAATAGGATGGTTTGTATTTCTCCAGGAACAGGGCATAATACTTAAAAAGATAGTTCCGTTGATCATTTTTCATTTTGTTGCTTACACTGGAACGACCGATAAGAGAGTATGCCTGACACGGAGGGCCGCCAATGATTAGGTTTATTTTTTTATCCCCAACAATTTCATCTATTGTTTTAAATATTTTCTTTATCGTATTCGCACCAATTTCGTTATTTATGACCGATGATAAAATATTCTCCGGTATTTCTTTATATAATTCATCTCGTGATATTTTTCGGTCCAGGTAGTTAATATATTTTTCTTTCTGACTGTTCTGATAGAGCCAATGCCTTGCCATCCTGGTTTTCAGGGTATAACAAGCGGAAGAATTCATTTCGACATGGGCAACAGGTTGGAATCCGGCACTAATGAACCCCTCTGATAATCCACCGGCTCCGGCGAAAAGGTCGAGGAAACGCAAATTTTCTTTGGCCGAATTAATCTGCTTTGACAATTTCCCATATACCTCCGGTAGTATTTTCGGTAGATTTATGAATAACCATGATATTTACCACTTAAACCACCCTATAATAGCCTACCGTAAAATTTCTTTTTTGAAAACTGTCTACTTTTTCATACATTCCCTCCTCTGGTTTCCCCTTCCCCGCCTTTATGCTATACTCCCCTCATGCCCCTACTAACCTGGAACGGCAAAGAAAAAGTCCTCAACCACCACCTGGACGTACCCTACCATACCCTCAAGGCCGAATACACCTACCCGAAAAACGCCGTCCCGGACGGCAACCGGATTTCCGAAGGAAATCTTATAATCCACGGCGACAACCTCCTCGCCTTTAAGGCCCTGCTCCCGCAATACGAAGGCCGGGTAAAGCTCATCTACATCGACCCGCCCTACAACACCGGCAACGAAAACTGGGTCTACAATGACAACGTAAACGACCCCAAAATCAAAAAGTGGATAGGAGAAGTCGTCGGCAAGGAAGGCGAGGATTTTTCCCGCCACGACAAATGGCTCTGCATGATGTACCCTCGGCTCAAGCTGCTGCATAAACTCCTGCGGGAAGACGGGGCAATCTTTATCAGTATTGATGATAACGAACAAGCGAATTTGAAATTGATATGTGAGGAGATATTTACTAAAACTAATTTTGTTGCACAAATTCCCTGGAGAAAACGGACTGCAAAGTCTGATGTCCCTTTTGGTATCTCTCAGGATTATGAAAGTATTTTTTGTTATGCAAAATCTCCTTCTTTCTTTGCTGGAATAGAAAGCAATAATAGAAAATATTATGAAACTGATGATCTTCCCGATAGACCATGGAGAATACATGATTTAACAAAACAGACTACTGCTGAGGAAAGGCCAAATAGTTTTTTTACTATCGTTAATCCAAAAAATGGAACTAAATATCCCGCCAATCCATTAAGAACATAGGCAATTACAAAAGAAACCTTTGAAACGTATTACCCTCAAAATAGAATTGTCTTTCCTGGTGATTATGAATTCTTAAATATATCTAATCCGTTATTACGTTATTTTAAGGAAGATGATATAAAAAAGTCCGGTGATTCTTTTGGTTATACTGCGGTCAGTACTAATTTACCAAAAGAAGTGGGCATGACACAAGATGGTACAAAAGAAATTACTGCTATTTTTGGTGAAAAGAAATTCAATTTCCCAAAGCCATCAAGTTTGATTGCCTATCTACTAAAAATCACTACATCACTTTCTCCTGACTCCATTATCCTTGATTCTTTTGACGGTTCAGGCACTATCGCCCACGCAGTTCTCAACCTAAATCAACAAGATGGCGGCAACCGTAAATTCATCCTAGTAGAAATGGAAGACTACGCTGAAACCATCACCGCAGAGCGCATCCGCCGTGTCATAGACGGCTATGGCGAAGGCGGCAAAAAAGTTGCCGGTACTGGAGGCAGCTTTTCCTATTGCAAATTAGGCGAAGCGGTTTTCAATGCCGATGGCAGCTTGAATAGTGAAGCATCGGAAGCCGATCTCCGCCAGTATGTATGGTATGCCGAAACAAAATCATCGCTGCAAAAAATTAAAAAACCCGCCGACAATCCCTATTATTTGGGAACCTTCCTCAACGCAGCCTATTACTTCTATTTTGATAAAAAGAAACCCACAACCCTTGGGTATGTTTTTTTACGGATAGTTAAAACAAAAGCAGAACAGTATTGTCTGTACGCCGATTCCTGTTCATTGTCGAGTGAATCTCCGGAATCCCGCAATATCCGTTTCAGGAAAATCCCCAGGGATATTCCGGGGTACTAAAATGGGAGGAGAAAAACAAATGCAAGTCAACAACCCCCACCAAAGGTGGGGGCTTGAAAGGCGGCCTCTAAAAGAGGCCCTCTTGTAGTTCGTGGTCTTCATCCTGCCGCTCGGCGTCTTCCTGGAATTTTACGTACCTTCGTATCTTTTC
>BNVE01000093.1 GCA_025997875.1 Spirochaetia bacterium
TATCTTTGTTTACCGGAAACGGCCATTTTTTCTGTATGTTTTCGTCATATAACGCCGGTGTCCCGCTGTAAACATATATGTTCCTTGCTTTATTTTGACATTCCTTCGCAATAGCGTACCCATAGGGTGCGCCAGCCGACGAACTGAAAATGTCAAATTGTTCTATTGATAATGTCTCAATCAATTTTGAAACAATAGTCCCATATTCCAGTATATTTTTCAATATATAGGGGCTTGATTCACCATAACCCGGCCTTGCAATACAAATAACCCGTGCGACTTTTTGTAACTCGTCAAAACAGTCAATATCCTTTATGCTTGCCATTGTCCCGTGCTGAACCAAAATTGGAAACCCCTTTTCATTCCCGAAATCATTGTAAGCAAGTGTCTCCTTTCCGTTGTAAGAAAAATGTTTAATCATTATGCTCTCCTTTTGGTTAAGTATCAGTAAAACTTTTATTTTTGTCAAGTCTTTTCAAAAAAAACTCATAAAAATAACGCCTAGCGTATGTTAACTGAAGTTGGTTTTGCTTTATATTATTATAATTTATATTCCAGTATGTTTTTATAATCAGAACTATAACAATAATATACCTTATTGTCATTTTTTGAATAAACAAATGAAAAATCCGTATTCCATTCTCCAGTTTGTTTTACTTTTTCTAAAATATCAAATGCTTTTTTTACAGATATATTCTTATTTTTATCAAAATATTTTTTAACTTTCATATATCTGTCAAAACTATTATCGCTATATATCTTGCCTGCATTATAATCAACTAGCGAGAAATTTGTCATTATATAATATGGCGATTCATTTGCTTTATTTTTTAAATTTCCCCTTCCGGGTTCAACTACCCAAACATTTCCTTTTTTATCAGCAATAAAATTATGGGTACAAAGATTTGGAGCGTTTACAACTTCAATGTTTTCCAAATAATTATCTAAATCATTTATTTTTAGTTTCCCTTCAAGTAAATCCTTAACCAAATAAGCAGTCAATGTGCGTGTTTTACCTACTCTTTTATATAATCCTTTCCCATTTGAATCTACACACAAATTACTTATAAAGGTTTTTTCAGTATTTATTCCAAATGAAGGTTGTTTTCCAATATTTGTATTAATATCTACAACAAATGTTTTTTTAGTATTTGTGTTTAATTCAAATGACATACCATTATTGTCAAAATTCATTGCTATTAATAAATCATTTCCTCTGTTTACAAAACACGTACACATTATATTCCCCTTATTTTTAATATTACTTATTTTTTATTATTTTGTCAACCAATTCAAAACCAATTTCGCCTAACTTCCTATTAGGCAAAGTACATCCGTACTCTATGTTTTTTATTTTATATATTCTTCTTTCGTTATCAAAAATGTATTTAGACCATTGAAGATCATAAGTTTCTTTATTAACTATTCTTAATACTATAATTTCATTATTTCCGTTATTTTTTTCAACTTTAATTGGTGCAAATGGTTCATCATAATTAAAATAATATTCCGTCTCTAAATATGGCTTAAATTTATTCTCCATCATATCAAATCCATAAATAGCAAAAAATGGAAAATTCCAAAAAGTGAATGTCATTAATTCATTTATTCCGTCATCATTGATATCAGAAATAATTAAATAATCAGCGAATTTAATTCCATATATATTTTGCGTCAATATTTCATTGTATGGCATTGGGAATCCATTGCCGCAGCTATATATATCCACTATTTGATGCTTATCATTAAAAGTATATAATTTATAAACATAACCTTCAAAATCAGTCCAATGTACTATAAAACACAATAATCCCGGAATAAAATAATCAATTTCCATTATGTTATTTAACTCAAGGTATCTTCGGGATGTTTCGTCCTCTAAGATTATGTCTCTATAATATTCCAATGGCATCTTTTCAGGTGGGGCATTTTGGTTTAACTCATCAAATAAGGGTTTAAGGTTAATATTTGTTATTTCTAAATTAAATACTGGTTTTTCCTCAAACTTTTTATTATTGCACGAGAATATAAATAAAATTAAAGCAAATGTACTATAAAGTAAATGTTTTTTATTCACAAAAACCTTCCTCAATAAAATTTTTATCACTCGTTGACAAACCTATTGGAACGGAATAATATATACGTTCATAAATACCAAAGTACAGTCCATTTTTTAGGTATAATTTTCCATTTTCTCGCTTGTATTTATTTATAGCCTTTATAAATTGCCATTTTTCTTTTTCAAGATAGTTTATGCAATTGGTATAATACTTTTTTGCTTCCACAAAATCGGAAAATGAAAAGGAAATATAACAGGATTGAATTTTATCATCATTACCTGTGATGACTGTAATAAATATTTCATTCTTATTATTAACTCCTATCCTTTTTGAGTATTTATTCTTATTTTCAAAACTATATTCAGCCGGCACATTTTTTCCAATAAGGTTTATATATTCGGTAATGAAATTGTTTTGGTTTGTGCATGATGAAAAATATAATAATGCCAGCACATAAGCCAATTTCATTGGTTTATAGTATTGCATTTTCAAGATCCATTTCAAAGCTTTGTTCGTTTTCCCCGCTTGTCGCCACAAAGGCAAGAAATTTCGCCGCCGAACTGCGAATTGTGACGGCTATTTTCTTTTTGCCGCTCACACCTTTACTCCCAAAACCTGTTCTGCCCGGCATATCCATTGTTTCAAAAGCCGCAAAGGTTAACCGCTCAACAGCGGCATAGTCAGAATGTGTTTCAATGCGTATATTCATCAAAAAATTTCCCCTTATAGAAATTCTCATTTCCAAGTTTCTTTGCCGTCAGCCTGAACATAACACAGCCGTCCGGACATACAATATCCTTGCTGTATTTGCTGTTGCCACCGATATTCTCCAAATCTCCGCCACTTCTGACGGCTTCCATGATTGGGAACATAATCATCATTACTTTGGAGCAAATGCCCTGCCCATCCGCATTTACAGGACAGTCATAGGTGCATGTATACTTATCTCCGATTTCCTCGCCGTTGCGACAATACCGCTCTGTGTGGTCACCGCGAAGAAATCTTGTTACCGCAATCTCCCATTCATACTCCTCGTCATACCATTTTTTCATAACGTGTTCTCCTTGTATATTTGTAAAAACTTCATTTCACTATCTCCTTTTCCATATTGTTACCTCAGCTACTTGTTATAAACCGTTGCTTTCAGAGAAAATGTCGACGGAAATTTGTCATTGTTAAAGTCGTAATTAAACAACATCTCTTTGTCATGGCCGCTCATGCCTCCGGCATTAAAAAAAAGTTCCCGAAACTCATTGAAATATTCAATATGAAGCCCAGCAGATGTGAGCGAATTTATTAAGTCTGAAATTTTGTACATCCAAAAATATGCCTTTGTATTTTTCTCCATTTCATAGGTATATCCAAGGGAACAATCAACATCAGGGTCTTTCCCGAAATACGGAAACTGTATGTCCATAATACCATTTGCGAGTTTATCTGTGTCAAACATCAGAAAAAATGGGTGTGTATCAAAAACATAAAGAAAACCATCATCTTTCAACAAATGACGTATAGCCGTTCCCCATTTTTTCAAATCCGGCAGCCAGCCGACAGCCCCCTCTGAGACAAACACCACATCATATTTTTCATGGTGTTTTTCCGCAAGCTTCATAATGTCAGCTTCAATAAAGTCTATATTGGTGACACCCAAATCATCGGAAAGTTTTTTCGCATAAAAAATGTTTCCGGGGACTAAATCAACACCAATGGCGTGTTTTCCCATTTTTGCAAGCACTATTGTATCTGCCCCTACATTGCACTGTAAATGTATAATGCTCTTGCCGCTTAAATTACCAAGCTCATCTTGAATATATGGATTTAGCAGATGTACGCCGTCAAGGAGGGCTTGCCTGAACCACACATACTGCCGCTCGGCGATTTGCCCCCATGCTTGATTATTGAAATCTATCTCTTTCATTAAACAGTTACTCCCTCTATTTTGTGTGACCATAGTTCCCGCATTACCTTTCATATACTGTAAGGTCAGCCAGCTTAAAGTCTCCAAATTCACCATGTAACAGGTTACCACGGTAAACGGCAATACATCAATGGGCTCCGACCAAGTTTATTGAAGGTGATGTACTTTTTCTTCATGGATATTTTGCTAACCTGATATCCAAAATGGATCGCCTCTTTCTTGTACGTCAAAAAAGAATGGTCTATCTCAAAGTCAAGTATATCTTTCAACTCCTCAAAAGTGAGTGTCAACATACCGCTACCGTCCATCTGAAGATGTTCCCATAGGGGTTTGTATTTGCTCATGCTTAAAAAGCCTTTTTGCAAACAGGAACATAAATATCACAGACCTTCCCCGTTTCTGTCATGCAACGTTCATCGTAGAGTTCAAAGTCAACCTTACCTTCGGCAAATTCATACCCCGATGTGGGGAACCATTCGGAAAAGATATATTTCCATGTTCCCTGAATCGCAGGTGAAAAATTGGCTCCATCGGCGGGCGGCGAGCTGAATACGGCGTACAATGCTTCCGGGATGGTGCAGGCATGGTATCCTTGTGGAATAGCACTGCCTTCTTTAACTTCAAGTCCGATGACATATTCAAATTCACCGGTTTCGGGATTTTCGGGGAAGCAGGCTCCGTATTCCTCATGGCTTTTGAGAAATGCTTCCTTGTGTAATTTTTCACATCTGCCATCGGCCATATAATCGCTCCAAAATAGGGGGATAGCTTTTAAGTTTTCCCCGTCTTTTGATCTTGTCCTGATGGCAAAACCCGCAATCCTGATGGCCGGGTTCTTAACCATTTTTGGTTCCATAACAATACCTCCGGTAACATAGTGTTTGGTTTTCTCAAGGATAGGCAATTTTGGTATATCGAATGATGCATGAATACGATATATTTCAGGCGAACAACCGAAATGACGGCGAAACGCTTTGGTAAATCCTGTATGCGTTTCAAAACCGTAATCCCCAGCAATATCAATTATCCGGCGTCCGGAATTGAGTTCAGTTGCCGCAAAGGCCAGCCGTCTGTTTCTCACATATTCCATGATCGAATAACCAACACTCCATTGAAATATCCGGCAAAAATGATAGGGAGAAAAACCTGCCCGCTCTGCCAGCTTTTCAACATTCATTTTTTCCTTGATGTGTGTATCAATATACCGTAACATCTCCTGCAAAATATCAATATGATCCAAATGTTGCCTTCCTTAATGAACAGGATATACCAGAATATTTTGGCGCATTATTCCAAAATTGCTATTTCTCTAGTCCAAAATTGCTGTTCTGTGAAATGGTTCGCCAGCCATGTTCGTTACCTCATTTCGTGTTCCTGTTAAATGTGATGTGTTTTTCTTTTAGTGAAATTTTACCTACCTGATACCCAAATTGATCGGCCTCTTTCTTGTACGTCAAAAAAGAATGGTCTATATCAAAGCCAAGAATGGTTTTGATTTCTTCAAAAGTGAGTTTCAATGTGGAACTTCTATTTTCTTTTAGATGGTTCCACAATGGTTCATATTTGCTCATGAGGCAGTCCCTTTCTTGTGCGCCGTTATTATTGTGCAGCTATGGGCGTTTACGGTTATTTCGCAGCCGTCGATACGAACATACCAATTCTTGCCGTGACGGGTAATTTCGGCCTTTGGATCCTGTATCTTTTGTTTGCACCATAGGACTACATCAGAAATGGTTAAACTGAGGTTTTTTCTTATGCGTTCCGCCCCCATCGGCGTTGTGTGAATTTTATCAATATTTTCCAGGAGTTCCATTGCGGTGTTCCTTAAAAATATGCCATCCATGCGGGCAGTTTTTTCATCATGGATTCGGCAGCTTCCAAAGCTACCGTTTCATCGAAGCCCTGCGTTTTCACAATGAACGCTGTCAAGCCGGTACGCTTTTCCTCAAAGGACTGCATGGAACCGTCCGGGCGGGCGCAATGGACGCAGTAATCCTTGTTCGTGTCGCCGCAGGCGAATTCAGCCGGGTCTTTCATCGGCATACCACAGGCAATACAAGTTTTCATTTCTTAAACCTCCAAAATTTATTTTGTGATGAGCGACATATAGAAGCTCACCAATTCGTTTTTGTGGCGTTTGATTACAGACTGCCCCGGCGCAAACCATTCGCTGTTCTGTAAGTAGTAGTACACTAATCCCATCCATGTATTGAACATCAGGTGAAGGGGGAGTTTCTTTATCCTGCCTTGACCAATTCCACGTTTAGCCACAATTTCAAAATGGTGTGCGTTGACGGAACGCATGGAGACGAGCATATTTTTCATATCAGGCGGCAGAGTGTGGGTTTCCATAACCAGATGTTTATAGAAAGATTCCTGTTCTTCCACGACCGCAAGGAACCCTCTCAAAAGTGTTTCAAGGTCATCGCTCGATTCCGCAAGGCGGTGCATTTTTTCGCCGAGACCTTTGAAAAACCGCTCCAGGGTACTATTCAGCAAATCTTCCTTCGCCGGGAAATGCAAAAACACCGAGCCATGCGCCAAACCCGCTTCCTGCGCGATTATGCCTACGGGCACGGAAAAGCCCTGTTCCGCATATACCCGCATGGCGGTTTCTAAAATGTGTTCCCGTGTCGCTTCTTTTTGAAGCTGGCGTTTTCCTTTTTCTTTCTCCATATAGTGACACCTTAATCACTGACTTTATAGTCATTATATGAAATTTGAGAAAATTAGTCAAAAGGGTTTGATATTTTTTTCCACATTTTGCAAGCCCCACTCTTTTGAATTGGGCCTTTGTCCCATTTTTTTACTCTAAAACCGATAATATTTTCTGGAATATAAAAATTCTTGCGATATTTTTATTAAATTTGACAAAATTATCGGGTTTAGACTTCCCTTTTTCATCGTTATATAGTATACTGGCTATATGGCCCTTAAACGAACTGGGTATCCCGACAAAATTCTCAATGCCTTTAAGCAGGTGTCCATTGTGGTGCTTTTGGGGGCACGGCAGGTGGGCAAGAGCTCCATTATGGAAGGCTTTAGCCAGGACAAACAGGTCCTGACCCTTTACGGCCAGGACCCGGAAACCGCCCAGCTCTTCGAGAAATTGTCCCAACTGGAAAAATACCTTCAGGTATACCTTGACCCCCAGCTAAAGGGGTACCTTCTGGTGGACGAATTCCAGTACATCCCCGGCGTATCCACCATGCTGAAACTCCTCACGGATAAGCACCGGGATCTGAAAATCCTCTGCTCGGGGAGTTCCGCCCTGGACATATTGCAGCAGGTAGAGGAATCTCTGGCAGGCAGGGTGCGGACTTTGGAGGTACTGTCCCTCTCCTTCTCCGAATACCTTTTTTTCAACGATCCCAAACTTGCCGCATTGTACGAAACCTTTGATATGGATACGGGGAGTTCCCCCCTTACCGCTCCCATCGAAGCCCTGTTTTCGGAATACCTGGTTTACGGCGGCCTGCCCCGTGCGGCGCTGGCTGCGGACCGGGAAGAAAAGATACAGATACTGGATGATATTTATCAAACCTATTTATTGAAGGATATACGGAACTATATCTCCCAGGGTGATATTGTGGGCTTCAACAAGATGCTGCGGCTCATCTCTGCGCAGATAGGGAATCTGCTCAATGTGAATGAAGTAAGCATTGCCTCCGGCCTGCCCCGGAAGACTTGCGAAGAGTATCTCTACATTCTGGAACAGATGGGGATCATCAAATTGCTGGAACCCTATTTTGTCAACAAGCGCAAGGCCATAGGTAAGATGAAAAAGATCTATTTTTGCGATCTGGGACTGCGGAACATGCTCGAAAAAAATTTTAACGACATCGAATACCGTCCCGACCGGGGAGCCCTCTTTGAAAATTACGCCATGCTTGAACTCTGGCGGAACCGGGGACCCGCCGGGGAACTGCAATTCTACCGAACTTCCGATGGCGCAGAAGTAGACTTTGTCCTGAACCGGCTTTCAAAAAAGACGGCGGTGGAATGTAAGTTCAGCGCCTTTCCCAAGCCGGTAAGCCTGGCCGCGTTTAACCATTTCTGCGACGATGAAGCCATTGTGAATCGGTTTATCCTGAACCGCACCCTCAACACCATTCACCGGGAAGCCAGGTTCCTGCCGGGGTTTCTTGCGGACAGGATATGACCGCAGGCAAATCCTGACCTATTGACCGCTCCCCACCAGGCACAGCCACTCCGCCTCCGCAGCCAATTCATCCCCCACGAATGCCTTGCCCGCCTGTTTGATCATCTTCGCCGAAATCCGCAGGTTGGTAATCTCCGAGCGCACCTCTTCGCCGGGGCGCACCTGGCGGCGGAACTTTACCTTATCCACCGAGGCAAGAAAAAACAACGCCTTCTCTCCCAGCTCACCCAAGGCGCCGGATTTTTTCAAACCTGCCCCGCCTGACTGGGCCATGGTTTCGATCAGGATAACACCGGGCACCACCGGATACTCCGGGAAATGCCCTGCAAAGAAGAATTCCTTCTCGGTAAACACATGTTTGGCGACAATCGTGTCCTTATCGGTACTGACAATTTCATCAACAAACAAAAACGGCACCCGATGGGGTAATAGTTTTTCTATTTCACTCATCTCAATTCCTCCCGTCCTGAAGATTTACCACAGAGTTCACAGAGGGAAGAACACAGAGGACGCAGAGGAAAATATAGAAGAAAAGAGAATTTTCTGCCCCAATCTTCCTCTGTGTTCTCTGTGTAAAATCTCTGTGTCCTCTGTGGTTCTCCTCTTCATTCATATTTCTTAAACACCACAACCCCGTTATGTCCGCCAAAGCCGAGGTTCCCCGAAGCGGCGGCGGTGACTTCGCCGTATTGGACCTTGTTGGGCACGTAGTCCAGGTCGCATTCGGGATCGGGATTGTCCAGGTTGATCGTGGGGGGGAAGAAACCTTCCCGGATAGCCAGGATGCAGGAGATGGCTTCGATGCCGCCGCCCCCGGCAACGCAGTGGCCGGTCATGCTCTTGGTGCTGGAGATTTTAAGTTTCCGGGCGTGATCCCCAAAGGCGTACTTGATCATCCGGGTTTCGGTAACATCGTTGATCTCCGTGGATGTGCCGTGGGCGTTGTAGTACTGCACATCCTCCGGCTTGAGCCCCGCGTCTTCCAGCGCGAGCTTGATGGCCCTGCCGCCCCCTTCGCCGGAAGGGTCCGGGGAGGTGATGTGATAGGCGTCGGCGCTGCAGCCGTAGCCGGCGAACTCGGCGAGGATCTTTGCGCCCCGGCCTTTGGCGTGTTCTTCGCTTTCCAGGACCAGGATCCCGGCGGCTTCGCCTAACACAAAGCCGTCGCGGTCAACGTCGAAGGGGCGGGATGCTTTTTCCGGGGTGTCGCAGCGTTTGGTGGAAAGGGCCTTAAGCATCTGGAAGCCGCCGATGGAAAAGGGCGTGATACAGGCCTCGGTCCCGCCGGAGATAACCACATCGCAGCGGCCGGAACGGATAAGGTCCAGGGCCTGGCCCAGGGCGTCCGCCCCGGAAGCGCAGGCGGTTACCTGGGTTAAGGCGGGGCCCTTGGTCCCGAAAACCATGGAGATGTTTCCCGCCGCTTCGTTCCCGATCATCAGGGGTACGGTGAGGGGAAGCATCCGCTTGGGGCCGTTGTCGTGGAGCTTGCGGAAGGATTCGCTGACGATCTCGAAACCGCCGATCCCGTTTCCCAGAACCACCCCGGTCCGCTCAGCGTTTCCCCTGACCCGCCGCTTCTGTCCTTCGCCCCCTGCGGGGTCCGGTATTGTCTCAATCAAATCCGCCTGTTCCAGCGCCTGGGCTGCGGCGGCCACGGCAAACTGGGTGAACCGGGCCATCTTGCGGGCGTCCTTCTTTTCGATCCAGCGGGAGGGATCAAAATCTTTAACCTCCCCCGCAATGGTCACATCAAAACCGGCGGTGTCGAACTGGGTGATCTTTCCAACCCCGCTTTTCCCCGCCTTGAGCGCGTTACTGAATTCATCTACCCCATTACCGATGGGAGAAATGACCCCCATCCCGGTAACCACAACCTTCTTCATAACAGTCCTCCGCACAAATCTAAATGAACATTCCGCCGTCTACGGCGATCACCTGTCCGGTAATATAGGCCGATCCCTCTGACGCAAGGAACAGCGCCGCCTGGGCAATGTCCTCCGGGGTTCCCACCCGCTTGAGGGGGATCAGTTCCAGTGTTTTTTCCTTTGCCGTTTCCGGCATGGCCTTTGTCATGTCGGAGCTGATGAAGCCCGGCGCGATAACGTTGACCCGCACCCCCCGGCCCGCAACTTCACGGGCAAGGCTCTTGGAGAGGCCGATGAGCCCCGCCTTGCTTGCCGCATAGTTGGCCTGTCCGCCGTTTCCGTGGATACCCACCACGCTGGACATGTTGATGATCGAACCCTGCCGTTTGCGGATCATCTCCCGGGCCACGATACGGGCCACAAGAAAGCTTGCGGTCAAATTCACATCCAGAACTCTCTGAAAATCCTCAAGGCTCATCCTGAATGAAAGGCCGTCCCGGGTGATCCCCGCATTGTTTACCAGTATGTCAAAGCCTGCAGATTCCTTGAGGGCCCCTTCAATAACCGCTTCCGCAGATGACAGGTTTCCCAGGTCCGCACTGATCCAGTGCAGTTTTCCTGCGGCCCGGGAAATACGTTCCCCCAGGTCATCAGGCTCCTTCGTCCCCAGACCCCAGACCTCCGCCCCCTCGGCAAGAAAGCGATCCGTAATGGCCCGGCCTATTCCCCGGGACGCCCCGGTCACTAAAGCTTTTTTGTTGTCCAGTATCATTTTTTATTCCCCATTACTAATTGTGTCAATGTCTTTGACTGTCCCCGCAGGATAACAGGGCAGGGTACTTCCGCAATCTTTCCAGAGCCCCTGCAGTACCTTGCCCGGCCCGGTTTCCAGCACCGCATCGAAGCCGCCGGCATCGTTCAGGGACTTTTCTTCTTCGGTCCAGCGTACCGCTTTTGTGATCTGTTCCAGGGCAAGCTTTTTTGCTTCCTCCCCGGAGCTTACCCTTCTCCCGGTTACGTTGGAAAAGAGGGGAAGAACGGGATCCTTAAAGGCCGCCCCTTCCAGGACCGGACGAAATTTTTCCGCCGCCCCGGCGATGAGGGGTGAATGAAAAGGGCCGGCGACCCTGAGCCGCAGAACCCGGCGGGCCCCTGCCGCCTTAAAGCGCCTTGCCCCTTCCATCAGCGCTGCGGCGGTTCCGGAAATGACTACCTGCCGGGACGAATTGATATTGGCGGCGTAGAGCCCCGACAGGCCAGAGGCGGTCAGCTCTGCGATAATGGCTTCAACCTGTTCAGGGGCCAGCCCGATTACGGCAGCCATTCCCGGCGCGGTGTCCTGGGTTGAATCGCCGTTTTCCCCGGCGGGGGGCGCTTCCGCCCGGAGCCGGTCCGCAGCTTCCTGCATGAACTTCCCCCGCTCTTTCACCAGCCGGAAGCAGTCTTCCGGGGAAATCACCCCCGCAACGGTCAGGGCCGCATATTCCCCCAGGCTGAACCCGGCGCAGGCCGCCGGCTTTACCCCCAGTTCCCCCAGGTAGGCTGCGGCGGCAAGGTTCGCCAGGGTGATGGCGGGCTGGGAAACATCGGTCCGCATGAGGGTTGCCTCATCCGTATACCCGATCAGGGCCTCCATGTCCTCCCCGATAACCCGGGAAGCCAGATCAAAAAGAGCCTTGACCGCAGTCCCCGCATGGGGCGGACGCCCTTCGGATTCAAGAAAATCCAGGGCCATACCCGGATATTGAGCGCCCTGTCCGGGAAAGAAGAAGGCGAATCTTTTATCTTTCAATGCCATGTTATCACCATACTATAAGATTTCCCCCATAGGTGAGCCCTCCGCCGAACCCCACGGTCAGGATAAGGTCGCCCTTGTGCAGTTTGCCTCCCCGGTTCATTTCATCCAGAGCGATGGGGATCGACGCTGCGGATGTATTGGCGTATTCCTCAATATTGAGGAAGAATTTCTCCTCCGGAATGCCCAGCCGCTTCCCTGCGGCCTGCACGATCCGGGCATTGGCTTGGTGGGGCACGATCCAGGCCAGGTCGTTAAAGGTGAGGGCGGCCCCTGATGAGGCCCCCTCTTCGGCAAGCAGGCGGCTGATGGTTTCGGTTACCGCCTTGACGGCAAAGTTGTACACCGCCCGGCCGTCCATTTCAAGATGGGGGGGGATATCCACGATTTCCCCGGTCTTCCAGGGATTCCGGGTGCCCCCGCGCCGGTTGATAAGGTATTCCGTTCCCGAGCCGTCCGCCCCCAGAATGGTCCGCAGCAGACCCCTTTTTCCCGGCCCCTCCGAGGGATTCCCGGTTTTTTCCACCACCACCGCCCCGGAACCGTCCCCAAAGAGGACGCAGGTGCCCCGGTCGTTCCAGTTGGCCACCTTGGTAAGCACATCGGCGCCGATTACCAGTGCCCGTTTGCGGCCCTTATTGATGCTGAGCAGCCCCGCAGCGGTTTCAAGGCCGTAGACAAAGCCGGTGCATCCGGCGGTAATGTCCATGGCCGCCGCGTTTTTTGCCCCAATTTTGTCCTGAACAATACAGGCCGTGGAAGGGCAGCCGAGAAAATCCGGCGTAACGGTGGCAATGATGATAAAATCCAGCGTAAGGGCCGTTTCGGCAATCGCGGCTTCGCGGGAAGCCGCCCCATTCCCGGTCCCGTCCCATCCCACAGCCATTACCAGGGCCTGTTTGGCCGCTTCCAGGGCCAGATCGCTGGCTGCGGTATCCTCATCGGCGATATGCCGGGCCCCGATACCCGTATGGGACCTGATCCACTCGTCGTTGGTGTCAATTTTGGTTGCCGCAATCCATTCTCCCCGCGCTAAATCATCATTGGTGACCCTTCTTGCGGGCACTGCCTTCCCGGTTGCTATAATCTCGGTAGCCATGAAACAATCCTTTGCATGACAAAATTCATATATTTTGTCATACTCATCATAACATATTTTCCAATAGTGTCAAGATTCCAGGCCCCCTATTGGACGGGGCATCCCATCGACGATGGGATTTTGAACTTAGACCCCCTGAAAAGGGATGAGGTTGCGAAACTTTGTTTCGCTTCGATTCTGCGGCAGTCGCCGCACCAAAGCAGGGTTATTGCGATTTTTGAGGGCGGTGGAAGGCGCCCCCGGTTTATGCTATACTTTTATTATGAAAAGAGCTTTTTCCCCCCTGCCCGCGATTTTTGCGGCGCTGACGGTCCTGATGGGCCTGATTTTTACCCTTCCCCTGGAAGCGGAGCCCTTTTCTGAACCTGCCGCCGGGGCCGAAGGCAGAAGTTCCCTTCTGAAATCACTGTCCCTCTCCTTCCGGGGTACCCTGCTGATAATCCCCGAGGATAACGGTCCCAACCGGGGGGCGCCCCTGCCGGTATTGCCCTCCCCGGGGGCGGCCCTGGGGTACCCCATTTGGGGCTCCCTTTCAGCGGAGCTTTCCCTGGACATGTACTTTACCCATTACGGATACGATTTTGAGCTGAACCGGGCCATTCCCATAGAAATTGAAAACCGATCAGCCTTTGTGTTTGGCTCCATCCTGGGCCTTCAGGCGGTGGGCCGCATTCCTCTGCGGGAGAATATGTCGGTCCGGGTCTACGGCGGGCCGGCGGCGGATTTACGGATAGTGGTGATCGCGGCGGACCTGAACGCCGCCGATTTGGTCGCCGACGATCCCAAGGGCGCCCCCATGCAGACCGACGCAGTGCGGGAATATTTCTGGGGCCAGGGCCGCTGGATTTTCCCCTTTTTGGGGACCGGGCTGGACTATGGGATCAATTCCAAATTTCTTCTGGGCCTTGACTTCCGGGTTTGGTTCCCCATGTACCGGCTCTGGACCGGGGAAGACCTGCCCGCAGTTGAGGGCTGGCGTTTCGGGGTGGGGTTCAAATTTACGGTGAGGTAAATTCAGGCTCCCGCTAGTATGTCAAGACTTTATTGCCCCGTCGCTGATGCCCTTGACGATAAGCTTCTGTAAAAACAGGAACACTATTACTATGGGAATGATGGAGATCAGTACCGACGGGAAGATGGTGGTCCAGGGGTTCCCGAACTGGCCTGCCTGTATCCGGGCAAAGTAGAGTTCCAGCACCAGGGTTTTACTGGAGGAGTTGCCGATAACCAGGAAGGGCAGCAGATAGTCGTTCCAGATCCACATGGCGTTAAGCACAATAACGGTGACAGTGATGGATTTGAGCAGGGGCATGACGATGAGGAAGAACATCTGGAAGACATTGCAGCCGTCGATAAAGGCCGCTTCTTCAACTCCCAGGGGTACCCCTTTAACAAAGCCGTGGTAGAGGAACACCGACATGGAAAGGCCGAAGCCCCCGTACATCAGGATAAGGCCGGCGCTGTTTTTAAGTCCCAGTTTGTCGAAGAACTGGATAAGGGGGTACATGATCGCCTGGAAGGGGATCAGCATGGCCGCCACAAAGAGCATCAGAATCAGGTTGGACGCCTTGGTCTTGTTCCGCACCATGATCCAGGCCGCCATGGAAGAAACGATCACGATAAGGGCTACCGCAACCAGGGTGATACAGAAGGTGATCCCCAGGGCCTTAAAGAAGTGTATCTTTTCGGCGGCGCTCTTGATATAACCGGTGTCAAAAGATGCGGGCAGCCCCAGGGGGCTGTTGATAATATCCGCCTGGCTTTTAAAGGAATTGACAACCAGGAACCAGAGGGGCGCCAGGGTGTAAATACCTGCGATAATAAGCAGGGCGTAGGTAAGGGTGTTACCAAGCCGCTTCCGTAAAAAATAGCCCTGGTTTATTGTTTCAACGGCAGTTATCTGTGCCATAATATGCTCCTATGCTTCAAGCTCTTTCTTTTTAGTGATGCTCACCTGGGTCAGGGTGATGGCCGCCACGATGATAAAGAAGATCACCGCCTGGGCCTGGGCCTTGCCGTAGTCCGGCGGGGTAATGTCCCCGGTGGTCCGTAAAATTTGCATGGCCAGCATCCGGGTATTGAATTCACCGTCCGTAAGGGCCACGTTCTGGTCCAGCAGTTTGAAGCTTCCCGCCAGGGTCATAAAGAAGACCACCGTAAAGGAGGGCATCAGCATGGGGACCGTGATCTTGCGGAAGGTGGTAAAGGGGGAAGCCCCGTCGATGCTCGCCGCTTCGTAGAAATCCTTGGGGATATTGTTGAGCCCCGCGATGTAGATGATCATCATGTACCCCGCGGTCTGCCAGGTGCTCAGTAATACTAAGGCAAAAAGGGCCTTGGTGGAATTCTGGGTCATGTAGCGCAGGACTTCAACATGGATAATCCCTTCGGGGCCAAAGAGCACATCGGTAAAGACGATCTGGAAAATGAACTGCCAGATAAACCCAAGGGCAAGGCCGCCGAGCATGTTGGGGAGGAAGAAGACGGTCCTGAAAATTCCCGCCGCTTTGGAGATGCGGGTTACCAGCATGGCAAGGCAGAGAGCAGAAACGTTGATAAAGATCACCGCCACCACCGTATAGCGCACCGTGTACCACAGGGCCCGGAGGAAGCGCTCGTCCTGCAGGGCGGAGGCGTAATTTTTCAGCCCCGTCAATGACTGAAAGGCGGAGGCAGCCCGGGTCCCCGTAGCGGGGTTAAAGTAGTAACTTCCCCGCCAACTGGTAAAGGAATTGAACACCCCCATGATAAAGGGCAGTATTATTACAAAACTAAAGAGGATAAGAGCGGGAAGTACAAAAATCCAGAACCATCTTTTGTAGATTGTATTCATAAACCACCCCTTTTTTAGCGGCCCCGAAATCCCGGGGCCTTAAATCATTTCAGTTTTACTACTTTAACTTGATCCACTGGTCAATGGCGTAATCGGCAATATCACTGTAGTCCTGGGCTGTCCAGGTTTCTTTGATCATGTACTGCTCCATAAGCCGCAGCCCCACCACATCCCCGGACCAGGTTGCGGGCGCCCCGTAGTAGGGGGCCGCGATGATATCCCCGGTGTTGATATAGCTGATGATCGAATTCCCCAAAGAATTGGGCACCGTGGTAACCTTGGGGTCCGCATTGTAGGGAATAAAGGCAAAATCCTCCACCACAAAGCGCTGCCCCGCCGGGTTCGTGTTGAGCCATACCAGGAAATCGTAGGCATATTTCTTTTCCGCATCACTTGCAAGGGCGTTGATGGCGTAGTAATTGGGGACGAATACCGGGATAGACCGGTTGATCTTGTCCGGCGTAATGCCGTCCGTGCGGACGATATCCGCCGCCTTAAGGGGCAGCTTGACCGGGAGGAAGACGAGCCGTTCCGCCTGGGCGGCGTTAACATTGGCGATATTGCCGTAGGCCCAGTTTCCCTGCTTAAAGAAGATGGCCTTGCTCTCGGCGAAGATCTGCACCGTCTGGTCGTAGCCAAAGTTCGCGGAGGAGACAAAATCCTGCCCCCGCTTCGCCGGGCCGTTTTTACCCGCCAGGTAGCTGGTCTTAAGGTCCAAAGCCTGGGCATAGGCGGTAAAGGCCCCCTTGCCGCCGCGGAGCTGGCTATCGGTGGCCTTATTGGCGTCATTGGGGGAACTAAAGATGGCGTTCAGGGCCACATTGATAAAGTGATCCCCGTAGGTCCACTTTTCCGAGCCCATCACCGCGAAAACCCCGTTCAGGTTCGCCGCAAGCCCGGTTTTTGGGGCCGCCAGGGTAAAATTTTTGCCGTTCAGGGTAACCTGCACGGCGGAAGGGGCCTTGATCCAGCCATCCAGGGCCTTCACCAGGGCTTCCCATTCGGTATAAGAGGCCAGTTTGATGGTCTCAAGGACATTATCCACATTGGCCTGGCCAAAGATGTCCCCAATCAGCTGCTTGTCCACGATATAACCGTAGCCTTCCACATTGTAGGGAATGCCGAAACTGGATTTGCCGTCCGTACTGAGCGCCAGGGAGGAGGGGATATCCCCAACCAGCCGGGCAAAAGCCGGGTCCTGTACCGTAGTAAAGTCCAGGAGGAAGCCCCCCTGGTACCAGGTCACCATTTCCTTGATCCCCTGGACCGAGAAGATGGTAGGCTTGTTTTTGGCGTTCATCTCCGCGTTCAGGGCCTCGGAGTGGTCCTGGCCGGAACCGATGGAGAAGGTCTTTACCCGGACCTTGGTTGCGTCCTGGTAGGCCTTTGCCATGGCCTCGAACTGCAGGGCATTTTCGCCCTTGGAATTGAAGATGTACAGATCGTAGCCCTTATCCTTGCTGCCGCAGCTCAGGATAAGGCCGGAAATCATAAGAACCATGATCAGAACCGATAACTGTTTTTTCATTCGATGCTCCTTGTAATTATAGTAAAGAATATAGAGATATTATCCATTTTATTCTAAAACTGTTTCATGCTTCAATCAAGGGCAGCTGCATTTCAGCAATTCTAAATTTACCCGATTTATGATAAAATAGGGGCATGGGTGGGGAAACATTTAAACGGCTGATGGGGAATCTGGACAAAGCAGCGGAGAAGATACCCGACAACCGGCATGGGCCGAATA
>BNVE01000094.1 GCA_025997875.1 Spirochaetia bacterium
GGGTTTGAAGATGGAAGTAGTAGCTAAAGCGTTCATACCGTTCTATATCACCATGGTATTAACATTGTTGCTGCTCACCTATGTACCGGCTCTGAGCATGACGATTCCGAATATGATGTTCGGGAAGTAATTGGACTTGTTCGACAACTCGGTTAGTTGTCGAACAAGTCTTGCAAAATACTCTGTATTTTGCGTTTCTTAATGGTTGTTGTTCAATAACTGATTTATTGAACAACTCTATTGGGTATCATCCGGCCCTGGGCCGGTTAAAGTATTTTATTTTGTTTCAGGAGGAAATGATGAAAAAATTTACTACGATTCTACTGGCGCTTCTTGCGCTGGCGATGATCGCTTCTCCCCTCTTTGCCGGCGGCGGCTCACAGAGCGGCGGCAGTGCTGCACCCAAGACCAGGGTATTCCGCCTTGCGGATAACCAGCCCGATGGATATCCTACGGTTCTGGGCGATCTGGCAATGGCCAAGTACGTTGAAGAAAAGACCAACGGCGCCATCAAAATTGAGGTGTATAACAACTCCGTTTTAGGTGATGAAAAAACCACCATTGAGCAGACCCAGACCGGGGACATTCAGTTTATCCGCGTTGGATTGAACCCCCTTTCTTCCATCAACCCGGTTATGAACGCCCTGGCCATGCCCTTCCTGTTCCGGGACCGGGCCCACATGTTCAAAGTCCTTGACGGTCCTATCGGTGAAGAACTCATGGGTTCCCTGCAAAAGCAAAACCTCCTGGGACTTTGCTGGTTCGACGCCGGTTTCCGCAATTTCTACAACACCCAAAAGGCCATTCACACCCCGGCTGATATGGTGGGCCTTAAGATCCGGGTGCAGGAAAGCGCCCTTATGATGGACATGGTCCGCTTCCTGGGCGGGTCTCCCACACCCATGGCTTACGCCGAAGTATACCCCGGTATGCAGAACGGTATCATCCACGGCGCTGAAAACAACTGGCCTTCCTACATTACCGCCGCCCATTTTGAAGTTGCCAAGCATTTCACCGTTGACGGCCACATGGCTTCCCCCGAGATGGTCCTTATCAATACCGGCGTGTGGAACAGCCTGACAGACGCGGAAAAGAAAATCATCAAAGACGGCGCTGCGGAAGGCGCCAGGGTGGAACGCGCCGCATGGCTTGAAGCGGAGGTCAAATACGAGAAGCAGGCCCGGGACGCAGGCTCCATCATCACCGAATTAAGTCCCGCCGAGCACAAGCTCTTTGAAGATGCCCTTGCGCCCCTCTATCAGCAGCCCGCCTATGCGAGCTATGCCGATGTTATCAAGCGCGTACGGGACACGAACTAGCGTTCTGTCCAGGATGGGACATTAGGAATTTTAACCGCAAAGGCGAAGAAGTCGAATAAGGGGTTAGTTGCTTTTCTTCCTTTTTCGACTTCTGCGACTTTGCGGTTTTCTTTTTTTAGAGGAGGCAGTTCCAAAATGTCAGATTTTGGAACTGCAACCTTAGATTTAAGAGGAAAAGCGGACTTTAGACCGCTTTTCCAAGAGCCGGTTCCAAAACTAACCGAGTTTTGGAACCGGCTCAGAGGTTCAATAAATGAGCAAAAACCATAAGGACCAGCAATGGGTGTTCGGCAAGGACATTGAGGGCGAAATGGCGGCGCCCGGGGTGGAGCGGCGTATTCTGGCCTACTGCGGCGACATGATGTGCGTGGAAAATCAGTTTGATGAAGGGGCGGTAGGCGCGGTGCACAGCCACCCCCACACCCAGATTACCTACGTTGCAAGCGGGCGCTTCCGCTTTACCATTGGCGACGAGACCCGGGAAGTGGCGAAGGGGGACACCCTTTTAAAGCAGGACGGCGTCAAACACGGCTGCCTATGCCTGGAAAAGGGCATCCTGGTGGACTTCTTTACCCCCATGCGGGAAGACTTTATTACGTAAGGCCTTGCCTACATAATGGCGAACCGTTGTAAATCTCTTCAATACCGGCGTCTTCGGTAATCAGAACCTCCATTCCCAGTTCCCGCGCCCTGGCGGCGGCGGATTCTCCAAAGCAGATTGCCCGAATTCCCGCCATGTCCAGGGTGGGGAAGTAAAAGGTACAGAGTTCCGGGTCATCCGCCGCGTTGACCGGAATTCCCGCAGCCTTGGCGTCTTGGGAAACCCACCTGTTGCATTCCCGGTCATCGGTGGCGGCAATTGCCAGGGCCACCCCCCGGAGATCTTCCGCCTTAAGGCAGTTGTTCTTGCAGCCTGTGATCCCAATCTTGAACTTGTGGGGTAGTTCCCGGCCAAAGTAGCGTTCATCCAGTTCTTCCGCCAGATGGCTGGTTTCGATGGCCGCGCTGGGGCAGATGCCGGAGCCCTGGTATTGAACATTGTACGGGACGATTTTTATCTTACTTGATTCAAAAGCAATAACAAGCCATTGGTAATTCCCATCACCTTATCTGATGGGCCTGTTTGACTAACTGTTCCCAGGAAAGACATAAAAAAACATGCAAGTATAATTATAAACCAGTATCTTTTAATATGCGGAACAATTTTTTGTACGATGAATAAGGCCGTTTTATTTCTTTTGTAAAGTACATAAAAGACCAGCATAAATTGGACATTCAGAACCATTATCATCCATCTGCCGAAATCGACAAACATAAAAAAAGCTGCCGCTTGATATAGTAATGCAAGGCTAGGTAATGCAAAAAATAATTTTGCTGTTTTTTTCTCTTCTTGAACAAGGCATTTTGTCCAAAAAGTGACAAATAAAATTATAAGCGGAATATTAATAATTACACTTAAATTTCCACTGAATTGTAATGTAACCTCATTAAACCACCCGTCTAAATGGTCCTGCAATTTTGCGAACAAGGTCATGTGTATCCATTCTTCTGAAAAACCAAGATCGCTTTTTGTTTTTAAGTGCTCTGAGAAAGTACGGGCATTTTGAAAAACAAAGGTCCGCTCATGAAACAAAATATATAAAAAAAGTCCTGCCGCAACAATCGAAACGGTGGTGGCAAACAGGAGTACCGAACTTTTCTGTATTTTTTCTTTATTCAGCAAATTATATAATAACATGATAAAAACAAATGGAATGTAGAAAAAAACAAGAATTAAATGTGTAGATACTGTTAGCAAAGCAAGCAATGGAATAATCCAGCGGATAGCTGGTTTGTCAATGACCGCCATTAAAATCAGCATAAAGATGAATGCAAATATTTCCACTCGCCCGAAATTAGCATGTACAAAATACGCCGAAGGGGCGGTAAAGCATGATAAGTACAGCAAAGATAAAAATAGAACAAATATTTTGATGGTATCGCTGCTTTTTTGGGCGGCAAAACCCATATAAACAGATATTAAAAAAGATAAAAATACAGTGGAACAAAAAATAAAATGCCATACCAGATTTTTAGTAATAAAACCACCGTTTGTTATAATGTCAATGAAAGTAGCGACAAGACTTCTTGATGAAATGCCATAACGGTAAGATAAAAGATATGATGTAGCCACAAGCCCGTCCATATTGCCAAATTTTGGGGCAAGGGTTATCAATTGAAGGCAAAGAAAACAGAATATTCCTATCTCGTATTTATTTAAATAATTTTTATACGATACAATCAAATGCATTATACAAATTGTTAGTACATACAGTGTTAGTATTTTTGCCGAATTCGTTTGGATCGATATTAAAATAAACAGACAGCAAATAACTAACAAAGCCGAAATTACGATCAATATAGAACGGGTTCTCGGCGAATAAAGTACTTTTGTATCATCCAATATTTCTGTTTGCATTATTTACCCCTGAATATAACTAATTTTGAAACAATAAAATTTATTGCCATTCCGGCTAAAATACCGCACCCCTGCGCGATAAATTTGAATGGAAAAATAAAGTGTGACAGCACTATTTTAAGTACGATAATATTCACAGCAAGCCCCAAAAGTGAAGCGCCGATAAACATCGCCCATGTTTTTATGGATAATTTTTTATACGCCATATTTTGTACGAATGACCATTTGTGATTAATAATGTAGTTTTGGGTTCCCGCGATTAGAAAACAAATAATACTTACAGGAATTTCAGAAAGCGATAATTTGTCAACACAAACAAAAAATATGGCAAGATTTGTAACCGTTCCCAATCCGCCTGTTATGGCAAATTTTACAAACTGATCTATACCGCTTTCTCTTCCAACAGCCTTTTTGATTTTCCAAATATTGATTAAGGCTTCCATAAAAATCCCTTTCGACATTTTTGATTTTCCGTATTTTCTGTCAGGAAAAATAATTGGTATTTCTTTTATGGAACAGCCCGCACAAAAGCTGCGGTATTTCATTTCAACCTGAAATGAATATCCTCTTGAAATGATATTCTGTAAACAAATTTTCTCAAGCGCGGTTTTATGCCACATATTAAATCCACCGGTTAAGTCTTTTATGGGACATCCTAAAACCATACGGGAATACAACGAACCGCCTTTTGAAATCATATTTCGAATTACAGACCAACCTTCAACCCCGCCGCCCTTTATATTTCTTGAACCTATTACCACATCATAGGCTGAAATTTCTTTAAGCATTTTGGGAATATATTCGGGCTTGTGGGAAAAATCCGCGTCCATTTCGAGAAATACATCGTAGTCACGATTGAAGCCCCAGTTAAACGCAGCAAGATACGCCGCCGCCAGTCCCTGTTTTTCCGGCCGGTTTAATATATGCAGCCTTGCCGGGTAGGAGGGAATTAATTTTTCCACCAACGCCGCCGTTCCATCGGGTGAGTTATCATCAATCACAAGAATTTCAGCATTTTGAGGAATATGTTCAAATAGAGTTTTAATAAAAGCGTCAATATTTAAAGCTTCATTATAGGTTGGAATGGCAGCCAGCATATTCATGTACGCTTATAACTCCTTGAAATTGCAAATGAAGTAATTTAATATATTAAATTGCAGATGCAATTAGATCAAGTCCCTGTTTTTGAGCAAATTCAGGCCAAATCCGATAATAGGGCCATGGAAGAGTACAGTGCCGATGATTTTTGGAAACGGTATGATATGATTACCGGAGGAAAAGATAATCCAATTATTGTTAAAACAGGCCTAAAACAGCCGACCCTTTCAACCTGGAAGGCCCGCGAAATATACCCCAGGGCTGACATGGCGACCAAGATAGCCAATTCCCTCAATACTTCTGTTGAATACCTGGTAACGGGAAAGGAAAAGATATATTCAAGTCACACCCCCGCAGCCCTGGAGATAGCGCGGGCTTCCGATAAACTAAACGAGGATGGCAAGCGGATCGTTCTTGATGTTGCGAAAGGACTGGAAACCCGCTACCCTTTAGAAAATTCAGCCTCTATAAACAGGGTAAATAGTTAGGGGTTTCTCTAAAATTATTGACTATAATCCTATTATGAAATGAGCAATTGTCCGGCAGAAGGCCTCCCATCTACCGGACAAATTTTTACGTCCTATTTTGCCAGCAGCCGGTTAAGCCGTTTTACAAAATCCGCAGGGTCCTTGATCTTGATCCCCTCCACCAAAAGGGCCTGATCCAGCAATACCCCCGCCACATCGGCAATGCGGGCCTCGTCCTCCACATCCTTGAGGGCGGCCACAATGGGGTGTTCCCCGTTCACCTCCAGAATCGGTTTGATGTCGTCCATGGGCGCCTGTCCCATGGCCTTGAGCATCTGGGCCATCTGCAGGGTGGGATCGTTTTCGTCCGCCACAATGCAGGATGGGGAATCGTGGAGGCGGCGGGAAAGTTTAACGTCCTTGACCCGCTCGCCCAAAGCCTTCTTGATCTTTTCGATGACCGGCTTTATTTCCTTTTCCGCAGCCTTGTCTTTCTTCTCACCCAGTTCCTCATCCGCGCCGGAGCGGTTCACCGCCTTGATCTCATATTCCTTGGAATCTTCCCCGGGTTTTTTATACCTGCCCACCGAGGGGATCACGATATCGTCGATCTCGTCATCCATGATCAGGACTTCGATGTCCTTGGCCTTGTAGGCTTCCAGGAGCGGGGAAGACCGGAGGGTGTGCTCGTCGCCGCCGGTGATATAGTAGATGCTCTTTTGATCGCCCTTCATCCGGGAGCTGTAGTCCGCCAGGCTGGTCCAGCCTTCCACGGCGCTGCTCTTGAAGCGCACCAGTTCCAGAAGCGCCTCCCGGCTGCCATAGTCCTGGTAGAGTCCTTCTTTGAGGGGCCGGTTAAATTCCTTGATAAAGGTCTCCCACTTCTGTTTGACTTCGTCGGAACCGGAGGCGGCGTTATCCGCCAGGGTTTTGAATTCAGCAAGGAGCTTCTTTACGGAGGCGTTCTTGATATTAAGGAGCACCTTGTTCTGCTGGAGAATTTCCCGGCTCACGTTCAGGGGCAGGTCCTCCGAATCGATCACCCCCCGGACAAAGCGCAACCAGGTGGGCATCAGCTCCTTGTCGTCGTCGGTGATGAACACCCGCTTGACGTAGAGCTTGACCCCGGGCTTGTAGTCCACGTTGTACATATCGAAGGGGGCCTTCCTGGGAATGTAAAACAGGGTCGAATATTCCAGGGTCCCCTCGGCCTTGGTGTGAACGTAGAAGAGGGGCTCGTCGCTGTCGTGCCCAAGCTGCTTATAAAATTCGTTGTAATCCTCTTCCTTAAGTTCCGACTTGGAACGGCGCCAGATGGCGGTGCCGGAGTTGATCCGGTCGGTCTTTGTCTTGGTAGATTTTACCTTACCCTTGTCGTCGTATTCATTTTCGTCGTAGGTAAGGTAGATGGGGAAGGCAACGTGGTTGGAGTAACGTTTAATGATGTCTTCGATGGACCAACGGTTGGCGAATTCCGCCCCCTCCTCGGTCAGACTGAGGATCACCGTGCTGCCCTGGTTGGCCCGTGCGGCGGGGCCTTCAAGCTTCTCGATATCGTAGCCGTCCTTGCCGTCGCTGGACCACTTCCAGGACGTTTCCTCCCCGGCCTTGCGGCTGATCACCTCAATTTTGTCCGCCGCCATAAAGGCCGAATAGAAGCCCACCCCGAACTGGCCTATCAGGTTGGAATCCTTTTTGGCGTCCTCGGTGAGCTTTTCCAGGAAGGCCCTGGTCCCCGACCGGGCAATGGTCCCCAGGGATTCCGCCAGGTCCGCCTCGTTCATGCCGATGCCGTTATCGGCGATGGTGAGGGTTGAGGAAGCGGGGTGCTCGCTGTCTTTATGGAAGGAAATGTCGATCCGGGGATCGAGGCTGATGGACTTATAGGCGTCATCCGCCACGGTAAGGTACTTGAGTTTGTCCAGCGCGTCCGAGGCATTGGAGACCAGTTCCCGCAGGAAGATCTCCCGGTTGGAGTAGAGTGAATGGATGATCAGGTGCAAAAGCTGGTTTACTTCGGTCTGGAATTGGTGCTGTGCCATGAGAATCTCCCTTTTAATGAATATTATCTGTTTTCGTTATCAAAAATACTAAAAAGCCCCCGTCCGGGGCAAGTGTTTTTTGCGGCTTGTTGACAGTAGGGGATATCGGTATTATTCTGGAATAATAGTATGGCAGATCAGGCGACGATTTTGACAATTGATGATTCATCGATGGAGCTTGCGGTCTATAATAACATACTGGGCGGCAAGTATAAGCTGATGCAGGCTGAATCGGCCCTGCAGGCCTTAGAGTTACTCAATACCGCCCCGGTGGATCTTATCTTGCTGGACCTTGAAATGCCCGGCATGTCGGGCTTTGAATTCCTCCGTCAAATACAGAAGATCCCCAAATTGATGGATATCCCGGTCATCGTCGTTTCCAGCCACAGTGCCGAAGAATTTGCTGCCCATTCTCTTATCCAGGGCGCCGAGGAGATGATCTCCAAACCGGTCAGTCCCGCCTATCTGCTGCAAAGAATAAAAGATGTCCTGGTAAGATAAGGAAAAAAAACTGATATGAAAAGAACAAAGTTTTCCAGGTCCTGTTTATTATTAACGGCTTTTATTCTGTTTGGCTTGGGCCGGTCCCCGCTTTTCGCGGGCGCCAGGAAAGAGGCCCCTACCGCCCCCGCTGCGGTTCAGCATGAACCGGTTACCATTCTGGTAGCCGCTGCGGCTTCCTTACGGAATTCCTTTGAAAAGGAGCTTATCCCCCGGTTCCAACAGAAATACCCCTGGATCACCGTGGACGGTACATTCGACAGTTCCGGCAAACTCCAGACCCAGATCGAAGAGGGCCTTGGGGCGGATGTGTTCATGTCCGCCGCGCCTGCCCAGATGAACAACCTGGTGAATAAAAACCTGGTTACCGGCGTATCGGTAAAACCCCTGCTGGAAAACAAGGTGGTGCTGATCAAACCAAAGGGAACAACTACGGCGGTTACCGGCTTCCGGAACATTACCCAGGCCAAGACCATTGCTTTGGGGGACCCCGCCAGCGTGCCTGCGGGCCAGTATGCCAGGGAAGCCTTTATCAGCCTGGGAATTTGGGACGCTGTACAGGCCGCCAAGCCCAGCCTGGGAACCAACGTGACAGAGGTGCTTAACTGGGTAGGCCAGGGCAGCGCCGATGTGGGCGTGGTCTATGGGACCGACGCCATTTCCGTCGATACCGTGGAGATCATCGCCGAGGCCCCGGCGGGCAGCCACCAGAAGGTCATCTACCCCGTGGGGATCGTGGCGGCCACCGCCCATCCCGCAGAAGCGCAGCTGTTCCTTGATTTCCTCGCATCCCCGGAGGGCCTGGCCATATTCAAGAACTACGGGTTTTCTGCTAACAATTAATGAATGAATAGCGCCCCCATTCCCCTGTCGCCGATTCTGATTTCCATACGAACCGCCACGGCGGCGATTGTGGTGACCTTCTTTCTGGGACTCCTGGCGGCCCGCCTGGTCGCCGGGATACGCCGGAAGGAATGGAAGATGATTCTGGACGGCATCCTTACCCTGCCCCTGGTCCTGCCCCCCACGGTGGCGGGTTTTTTTCTATTGTATATCTTCGGGGTCCGGGGCCCGGTGGGGAAATTCTTCCTCGATTTTTTCAGCGTTAAAATAGCCTTTTCCTGGGGGGCCACGGTCCTGGCGGCGGTGGCCATCTCCTTCCCCCTGATGTACCGCTCCGCCCGGGGCGCTTTGGAACAGGTTGATCCCAACCTTATCTACGCCGGGCGCACCCTGGGCCTTTCCGAATGGCAGATTTTCTGGAAGGTGAGCCTCCCCACCGCCATGCCCGGGGTCGCCTCCGGCGGGGTCCTGGCCTTTGCCCGGGGCCTGGGTGAATTCGGCGCCACCGCCATGATCGCCGGGAACATCGCCGGCAAGACCCGTACCCTGCCCCTGGCGATCTACTCCGCCGTCTCCTCCGGGGACATGGACATTGCCTACAACTACGTACTTATCATCGTGCTTTTTTCCTTTGTGGTGGTGGCCCTGATGAACTACTTTACCATTCAGGAAAAGCGGGCTAAATAGTGGGTATTAGGGTTTCCATCCGCAAACGCTTTTCCCGCAGCTTCTCCCTTGAGATCAATTTTGAAACAGCCGATAGCGGCCTTGCCGCCGATGGTTCCGGGGGAATCGCCGGCTGCCTGGGCATTCTGGGGGCCTCCGGCTGCGGCAAGAGTATGACCCTTAAGTGCATCGCGGGGATCGAAACCCCCGACGAAGGGCATATCAGCGTAAACGGGCGGGTCCTCTTTGATTCATCAAAAAAAATAAACCTGAAACCCCAGCTGCGCCGGGTGGGCTACCTCTTCCAGAACTACGCCCTCTTCCCCCGGATGACGGTACTGGAAAACATCACCGCCGGGCTATCCGGGGCAGGTAGGCCCTTGGCCGGCAGGTCCTTAGCCGGACGGTCCATGACGAAAGGGGAGGCCAAAAAAAAGGCCCGTGATTGGCTGGAACAATTCGGCCTTATCGGACTGGAACGCCGTTACCCAAATCAGCTTTCCGGGGGGCAGCAGCAGCGGGTCGCCCTGGCGCGGATGCTTATCCGGGAGCCCGAAGTGATCCTGCTGGACGAACCCTTCTCCGCCCTGGACACCAATCTGCGGGAGCTTATGCAGCTCCAGTTCCTGGAACTCCTTAAAACCCGCAGTGATGTGATCATGGTCACCCACAGCCGGGACGAAGCTTACCGGCTCTGTGCGGAAGTTCTGGCGATGGACGGGGGCCGGGTCCTGGGTAAAAAACCGACAAAGGAACTCTTTGCCAACCCGGGCCTGGTACGGATCGCCCAACTGACGGGGTGCAAGAACATCTCCCCCATCAAAAAAACCGGGGAAAGGGAAATCTACGCCCTGGACTGGGGGCTCCCCCTGCGGCTCAGCGCGCCGGTTCCCGGTGACGTAACCCACGTGGGCATCCGCGCCCACGACTTTGCGCCTGCCGCGCCCGGCGCAGGTCCCGCTGCGGGCGGCGAAAATGCAGGCGGCCCGGAGACAGCCGGCGAACCCTTTAACCGGGTACGCATCGCCGTAACCCAGCTCTCGGAGGAGCCCTTTGAGCAGGCGGTCCTCTTTACCAATGCGGACGCCAAAAATCCGGCGGAACAAGGAACCCTTTGGTGGAAATACAGCAAGTATATGGGGTGTAATACCATGCCGGAACAGCTTTTTGTACCGCCGGAATCGTTGCTGCTACTGAGGGAAGTTGATATTAAGGACAAGGGTGATGAACTTATTATAAAACCAAGGAAGAATAAATTGTCTGAAATGTTGGATTTGGTAAATGAAAAAAATATTCATGGAGAGATCGAGACAAGCGGCCCCATAGGAAAAGAAGTATGGTAAAGGAAGGTTATATCCCGGAACGCGGCGATATAGTATGGCTGGATTTTGATCCGCAAAAAGGACATGAACAAAAGGGGAACAGGCCTGCGATAGTTATTTCTCCCAAAGAATACAATGAAAAAGTTGGATTGGCTATTTTTTGTCCGATAACCAGTCAAAAAAAAGGATATCCCTTTGAAGTAAAGATCGTCAGTAAAAAAATAACCGGTGTAATATTGTCCGATCAAATAAAAAGTTTTGATTGGAGAAAACGGGATATTAAGTTTATTACGAAATCGAAAGATGAAGAAATGGCAGAAGTTGTCGGTAAAATAAATGTGCTATTGAATAACTGACCGGGAACAGCTGACTGCGCAGAAGTTCCCGGCCTGTTTTGCTTATTTGCCTGTCTGAGACATCACGCTTGCGGCAGTTGATAATGCCGTTATCCAATCGATATCGGCGGCAGTTACGCTTGCGGCGGCGATTTTGGCGGGGTCCCCTGAAACGTAGATTTCCTGCTTGGTTTGCGCAGCCGGTGTTGCGGCTGCCACGGCTACGGCGGTCTGTCCGTTGATCCGCGCCTGCTCCAGCTCATAGGCCCGTTCGGCGGCGAGGCGCTGGGCTTCGACCTGGACTATGAACTGGGCTTCGGTCATCATTGTTTCGCGGGATGCGGCGGCGTCAATGTCGCCAAAGGCCTGGGCTACTTTTGTCTGTACCGCCCGGTCGGGAATTTTGCCGATGATGTCGTTGGTATATTTTCGTACCAGCGCTTTCCAGGTATCTTCCGGCATACTGTAAACTATCCAGTACAAATACTCCTGAGTTTTCTGATGGGTTGTCATATCTTCGGTTTCGACTAATTGCCAAAAATCCGTAACGGTCTCGTTCCCCGCAATGGTTACTTTTGTTGCCGTTGCGATTTCTTCCACAATGTCCAATTCCCCGCCATCCAGTACCGATCCTGCGCCGGTGACAACGTATTGTTTTAGTTCGTTTGCCGTTTTAGCCGCAAAAAGGAGGCCAGCCTGGACCCGTGCGCTTTCCCGGTTGCGATTCTGCGCAGCAATGGGTTTTACCCGGTTTGAGCCATTGATACCGAATTCCTGTTTCACTGGGCCGCTATTCCCCAAAAGCAATGCTTGAAGCCAGGGCGGCGTGGAAGGTATTCCCATGCTCCGGTTACTCCAATCCCTGATAACCGCCCGTGTCGGCGCGACATCCACGTTTGACGCAGACGGAATAGCCGCCGCCGTAGGCGTTCCACCGCCATCCGTTGTTTTGCACCCCGTAAACAAAATCGTCATCAATACCACCGCAGAAAATGCGATATTCCTTAGTTGCCTGTTCATTATTGAACCTCCTAAATTAATTATTGCCGCTGTTGGCAATTAATTCACTGTGAAATGATTTTTGCACCGCTTCCGCAAGTGCGGTATAGGCCCGCCGTTTTGCCACGTCCGCCGTTACCGCGCCGGCCCGTTCCGCAGATGCGTTGTAGGTGAAAAGCGTACCGGAACTGCCGGTAAACACCGCTTGTAATGAGGGGAAGTAAAAGATACCCAAATCGCGTTGCTGCATTCCTTCGTCAACCGTGATGGTACAGACAGCGGCAGCCCCGGCGCGGGCCTTGGCTACGGGAAAACCTTCAGCGCTCAGGGCGCGGGAAAAGGCATTAGTAACGGCAGATTCAAAATCCACAGGGCAGTCGATAAAAACGTCAGCGTTTCTGCGGGCGGTATCAACTTTTTGCGGGATGGCCGCAGCATCACTGCGGACAGCGGAAAAGGCGGCGTTCATCCGTGCGGGGTCCAGTATCTGTCCAAAAGTATTGGCGGCCTCGAATTCCGCGCTTCCGGCGTATTGGGCTGCGGCGAGCCAGCGCAGGGCCTTTTTGAAGGGGTCGTTTTCGTTTTCCGCCCCATCATACAGGGCCCGGAATGAATCGGCCTGTTTTTTAAAGCGGGGTTCGTATAGCGCCCATGCTTCGGCGCGGTCAAGGTAGGCCAGGGTTTCCCATTGGTTTTCCGCTTTGTTGTAAAAGGCATCCGGGGCGTAACGGAGCCCCGCAAGGTTTATCTCCGAGGCAACAAAGGCCGAGTCTTCGGTTTCCCTGCTTTCATTAATAACGCCGTTCTGTTCACTAATGTTTGTCCGGTAACTGCTGTTTGCGCTTATCTGGCTGATAAAATACCGGGCAATTTCCGCAGCGGCGGCGACTTCCGCGGCCTCCCGTGTTTGGCCCCGTCCGCGCCGGGCGATATAGGCGTCATTGGGGTACACCTGGGTGATGGCGGCGGGGGATTGGGCCCAATCAGGGATGGGGACGGTGGTGGCGCAGGAAAGGAGGATGGCGGTTAGTAAACCGCACACAGTTTGCAGTAGAAAACTGCGAATTAGTCTGGTACAGACGGACAAAAAGAAAAGGCATCTTTTCATGCAAGTTTACTCCTATATATTGACAAAATAGCGGTTTTTACCCTATATTAAAATCCAGTAGAGGGTACAATATGCTTAAGCAAATGACAATTTCCGTTGAAGAAGATGTTTATCATTCACTCGAACCAATAATCGCGCTGCATAGACTTGACGATTATATTTCAAATCTTGTCCGTTCCCGCAGCGCTGAAGCCGCACTGGAAGAAGCATATATTGCAATGGCGGCAGACTCTGAACGGGAACAAGAAGCGCAGGAATGGTGTAACGCATCTTTTGGTCCCATAGGTAACCCGCAGTGAAACGCGGCAGTATCTGGTGGGTCGAATTTGACCCGGCTGTCGGTTCGGAAATTCACAAAACACGACCTGCAATAATCATGAGCAACGACATCGCAAACCAGTATTTGGCGAGGGTTGTTGTTATTCCACTCACCAGCAATACTTCCCGAATATATCCCGGCGAAGCTGTAGTAACGGTCAATGGTGTCAGTAGTAAAGCCATGTCAGACCAAATAATGAGCGCCGACAAAAGCCGCTTAAAGAGTAAAATGGGAGTGCTATCTCCAGTCGATCTTTTAGCTGTCGAAACTGCGCTTAAAGAATTTTTACACATCATTTCGTAATTCCACTGAATATATTTTTCCCCATTCCTTTGGATATGTCCGGTCTTTCTCCCTGCGGGAATGGGGGCAGTTGTGGCGCAGGAGATTGCAAAGAATACCAGCAATAAAAACAAGCTGCTTACCGGGAAATTTTTTTTACGCATAAATACCTCCTTGGCGCCGTTCGTAGCGCCTGTGCCTGTCCCGCCATTGCTTTTAGCCCCTATTTGTTGTACATTAGTGGCGGAGGATTTTATGGGACACGTATTCGCAGACATCACCTTGAAAAACGCGGGTGATAAGATTAGGGTCGAGTGCGGAGCCATCAAAGCCCCGGAAGTGCGGGAAACTGCTGTACGGGCGTTGGTAGACACCGGAGCGGGAACCTTGATTATCAAGGAATGGGTACAGGTTCGGCTGGGCCTTGAAGTAGTGGGCCTCCGGCGGGTCTCCCTGGGAAATAACACAAAGGAGATTTGCAAGGTAACTGAGCCGGTAGAGATACACTGGAAAGACCGCCAAACAACCTGTCCTGCCTTGGTTATACCCGGCGATGGTGGTGTCCTGTTAGGTGTGATACCCATTGAAGACATGGATTTAGTGGTGGACCCCACAAAACAGGAACTGCTTGGCGCCCACGGTGATGAAGTTATATCCCTGGTCATGTAATCGTCCTTCCTATCTCGTTTTCCATCACCCTCATTCGTTCTCTCCATACGGGGGGCTAAATTTCTCTTGAACGGCTCTTGTTTTTTGGTACCAGGCACCCTTTCCGCACTAGACCATTTTTATATTAACGACAGCTTTTTTATCTAATTCCTGTACATAAAAAATACCATTAACTCCACCGGCGTAGGAAATAACATCAACATCAAAAGATTGATCGCAACAAGAAACGGTTGTGTCTGTCGGACGGTTGTAAATTGGACGAGGGACTGTCCCGCTAACGGTACTGCTACATCCCTTGCAAACAAAATCAAACTGCACTGTTTCGCCATTTCCAAAATTGATCTCTTTAGAATACATCTTCTTTACCCCTTTGCCCCGCTCATCAGTCGAATCATCAAAAACATCTTCTCTCCATACCGAGAAAAGTTCGCACCGAACGGTTCTTGCCACATTCGGTGCTTTCTCGTCAATGCTATTATTCTTGTTTCCTCTGTAGGCGAATGTTTCCCTCACTAAGCAGTTCCAACTCCATTGCGAGAAAAGATTCCGGTTCTACCGCCATCACCTGTTGTACTGCATTGATATTAGCAGTTAATACTAATTCTTCAGGAGGACCATTGTTGATCGTAAAATCATATATCGCAGCCGATAACCGCCCTATAATAATTTTACCTGTTCCGGTACTTGAATTATAGTTATATGTCCTTTCCAGTTTTTCACCCTGGAAATACATATCTATCTTATCCCAATTGATGAAATGTACTTTTATGCTCCCGTCATTTGTACTGTATGCAACGCCAACCAAGGAAGAGGGGCCAGTTGGAGCCGGAGCTTGTTGTTGCCCCCCTTCAGCAGTGACAAATGCGGTTACCAGCAACCCAAATACCAACAAGAAACAGAATTTCATGTTACCCAACTTCATTTTCATTCTTTCCTCCAAACTCCGCCCTTATGCGGAGCTACAAAAATATCTTTTCCCCGTACGGGGCTAAGTTTCCCTTGAACGGCTCTTACCATAGTTCATTTGCCACTGCTCCACATAGACGGAAGCGTATAAGTGCCTGCTCTTTTGCCATTCCCAACATACTCTTTGAAGAAATAGACAACACCTGAGGCATTAGGAAGTACATTTATATTTGCAGGAATGGTAAATCTCCGCGCATTAACATTAAGAAAAACGTCATCTTTAATAGAGGTAATGGGTTCCCCATTATGTAATGTTGACGGTATAATGATATTCCCTCCAGGCACAGGCTCTCTGGCATTACCCCTAGGCCCAATGTAATCAGTTATTATTCCATTTTCAAAAAGGTAAAAGGCATCTTGCGTTAAATCATTATTCGCTTTCCGTGCGGCAATACCGTGGGACGACAAGTTATATTGTGCTTTGGTGGCAATCATAATATGACCGTCTTTGCCCGCTGTTTCGGCGGCAACACCGTCCACACTGACAATTTTTATGGTCAATTTGTCGGTAATTAAATCCGCCTTGACTGCGGGGAAGCTTACCGTCTGGCTAACAACCGGCTTGGGGTGTATTAGTATATTAGATGTTTTTACCGTCGCTCTTTGGGTATGGTCCCATCTATCCCGAATATATTCAAAACGTTCCGTAAAATTAATGGTCCATCCATAGGCTAAGGTAATGCTTTGTCTACCTATACTTATCCCCTCCTCGTTAACCAGTTTCGCAACAACGGTAAAGGTCTTATTCTGATTGGTAAAAGGACTTGTGCCCTGGGATATCGTTGTACCTGGCCAAGAGACTCTGTCATACTCAAAAAGACCACCAGCAGCCCCACTAAATTGGGCACGCTCTGTCATCGAGAATCCCCACTCCTTGGTTCTGCCGGTGGCAATTAACCCTGCCTGTACCGTTTTTACCACCTTTGCCATGGTATCAAACCACTCCATTGAAGCAGGGAGCAGTTCTATCCCAAAACTCAGCTCCACGGTCCGGTTCTGGTAATTAGCCGCTCCGGTCTGTATGGTCGTGGAATACACGAGGTCATAGGGCGGGGGCGTTTTTATATAATTTCTGAAAAAATCTTCCGTTTCCGTTAAGCGCTTAACCCAGGCATCCCTCCAGGCGATATCGTTGCGGACATTCGCTCCGATATTGCCGCTGGTGATATTGGCGGACATTACCGACATCCGGTTCACCGCTTCGGCCAGGGAGGGATCGATGGCGGCGGCCTGATAGTAATAGGCCAGGGTCTGTACCTCGGTCCCGCTTTTCGCTGCGGTAATGCCCCGGGCAAGGGCGGTTTCGGCTTTTTGGGATTGCTCCGATCCGGCTCCCAATAGGGCTGTCCGGTCCCGGTCGTTAAGCTCAAATTTCAGTTGGGTAAGCAAGTCCAGAGAGGCTTTCTTTATGCCCGTAAAATTGTCCAGTTCTCCGGCGGTGCAGGAACCGCTGTAGGAGGCTACGGTTTCGCCGCTGTTGGTAGTGTCGGCAATCTGTACCTGCAAGGCAAAGCCCGAAGTGGTTTTGGTGAGCGCCCCGGTTAAGGCATAGCCCACATTGGCTATTTCCCACGACAAACGCATGAAACATCAGAGCGAGAGGACGGCCTCAAGATGTTGTTCAAACCCCCAGCTCAATATGCGGCGTTTGAGTCTGAGGCTGTATTTTTTCCCCAGCTGTAATGTCTTAAGCAGTGCCAACGCCCATTTCCGTATGATGTTCATGTTTTCTGCCGCTGTTTTGTTCAGCGTATGGTTTTTATCCTCCCTGAATGTTACATCCAGATGCCAGTGCATACTCTCTACCGACCAGTGTCCCCGTACCGCACGCGCAAAATCCTCAATGTTCGCTTCCAAACTCGTTATGTAATACCGTGTTTCTTCACTTTGCGTACCGTCATCATGTAAAATCGTCGTTTTGGTCA
>BNVE01000095.1 GCA_025997875.1 Spirochaetia bacterium
CTTATTGAGCTTTTCCAGGGGGTCTCCGAGCGCACTAAGCTCCTTTAACTTATCATTTTCATCAAAAAATCCATGCTGTTTCATGGTTCCTATTTTATCCTTACGTAAGGACTTTGTTAAGAGTTTTAGAGGTACCCTATTGTATGAAAAGTCAGATTTTCGTAGATAAAATATTTCACTTTCCCTTAAACCCGTAGTGGCAGATAATAAACACCACAACCAATATTTTTTATATGTCTTCTCATTCATTACTTTCTTATTTCTATACAACTTCCATAGGTCAGGATCATTCAAAAGGAATAAGGTTTTGGCTTGTGGAGTAGCACCTGTCTGGTCTTGTTTTGCCCCCTTTAAGTTATATTTTAGCTTGGTATCAAATATGTTTTTCTCTTTCATAACGGTGTTGAAAACGGGTTTTATTACCCCATTTATGATGTTGGTATTTATCGTTTTTTTGCTGATGCCTTTTTTGAGTAAATAATCCTGAAAAGACTTTATGGTACCGTCAAGAGTGATTTCTTCAATTTTTGTAATATGATTTTCTTTCAAAAATGGAATCCAGTGATTATTCATATACCCATCGTATTTCTGAATAATTATCGGGCTGAGCGCACGGTCCCCTCTTTCTATCTGGTCTTGCAAGTAGGCCGATTTTTCTGGTTTATAGTAATTGGAAAAAAGTTCGTAAATATCCTTGACTTTGGTTTTCTTTCTATAATAATCAGCAATAAGCCCTTCCCGATACTTGACGGCCCGTTTGTCGGCTTCTTCACGGTCAGCCGTGTCAAGGCTTCTTTTTATGGGGATGTATTTACCTGTTTCGGCGTCAATATACCGGACATGAAACTTTCCATGACATGAAACTTTCCATTGACAAACATGAGCGTGTAGCCTTTGTTCTTTTTAATAGAAGCGGAACTCATTTGCTTATCAATATTTTTAAGTTTTTCCAGCAATAATTCCCTTTGCAGGGACAAAAGTTCATGGTCTAACACAGCCTTTTTGACGGCTATGTACCATTCATGTACCATTTTTAGGCTTTTTGGCCTCTTCGTTTAAGTCCTACGCTATAAGTAGCGTAGATTTTAGGTTATTCCTTAAAACCTACGCTACCTATGGATGCGGCCAAGAAGACTTGAATATACTTTGGGTAGCCATCTTTCTCCATATTGGTTATAGCCCGAGTATGGCTTTTATCAAGGCCGACTGCACTTTTCAGTCTCCGTAGCCCTTGACTTAACAGGCCCTAATCTGGTATATAATAGGTATTACTAACGCCATAGGGGCCCTTGGACCGTTTGGTCGATTAGGAATGTTTTTTATTGCACCGCAGTTAACGGTGCAACGCCATCTTAGCTCAGTTGGCAGAGCGGCGCACTTGTAATGCGCAGGTCTTCGGTTCGATTCCGGAAGATGGCTCTGGGCAAAATGGTATAGAAAACCGGTATAAAATCCGGGTTGTTTTGTTATCCGGGGAGTTTCCAGAGTGGTCAAATGGGGCAGACTGTAAATCTGTTGGCTCAGCCTTCGTAGGTTCGAATCCTTCACTCCCCAATTCTTTACGTAGTAAGGAATTACGTAATTTCTACCGGATGAACCGGCGATATTACTCCAAATCATCTTTAGAAAGAATCTTTAGAGACTTTCAAAGAGAGGAGTTATGCGCCGGTTTTATCTTTTTCCAGGCAAGAGCGGGAAGTATTACGCTCAAATCATGGACCCCAAAACGGGGACGGTCGTAGTTACCCGGTCAACCCGGACAAAAAACAGGGACGAAGCGGCAATCATAGCCGGGGAATGGCTCAAAAACGGCCTACCCGTGGCCCGTGTAAAGGCCGCACGGCGGACCGTGGAAGTTGAGGGCGGGCTTAAAAACATCCTGCAATCTATCGAGAAAACTCCCGATCTGGACCCGGCAGCGGCGCTTCAAATTGCCGGAGCCCTCCGGCGCAGGGGGCTTATCAGCTTCCCCATCATAAAGGCCGGGAAGGGGAACCGGGATTTTGTCGAATTCCTGAAAGAATTCTGGGACTGGGACCGCTCCCCCTATATCCGGGAAAAGGTAGGTCGGGGGTACAAACTGGGTAAGCGCCATGCCCAGGAAAGTGGAAACCGCATAGCCCGGAACTGGGAGCCGTTTTTCAAAGGCCGCACCCTGGAAAGCATAACGCGGGAAGATATAAAAAGGTTCTCCCTGCGGTTGGGGGAAACCAAAAGCGATAAAGGTGAAAAATACTCAGCCAATTATTTAAACGGCATTTTGATTGCCGGGTTTACCGCATTAAAATGGGCAGCCGCTGAAAAGATCATCCCCATTGACCCCACCGAAGGACTGCTCAGGTTTTCCGGGAGTATCAAAAAACGTGGAGTATTGACCCCGCAGGAAGCGGCGGAACTGTTCGCCCTTCCATGGCAAGATGACCGGGTCCGCACCGCAAACCATTTATCTGCTACAACCGGGCTGCGGTTAGGGGAAGTGCTGGCCCTGCGGGAATCGGACCTTGACCCGGTAAAGCCCATTTTATATGTCCGCCATTCGTGGAGCATTGACGGCTTGAAAGCCCCCAAAACAAACGAGGAACGCCGGGCGATCCTGCTGCCGGAAATCCGGGCAGAACTGCTTGCCCTCTTGCAAAGCAACCCCCACCAGGGCGGGGACCGGTTTATTTTCTACAGTACCCGCCCCGATGCGCCCCTTAGTGAAAATATGCTTATCCGGGGCTTACATGAAGCAATCGAAAAATTGAATGAGCAGCTTGTCAAAGAAAATCGGGAACAGGAAAGAATAGACCAAAAAGGGCGGAATATCGTTTTTCATAGCTGGCGGCACTACTACAGCGCCCGGATGCTGGACAAGGCAGAAGCGGCGGAAATTATGCGTACCACCGGGCATAAAACAAAGGCCGTTTTTGATGAATATGCGGATCACATCGAAGCCGAAAACCTTGAAAAAATGGGCAAAGTGGCAGCCCAGGTATTTGAGAATATCGTCAAGTTTCCCGTCAAGAAGGGGGCATAGTTTTCCACTTAAGGACTTGATCAGGGCCTTATTCAGCACAGTTCCTTTTCCTTCACGGCGGCTTATCCGCCTCGTATTCCACCAGCAAATCAATCAGCTTTAGCGCATATTCCTGGGCCTTGGCGTCCAGTTTTTTGAAATTCCGGGTAATCTGTTCCAGCCTGAAATCATCGAATTTGTCAAACATATCGCCGGTTCCCGTTTTAAGCCATTCCTCACTTACCCCATAGGTCATGGAAATGCTACTGATCATACGGTCGTTTACTTGGCGCTCATTTCGCTCAATATGGCCCTGATAGGTTTTGCTGATTTTTATACCCGCCGCAAACTGTTCCTGTGTATGCCCCAATGCCTGACGGACTTCGCTGATTCTTTGGTTTACCGTATGGTCAAATCGTAACACCGGAGCCTTCCTAAAGCCAATAATACCTAAAACAGGGCCATTACGCAAGCAAACAGCGCCGCCGGGCTGAATAAAGGCTTTCAAAAACCAAGAACCTACATTTATGTAGGTTTTATATGATTTTGTAAAAAATTCCAATGATTGACAAAATACCTCATTGGAGTTTATTATGGCCCCTATGCTTCCTTAGAATATCCTCTAATGGATGGAGATGTTCCAAATAAAGGCGGGACCATGACGGATCGGGAAAAACACTTATTTATTCATATTTTCAAATTGAGCGGTGAGGCAAGGAATCTCGTAAACTACGCTGTCGGAAAATTGGCGGAGAAAAAAAGTTCCGAAATACTTGCAGTGCCTTCCGGGACCCCTCCGGTGAAAGGGAAACAGGCCAGAAAAACCGTTTAAGGGGAAAACATGAAGAAGATGGTACCGGCGATAACCTTGCTCATGCTGCTCTTTACGGCCTGTACCGGAAAAACCAGCGCTCAAGGCCAGGGGAGTACCCCGGAGGCCGCCGCTTCGTTCCTGGATAGCGGTAATACGTATTACGAGAAGGGCGATATAGACAAGGCGATAGCGGACTACACCCAGGCGATCAGCATCGATCCCAATTATGCCTATGGCGGTCGTGGGGTTTCGTATTTCAATAAGGGCGATATAGACAAGGCCATAGCGGACTACATCCAGGCAATCAGCCTTGAGCCCAAATATGCTAGAGCCTATTACAATCGTGGTCTTGCGTTTCACGCAATGGGCGATCTGGACAAAGCGATAGAGGACTATACCCAGACAATCAGCATTGATCCCAATGATGCCACTACCTATAGGCTTCGCGGTTATCTGTATAGAGAGAAGGGCGATTATGACCAGGCGATAGCGGATTGGGAAGCGGTATTGAAAATTGATCCAAACAATGCCGATGCAAAACAGGGCCTTGAAACTGCGTGGAAGGTACGGGAGGGGTATTAAAAAGTGAATAAGGAGTACCAGTAATGGCAGAATTTACCCCAGGAACCAGGATCGGCCTGACCGGTGGCGGCCATGCGGAGATAGTAAAAACCATCGCATGGGTCGTTATGCTCATATTTGTATCTGCATTTGTATACAGTCAGAATGACCCCTCATCTGAAAATGCGTGGGCATTATATACGCGCGGCGATATGTACCTTGATAACGGCGAATGGGACAATGCCATTGCCGATTTCACCCAGGCCCTAAAAGTGCTTCCCGGCGCCGGCCCGTATTTTAAACGGGGCTTTGCGTATAATGAAAAACGCGAGTATGACAAGGCCATTGCCGACCTCACCCAAGCCATTAACCTTGCGCCGGATATACCCAATGCATATGCCCTTCGTGGTCAGGCGTATCTCAATAAAAGGGATTACGACAAAGCAATTTCAGACTACACACAGGCAATTAAAATCGACCCGAATTATACGTCTTGCTATAACGAGCGCGGCTTGGCGTATTCCATGAAACAGGATTACGCCAAAGCAATTTCAGACTACACACAGGCGATAAGACTTGACCCTAATTATGCCGATGCATATCTCAATCGCGGTAACGCATACACTTTTGGTACACGCGAATATGACCGTGCTATTGCCGATTATTCCGCCACACTGAAACTCATTCCCAATGATACGTATGCATTACGGGGGCGTGGTAACGCATATATCGATAAAGGCGAGTATGATCGGGCCATTGCGGACTTTACCGCCGCACTTAAAATTAACCCAAACTATACCAATGCCTTAAATGAACGTGGTATTGCCTATAACAGCAAAGGCGATCTTAACCGCGCCATATCAGATTTTGAAGCGGTCCTGAGAATCGATCCAACCGATGCTAATGCAAAAAAGAACCTTGAATTGGTACGGAAGCAACGAGGGTATTAGGTGAATATACAGCGCCGTGGCCATGCGTTGCATGAAGGCGGTACGTATGAATAGTTTGTTTTAGGAGAAGAAAAATGAAAGGAAAGATGTTTTTAGTGGCCTTTTTGGTAATCTGCGTTTTATCGTCCTGTGCCAAAAAAGAAGCCCCGAAAGAGGATGCCAACAAGGTAAGTGAAAAAGCAGCGGGTTCCCAGGCTGTTTCTTCCGATGTATCGGCATTGCAGACCGCCAATAGTCTTGCGAAATACGGGTACGAGAACTATTCCGCAGCAGCCCTTATTGAGGCCGCCGAAATTTTGGCTAAAGTACAGACCCAGGCCCTTGATATCGAAAGAAAAGCGGCAGAACCGGCGGCAGATACGGGAACCAAAACGGCAAAGCCTGAATTTACCCCGGAAAATCTGCTTGCGGACGCAAAGCAATTTGCAAGCGGGGACGCAACCCTGCTTGCCTTCGCTGATAAAGTCGCCGCCTCTACCCAAACCAAAACACGGGGCGCCGCCAACGGTCCAAAATACGGTGTTTTTAAACTACCCGGCGGCCGCTACGATGAATTCCCCGCAGTTTTCCGCGCGAATGAAAGGGCAGAAATAGGGGTATCCGGTGACGGAGATACCGACCTTGACCTGTATATCTATGATTCCAATGGGAATCTCATAGTATATGACGAAGACCCCTCCGATGACTGTTATGTAAGTTGGGTCCCCAAATGGACCGGTGAATTTACCGTAAGGGTTGTGAATTTAGGCCGTGTCTACAATCAGTACGTTTTAACTTCGAACTAACCCGGTTAAAGCGTTTGTTAAAGGGCTGGCTTTCAGGTTAGCCCTTTAACAAGGAAAGCCGGAATTTTCTTTGGCACTTTAGCGTTAATTCTTGACATACGGAATACGCTAAAGGAAATTGCGGGTAAGATGAATTAGGGGAAGGGTTTATAGGAGGCTTTTATGGAATTAGTTACTTTAGAATGGAGTAATACCGTTATTGACTTTTCAAAAATTAGTTCTAACTTGACAAATAAGTATTTAGACGACAATGGATTCTATGCCGTATTAACCGGAAAATATGATAAAAATACAAATGAATATCGTGACATTTTATTACATTATATTGGTCAAGCCTTTGATCAAACAATACGCGAAAGGGCGCCGCAAAAACATCCTGCATATACTCAAATAAAGCAGTATTTAAAAAAACATCCTGGATTTGTACCGTTGTTAATGCCTGGTGTTGTAATAAAAATTACACAAAAAAAATTAACACAGGAATTGGTTGATGATATTGAAGAGTGTTTAATTTATGATAATCAACCAGTTGCCAATACTATAAATAAAGACAGTTATACCGGAAGGAGTATAATAATTACTAATACTGGAGGGTTTTATCCGTTGAATAAAATATCACAGGGATAAGTTGACTATAAATATTTTTAGTGCAAGGGGGTTTTATACCATGTTCATAACTGGAAAGAAAGAAGTTGCAATATATGAATATACTCATGCGTCAGTAAGTACAACAGGGGCACATCTTAAAAAGAATGGAAATAATGATTATTTAAATTTTTCATCTTTAAGACTTTCTATAGCGATGGCAAGAACTATTTTGTCAAAAAACCCTGCTGATTTAGATTTATTTTTTCAAGCTTGCAGTTCATTCTTTGGTATGCAGACTATAATTGAATCATCCGATCCTAAGCTAAAGTTGACAAATGATTATAGTATAAAATTTAGAGATTTTTCATTAACCGGACGTATTGGGGAATTAGCCCAAGCAATTAATTATATATTCGCACAAGATTATTTAAAATATCCAATTGTTGTTGATTTTTGGGGATATATTTCTAGCCAATTGCCATCAACAATTACTTATAAGGGTCAATCCCCTGACTTTGTTCTTAAAAAATTTGGGGTAAATTCAATTTCGTTACTTGAATCTAAAGGTTCTTGTCCATGGAAATCTACTGATAAACTAAAATCAAAATTGAATGAAGCATTAGAACAATGTGATGCTGGATCTACTTTTATTTCAGATAACAAGATTCCAGTTACTATAGATAAAAAATATGCTTCTTGCGTTTGGTTTTCTAACACGAATGAATGGGATACACGCATTGGGTTTTGCGATCCAGAAGGTGTTGCCAATAAATATAATACGGACTCACATTCTTTATTTCGATACCACTATGCTTCTTGGTTTTCAATGATTGGATTGTTTAAGTTTTCAAAACAACTGCTAAATAATGAAATTCGTAAACCACTCCGTCCAAATAAATATTATACCAATAGAGATGAACGCTTTTTAGTATTTGATCCCAAATTTATTGAATCTTATCAAGAAATTATAGAGATACCTTATTTTGAATGGCGTAAAGCAAAATTCGGAATTTCGGAAAAAATATGGGATATATTAATAGATGGACAAGAGGAAATCGAAAATTTAAAATTTGAACCTGTATCTAAAGAAAAAGTTGAAATATTTGCTGATGGGACGATTGTTTTATATGGAGACTATCATCAAGAAGGGGATTCTCTGTATCTTTAACTTCCATGTTAGGGGTGATAGGAGATAATAAGGAGTTGGATTTTTATGGAAACAATATCTGTTGTTGACATCAGAAATAGAAATATTGAAATTATTAATTACCGAATAGGTAAAAATAATGTTATTGTCACTGAGAAAAAGGGGGAGAAGTATTTACTTGAAAATGTTCAGGTGAATAAAAAAGGTTCACATACTGTTTTAATGCAAGATGGTAACAAAATAATTATTAGTAATAATAATGTCATAGAAAACAAAAGTATAAATATTGGAATAATTGGCATAGTTGTCTTAATAATATTTTTAATTATTTTTTCAGTAAATAAAAAACCTAACGCTTCAATACAAGAAAGAATAAATGAACTTAATCAAATACAAAAAACATTAACCGTTTTAAATGATTATGTCGTAGAACAACAGAATAACCTTTTAACCTTAAAAAATACTATAACTATGCTTGAAAATAAAAGACAAACACATGAGAAAATATTATCTTTGGAGAACGAACAAATAGAGGCATTATTCCAATATCAAAATAGAGAACAAACGAGAAATAAATGGATTGAAAGAGGTTTTTCTGTATTGATAGGTTTGTTTACGGGATTGATCGTTGCGGGTTTAAGTCAAATCTTTATCAAGAAAAAACAAGAGCGTAATGACCCATAAAAAAGCTCATCCCCCTACTTTTCAAACTACCCAATGGTATCGAGGAAATAAAGAAACGATACAAATAAAGGAGCCGTCCCATGCCCCCTAAGCCCATCACCATTATCGCCCTCACCCTCGCTATCCTCTGCGTCCTCGCCGGTTGCACCAGAGCCCCCAAAGCTGCCGACCCGGCGGCGCAGGAGCAGGCGGAAGCCTTGACCCAGCAGGTATGGTCGCTTCGTGACGAAGGAAAATACGCCGAAGCCATTGCCCTGTTGAAAGAAAACGAAGAGATTTTTCACCGCGCCGGACAACTAGCGGATATGTATCAGAGAATGTCATGGTATGCCCTTTTTACAGGGGATTTTAAAGGCGCGGAACAGGCTGCCCTGAAAGGGCTTACTGCGGACAAGACTAGGGGCGGGATAAAAACCAACCTTGCCCACGCCCTTTTTTTGCAGAATAAGCGCCGGCAAGCCGTTGCGCTGTACCGGGTACTGTCGCAAACTATTGGGGGAAATTTTACCTATACCCAAGTCATACTGACTGATTGGGACGATCTGGAACAAGCTGGCATCTTCCCGCCGGAGCAGAGTGAAATCGTTATGCTCCGGGAAGAATTCGCGTCGATTGTCGCTCTTGAACAGGAGATTGGCGCTGCCATTGATTTATATGATGAGGGAAACTATCAGGATTCTATCACGCTGCTGCGACCCCTTAAAGAAACTGTCGACCGGAGGCATGCGCTGTATGTTTCTGTTTTACGGCGGCTTGCTTATGTTTACAACGAACTTTCCAACTACAGCGAGGCACTGGTATATTTCAGGGAAGTTCGGAATATTCAAGCACGGACTATAGGCAAGAAACACCCCGATTATGCTGCATCGTTAAATACACTGGGAATTCTGTATCAAGCTATGGGGGATTATGCAAAAGCGGAACCGCTCTTTCTGGAAGGCTTGGCTATAACGGAAAAGGCGCTGGGCAAGCAACACCCCAATTATGCTGCATCGTTAAATAATCTGGGGGTCCTGTATTACTACATGGGGGATTATGCCAAAGCGGAATCGCTCTATTTTGAAGCCTTGGCTATTAAGGAAAAGGTACTGGGCAAGGAACACCCCAATTATGCTGCATCGTTAAATACACTGGGAAGACTGTATCGAGATATGGGGGATTATGCCAAAGCGGAACTGCTCTTTCTGGAAGACCTGGCTATAACGGAAAAGGCGCAGGGCAAGGAACATCCCCATTATGCTGTATCGTTAAATACACTAGGAATTCTGTATCGAGATATGGGGGATTATGCCAAAGCGGAACTGCTCTTTCTGGAAGACTTGGCTATAACGGAAAAGGCGCAGGGCAAGGAACATCCCGATTATGCTACATCGTTAAATAATCTGGGAGGGCTGTATAGCGATATGGGGGATTATGCGAAAGTGGAACCGCTCTTTCTGGAAGCCTTGGCTATAAGGGAAAAGGCGCTTGGTAGGAAACATCCCCAGTATGCTACGGTATTAGCATGTATGGGAAGTCTGTATCAAGATATGGGGGATTATGCCAAAGCGGAACCGTACTATCTGGAAGCATTAGCTATAAAAGAAAAGGCGCTTGGCAAGGAACATCCCCAGTATGCTTCATTGTTAAATAATCTGGCAAGTCTGTATTATATAATGGGGAACTATGCGAAAGTGGAACCGTACTGTCTGGAAGCCTTGGCTATTATGGAAAAAACCTTTGGCAAGGAACATCCCAATTATGCTACATTGTTAAACAATCTGGGAAGTCTGTATCGAGATATGGGGGATTATGTCAAAGCGGAGCCGTACTATCTGGAATCGCTGGATATTAGGGAAAATGCGCTTGACAAGGAACATCCCGATTATGGTATTTCACTCAGCGGCTTGTCATATTTATATCTCAGTACGGGAGATTATGCGAAGGCTGAAACCTACAGAAAAGAACAGGCTGCATTAGCCACCAGTCTTATTAACCGCAATTTTTCGTTTATGTCCGAACAGCAGCGCAACGCCTATTGGGACATGGTCAAGGGGGACTTCGAGGGCAGTTATTCCCTCTCCGCCGCGCATCCGGCGGCAAGCGTAAACGCCCTCAATTACAACAATACCCTCTTTACCAAGGGCCTCCTCCTGCGAACATCCAATGCGGTACGGGACGCAATCTATTCCTCCGGGGATACCCGCCTGATTGAACACTTTGAAACCTTAGGCAGTCTCCGCCAGCAGTTATCCGCTTTACAACAGAAAGAGGATGTGAACGAAGCGTATCGTAAAAACCTTGAAAAACAGGTGGACGATCTGGACAAGGCCCTGACCCGCTCGTCTGCGGCGTTCCGTGACGTCAAGGCGGATATGTCCCTGGAATGGCAGGACGTGCGGAAGAGCCTCAAGGTGGATGAGGCGGCGGTGGAGTTTGTGAGTTTCAAGCTCTACGACAAAAAGTGGACGAACAAAACCCTCTATGCGGCGCTGGTTCTGCGGCAGGGTATGGCAGCGCCGGCCTGGATACCGCTCTGCGAGGAACCGCAGATACAGGAAATCCTCTCCCGGGCCAACGGCAAAAGCCCGGCAGAGCAGGCGCGGATCATCTACGACGTTTCAGGCGCGGCCTTGTACAACACGGTGTGGAAACCTCTGGAAGCCTCCCTTGGGGGAGCCAAAACGGTGTACTATTCTGTTTCGGGCTTGCTGCACAAGATCGCCTTTAACGCCCTTCCGGCGGAAGGCGGGGCGCGGCTGGCGGACAAATACGGTTTGAACCTGGTATCCAGCACACGGGAAATAGCGCGCCTGGCCCGGAGCGCGTCTGACACCGTACAGCTTGGTTCCGCCGTTCTCTACGGCGGGCTGCAATACAATACCGGCGTTGATAATATGCGGACCACCGCCCAATCGTACCGGAGCGTGGGCGGCGCAGTGCTTGCCTCCGCGCTACCTGCGGATCCTACCCGCGGCGGCGCATGGGTAGAACTGCCCGCTACCCGGCGGGAGGTACAGAACATTCAGGGCTATCTTGCCGGGCGGCGCATAACGAACACGCTGTACCAGGACAATTTCGGCATTGAGGAATCCTTCAAGGCTTTAAGCGGCGGGAAGACGGCGCTTATTCATCTGGCGACCCACGGGTTTTTCCTTGCGGACGTACCGGCCCGGAACAATGACCGGGATCGTGACCAGATGACCCGGGGCGGGAGCCGTGCGGCGCTGGCGGCGGCGGCGAATCCCCTGCTGCGCTCCGGGCTTGTGTTATCCGGCGGGAACCACGCCTGGACCGGGGAGCCCGTGGAAGGCGTGGAAGACGGCATACTTACAGCGGACGAGATAGCGCGGCTCAACCTAATCGGGGCGCGCCTCGTGGTACTGTCGGCGTGTCAGACCGGTTTGGGGGACGTGAACAACAGCGAGGGGGTTTTCGGTTTACAGCGGGCCTTTAAACTTGCCGGGGTGGAGACGCTGATAATGAGCCTATGGGAAGTTGACGACACGGCGACGGCGAAGCTGATGGACACATTTTACCGGGAATGGCTTTCCGGCAGGAGCAGGCAGGCGGCCTTTAAGGAAGCGCAGCGGCAAGTCCGCGCGGACTATCCCGCGCCGTTTTACTGGGCGGCCTTTGTGATGATGGATTAAGGAGGAATAACCCATGAAAAAGCTAATCCCCCTGTTTTTTATCGCCCTTCTCACCGTCTCTTGCACCAACAATGCTCCCGATGCAAACAGCATTTTGCAACAGGCTAAGACACTGCACGAAGAAGGTAAAACAAGTGAAGCTATCGACTTTTTGTTTGATAATAAAGAACTTTTTGCAGAGGCAGAACAATTACCAAGTATGTATAACCAGTTGTCTTGGTATTATCTTTATTATATAAAAGATTATGAACGAGCTGAACAGATGGTGAGGGAAGCACTCAAAATAAGTAGTACTAATAGTTGGATTAAAATTATGCTCGCACACGCCTCATTTCAACAAGGCAAAATTGAAGATGCGATTTCTCTTTATTATGAACTGGCTCATACTATCAAAGAGAGTAATTACAATGAAACGTATGCACAGGATATTTTGGATGGTCTTGATTATTTCATATATTATGCCAACAAAGAAGACAGAGCAGTTTTAGAAGCATTGAAGTCCGAATTAATATCAATACGCAAACAATATGTCGTAGATTACGCACAAATTGAAAAGCACCTGTTAGAATTAAAAAAAATTCGTGAAAAGGAACTTGGCAAAAAACATCCGGAATACATTGCGATATTACGGATCCTGGGTGAGCTATATATAGATATGGAGAAATATAAACAAGCCGAACAGTATTATTTAGAGAGGAAAAAACTCTCAAAAAAGATATTTGGAAAAAGTCATTCGGATTATGCCGGTTCTTTAACTGATTTGGGAAATGTATATCTTAGAATGGACAACTACACAAAAGCAAAACCGTATCTTCTGGAAGCAAAAATTATTTTTGAAACGACATTTGATAAAAATAATCCTTATGGGTACATTAATGTATTAAGGCAGTTAGGGTATGTGGCTATAATGGTAAAAGACTATAAAATTGCCGAAACTTATTTTATTGAAGCTTCAAAATTAACTGAAAAAGTCTTAGAAAAAGAAACCGATTGGTATGTGTCATTACTTGGAGATTTCGCGGAATTGTACGAGAGTTTAGGTGATTATCGTAAAGCTGAAATGTATCGCATAGAAGCAAAAGGACTTACTGAGGAACTATTCGGTCCTGAATCTATTAATTATGCTAAGTCTCTACTATCACTAGGTAGAATCTATTTGGATCTAGAGGATTATGCAAAAGCCGAATCTTGCCTTTTAGAAACGATACACATCCTGCAAGATATTAATTATAGCGAACATTCTGAATATACGTTATCCCTGAATGCTCTTGGAGTTTTATATGAAAAGATAGGCGACTATGACAGGGCAGAAGAAATGCTTATGGAAGAAAAGGGGATTTTGGAAAAAAAGCAAAATACCGAAAATTATTCTTATTCTACGCTTTTGTCTAATTTAGGCTCAATATACCGGCGTATGGGTGATTATAAAAAGGCGGAATCTTATCTTTTAAATGCAAAAAATATGACGGAACGGAACAAAATAAGTTATGATTATGCTATGGCTGTACAAAAACTCGGCTTTCTATATTATGATAGCGGCGATTATTCCAAGGCAGAAATAAATTATGTAGAAGCCTACAATATAATAAGCGACGTATTTGGAAACAAACATCCTCTTTTTAGTATTTTTTCGGTTAATATTGGGAATTTTTATTGTTGGATGGGGAACTATGAAAAGGCTGAACATTTTTTGCTAGAAGCAAAAGATATAACAAAAAGCACATTCGGTAACAATAATTTTTCTTATATTACTGTAATAAATGGATTAGTCAGCCTTTATCAAAACATGTCAAGATATGATCAAGCAGAAAAATATGCAAGTTCCGTATCACAGATTGAAGCAGGTTATATCGGAACAAATTTCTCATTTATGTCAGAATACCAGCGCAATTTATTCTGGGCAATGAATGCGCGGTCATTTGAATCGGGCTATTCCCTCGCTCATTTTTATCCTGAAAATTCCGTTAACGAACTGAATTACAATAACACTCTTTTTACCAAAGGCATCTTATTGCGCACCGCCAATGCCGTGCGCGACACAATCTACTCAACCGGCGATAAAGCATTAATTGAACAGTTTGAACAATTAGGCAGTCTCCGTCAGCAAATAAACAATTTACAGCAAAAAGATGACGCAAATAAAGACTACATTAAATCCCTCGAAAAAGAAGCCGACACGTTAGAAAAAAGACTTACAAAAGCCTCTTTTGCCTATCGTGACCTACAAGCCGATATGACAATGACCTGGCAGGATGTACAAAAACATCTAAAAAAAGACGAAGCCGCTATAGAATTTGTCAGTTTTCAACTTTACGATAAAAGATGGACCGACACAACAATATATGCCGCCCTTGTTCTACGCCCCGGCATGAAAGCCCCGGTATGGGTTCCCTTATGTGAGGAAACAAAGATACAGGAACAGTTATCAAAAGCCCAAGGCAAAAACTCATCCGAACAAGCAAGAATCCTCTATGATGTTTTCGGTTCACAGTTGTATTCCGTTATTTGGGAGCCCCTGGAAAAGGAATTAGCCGGTGTTAAGACTATCTTTTATTCTCCCGCAGGACTGCTACACAAAATTTCCTTTAATGCCCTTCCTGCCCAGGGCGCCCAACGGCTGGCGGATAAGTATGATTTGAACCTGGTGTCCAGTACCCGTGAAGTTGTCCATGCGGATAAAAACAATACCGCCTCCAAGTTCCCCAATTCAAGCGTTATCTATGGCGGCCTGCAATATGACGAGGATATGGCGCTTATGCAAAGTACCGCCCGTTCCTATGGAGCGGCCGGCGAACCTGGCCCCAAACAGCCTGTTTCTGTAGTTTCTGCGCTTCCCCCCGGCAGTACCCGCGGAGGCGGCTCATGGGGTCCGTTACCAGCCTCCCGTACCGAATCCCTCCGGATACATGGCTACCTGAATGACAAAAATATCCCCGCCGCCCTGTATACCGATAACTTGGGCAACGAGGAATCATTCAAATACCTTAACGGCTCAAAAACCGACCTGATCCACTTAGCCACCCACGGCTTTTTCCTTGAGGACATTGAACAAAACCATGACAACCGCGATCTGGTAGAACGCCTCGGCGGCGGCAGTAAAGCCGTTGAAAACCCGCTGCTGCGTTCCGGTCTCATATTGGCCGGAGGCAATCACGCATGGCGCGAGGAAGCGGTTGAGGGCGTAGAAGACGGCATCCTTACCGCCGATGAAATATCCCGCCTTAACCTGACCGGCACAAAACTGGTCGTGCTTTCGGCCTGTCAAACCGGCTTAGGGGAAGTAAATAACGGTGAGGGCGTATTCGGCTTGCAGCGGGCCTTCAAACTGGCCGGAGTAGAAACCCTGATAATGAGCCTCTGGGAAGTCGATGATGACGCCACCTCGCAGCTAATGGCAATTTTCTACCAGCAATGGCTATCCGGCAAGACCAAACAGGATTCTTTCAAAGAAGCCCAAAGGCAGGTCCGGGCAAAATACCCCTCCCCCTATTATTGGGCCGCCTTTGTATTAATGGATTAAAAAAGGCAAGACGCAACCAACACTGAAATTGAAATATTCCCTCCGATTCTATATGACTATTCAGCATTGGAACATCTTGAAAAATCTACCAAATAATCGACATCGCCTATTATAGATCCCTAGGTGTTATGCCCATAACGAGGCATTAGGTAGAGTCCTTGGACCTGTGAAGAACTGCGGGTGATTATCCGTATTGAATCAAAGCTAATTTGCAAAAACGTTAATCTTTCCTGTCCCCGTCAAATCCCGGCAGAAAGTAATCCCATGTGATGCCAAGGATGCTTCAGCCCGGCGGTTCCGTTCGGCCACCGAAATTCCTTTGTTTTCATCCTGAATCTTGAGCCGTATGGCGTGGACTTCCTTAATTAAATCCAGAGAATCTTTCATGGTCGGATCTTCTGTAATTCGGGGGTCATTCATATATTCCTGTACTGTCTTCATAAATCCAATACCTCCACAGGCCGGTAAATACCAATGCCCTTATAACCTTCACGAATATTGACCTTCCTGACCCGTTCTTCTGTCCAGGGCCGGGCAATATGCTCAAAATTCAGGCTTACAATAAAGTCTAAACCATGAAAGGCGGTAATCGCAATATGGGCAGCGTCTGTTGTGTAAGCCGCCGGTACTGCCTCTTCCGTAATGTAAAGCCCCGCAAGTCGGATGACCGCTTCATCATCGGGCAGCATCTTTACATTGAAATCGGTGATAAGCTGCCACATTTTCTCACGCTTCTCATCATTCATCTCACCGTCCAACTCGTCAGTTGTATAAATTGACGTATAAGCGTCAAATTTCCCTGCCTTAATCTGGTCAAAAATTTGCCGTACCTGGGCTTTCAATTCCACATAGCCCGGCTTATCAGGGGCGTAATACATACTGAACATCGTTGTTTCAAGGTAAATTTTAGCTATTTCCACTAAAAAAATTATACTACAAAGTCTGATTTTTGGAAAGGGTATATATTTTCATACATAATTTGCGTACCCTGCGCCCCAGTGGTCACCGTCAATATCCGTAGGACAAAGCGCCATAGGCCGCTCCGTTCGCTCGTAAACTCCCTCACTCCACGGCCCAAGGCGCTTACCCGATTAACCAAGGGGGATAAAGGCGGGGGCAAAATAACCAAACCTAAAAGACCTAATTCCACCAATCATAAAGCAATCGTCCAAAGTGGCCCCC
>BNVE01000096.1 GCA_025997875.1 Spirochaetia bacterium
GGTTAAGCCGCTTATGGTTACCGGCTGTGCCGTGCCCCGGGGCATGGTTAGGGGCGTCGCCGGTGTTCCGTCCTCCGGCGTCCAGGTAATATCCACCCCGGCAAACTCGCTGTTGCTCAGTTCCGCCTGGGGCATGGCGGATTTATCGCCGCCTGAGCCGCCAAAGGCGGCCTTTGCGCCGGCAAGGGCCTTGTCGGCCTCGTCTTTGCCGTGGATTAAAGCGGTCACCTCCCAGGCGAGCCGCTCCTTGGCCTCGTTGGGATTTTTGCCGGGCGCAGTAAGGCGGTCACATTCTTCGATGGAAAGAAAAGTAAACATCAAAAGGAAGCGGCGGATGTCGGCGTCCTGCACGTTCCGCCAGTACTGGAAAAATTCATAGGTGCTGGTTATGCCTGAGTCCAGGAAAATGGCGCCCTTTTCGGTCTTGCCCATTTTCTTGCCATCGGAGGTGGTTACCAGGGGGAAGGTCAGACCGAAGACTTCCGCGCCTTCGATGCGGCGGATCAGTTCACCGCCGGCCACGATATTGCCCCACTGGTCGTCCCCCCCAATCTGGAGGCGGCAGCCGAAGCGGCGGTAGAGTTCCAAAAAGTCGTAGCTCTGCAAAAGCTGGTAGTTGAATTCGATAAAGGAAAGACCCGTCTCCATCCGCATCCTGTAGGCTTCAAAACTGAGCATGCGGTTCACCGAAAAGTGGCTCCCGATTTCCCGAAGGAAGTCGATGTAGTTCAGGTTCGCAAGCCAGTCCTTGTTGTTGGCTGAACGGGCAGTGTCCCCGTCAAAGCCGATAAAGCGGTCCAGCTGGGCGCGGATGGAAGCTGTATTGGCGTCCAGGGTTTCGTAGTTCACCATTTTACGCATCTCAGTCTTGCCCGAGGGGTCCCCGATGCGGGCGGTCCCCCCGCCGATAAGGGCGATCCCCTTCTGGCCTGCGGCGCGCAGGTGGCGGTAGGCAAAGAAGGGCACCATGTGGCCGATGTGAAGGCTGGGCCCGGTGGGATCGCAGCCTACATAAAAGGTTACCGGCCCCTGATCCATCAACTTTGAAAGTCCCTCAGCATCGGTACACTGCTGAAAAAACCCGCGGGCCCTTAAATTCTCTAACGCCGGATTCATAAAACGCCATCCTCACAAAAAATATACTAAACCGCCCTCAAATTTGAAGGCAATTCCAGTATAGCCGCAGGGATGGTAAAACTCAAGGCGCAGACAATTCCCCGCCTTGACTTAAAGTGCACATTAGCTTTTATCATATTTCTACGGTATTTACATATCGCAAATATAAAAGACGGAGCGGATCATGAAATTCGACGGATATCACCATATCGGGCTGTGGGTTAAGGATGAGCATAAGAGTCTGGAATTTTACCAAAAACTGGGGGGAAAGGTGGTCTTCAGCTTTCCCATGAGCGACCTGCCCAAGACTATCAATCTGGTGGATCTGGGGAACAACGCGGTGATAGAGATTATCCCCCGGGGCAACGGCGCGGAAGAGCAGGACGCCCACTGGGCCCACATCGCCATCCGTACCGACGACGCCAGGGCGGCCTACGATCTGGCGATCAAGGCCGGAGCCGGCTCCAAACAGGAACCCAGGGAGATGAACCTGGGAACCATGCCGGTGACAAACGCCTTTGTGTTTGGCCCGGATCGCGAAGTTATCGAATTTTTCCAGGTTCGGGGCTAGTACCAGGAAAAATTAACCGCAAGGCCGAAAAAGGCGCAGAAGGAAAAAACAAGGAGCAGGTGCTATGCTTCGCATACCACTTCCAATTAACGTGGCGGCAAAGCCGCCTTTTTATAGGAGTATATCCATGAAAACTATTCTTTGTTACGGCGATTCAAACACCTGGGGTTTTAATCCCCGCACCCAGGGCCGCTATGATCATAAAACCCGCTGGCCCATGGTATTAAAGCAGCTGCTCAACCAGGGCGCCCCTGCGGATGAGCCCTACTGGTGGGTTGATGAGGAAGGGCTGAACGGCAGAACCAGCTGCCGGGAAGACCCGGTAGAGGGGGACAAGAACGGCCTGCGGCAGCTCATCCCCATTCTGGAAAGCCACAAGCCCATCGATGTGGCGGCGGTGATGCTGGGGACCAATGACCTCAAACCCCGGTACAGCCCCCTCCCCTACGATATTGCCCGGGGCGTCCAGCGCCTGGTAATCGCCATTCAGGACTCCCGTTTGGGCCCCGGCAACACCAGCCCAAAAGTGATCATGATCTGCCCTCCCGCAACGGTGGAGTCGCCGGTGTTCAAGCGCGTCTTTGGGGATTCGGTGGAGCTTTCCAAAAAACTCCCGCCCCTGTACCGCGCCCTTGCGGAGGAATGCGGCGCCATCTACCTTGAAGCGGGTAAGTACATCAAAACCAGCGCCGCCGACGGTATCCACCTGGAACCGGATGACCACCGGAAACTGGCGGAAGCGGTGGCGGAAATAGTGCGGAAGCTTTAATAGCCTATTTTTTACCCGAATGCAGAACAAAGCCCATATTTTCCTGATTCGCCTTAATCAGATTATACCAGAGGACTTTTTTCTTGGTGATCTCGCTGCTCTTGCGGCCGATGGCTTTGAGTTTTTCGTAGATCGCCGCGCCGTTCTTTGCGGCGCTCCAGGCTTTAAGGTAGTTGCCGGAAAATATTTGGGCTGCCTTGTCTTCAATCTGCTTATCGATGGTTTCCTGGTAGGATTGCAGCAACAGATCGTACTTGTCGGTTGCCCCATGAAGGTAATCCAGGATAATCCGGTCGAACTGGGGGATAAGGCTGATGATATCAATAAAATCGTGGAGAAAGCCAACAGCCAGGGGATAGTCCTCGTCATGCATATAGGCCTTTAGGGCAGCACGGCAGAGTCGTATAAAGGAATCGTTGTTGATCTCCCGCTCGCCGTTTACCGGTTTTGAAAGGATCAAATTAAAGGGGGGCATGGCGCCGGCTGCCTTGGCGAGGAGGTTCATCATATCCTGGAAGATCCGCTGCTCCCAGAGGTTTTCCTTGATGGAACCAAAGAGCCTGACCAGTTCTTCGCTGAATTTTTCCTTGTACCGTTCTTCCGGTTTAAAGACCGCCTCGCAGGTGGGAATCTGGACGCCCTTGAATTCAATGATCCCCGTATCAAAAAAATACACCGCATTGTTCTTGAATATGGTGCTTTTTTCGGTCTGGTTTTCCTTGATATAGTTCATGTAGACCTGTCTGGCCACCATGATCCGGGATTCCTTGGGAGAAAGCTCGTTTGCCCGGGTCTGAAGCCGCGCGCCGGAATTGAGCAGGAACCCCGCAAGACTCCCCTGCTCGGTAAGGATAAGGGGACTGGTGGTATTTCCCCCGGTGATCCCTGCGGTGATCTTAAAGGTCGGTAAGATAAGGGCGTCCCCGGTACGGCGGGTGGAAATTTTCGGATCATTCACAATATTGGTTTTGCCAAAGAAATCCAGGATGCTCAAGGTAACCGTTATTGCATCGGTGGCGCTGGGGGCTATCACCACCATCTCGTCCCCCCGCTCCCGGCGGCTTACCGCCTGGCACTGGGCGGAGATTTGGCTCACCTCGGTCTCCATGGCATGGTCCAGGGTATGCATCATGGAGAGGTTCTTTCGGGAATCCATGCAGAATTGGGTATAACCGTGAATATCCAGCATGACGATGTAGAGGTCCGATATTTGCAAAGTGGGCTTAAGATCCCCCGCTTCGGGGAATACCTTGTCGGGGATCACCAATTCACGCCAGAGCTTTTTATGGGTACTCAGGGTAATGTCCGAAAAAAAACCCCAGTTGAGCTGTTTAATCAGACCAAAAACCTGCATGATCACCGGGTGGGTCCGCTGGCTCCTTATAATAGGCCCCGCAAACACCATCAATTGAGAAAAAACAGTAATTTCCCTGCTTATAACCTTATCATATAAGAAGGATAATAACTCATATTCAGATGTGGCTTCGGTATATTCGCTTAAATCTTTCACCCTTTTCTTCTTTTAATCGAAATATACCAATAAGTATATCACAAAACTTTTATTTTATATAGTATTAGAGTAAATCTATAAAAAAAATAGTATATTGGGAATTTTTCTGGTTATCGGGAAATTTTTGCGCTATATTATGGGTGGAGGGGAGAAATGGAAACAACTGCTTATTTAAATGATTCCGGCATCGCATTGACGGAAGCCCGCAGGCCCAATGATGCGATACCCCTGTTCCGGAAGGCCCTGATAATGGAACCCGAAAATCCCCTGCTCTGGTTGAATTTGGGCATTGCCCAGCAGCGTACCGGGGATTACGATGAGGCGATCAACAGCTTTTCCCGGGCCGTTTTTATTGATGATGATCTTGCGGAAGCCTGGGGTAGTATGGGTCTTATCTACTACGAGACGGAACAGTTTGAGCTGTCGGAAGAATGTTACCATTCGGCCCTGATGCTGGACGATAATGCCCCAAAAACCTGGAATAATTTGGGGGTGCTCTACTTTGTGGAGGGGAGTTTTGAGGAAGCCCGCCATTGTTTTGAAGAAGCGGTAAGCATCGCTCCCCTGTATCATGAAGCCCTGTACAACCTGCGGGATACCTGCCGGGAACTAAAGGATTACCGGGCGGCGGCGGAATTTGAGCGGGTCCTCTCCGGCCTGCCGGATAATCATGGCCATAAGAACCGTTACGGGGCTGTGGAATAGGCCTTAACAATGAAAATTCTTTACATCGCTGAACTGGTTGGTAAAGCCGGGGTTTATGCCTTCAAAAAAGGGCTTCCGGAACTGAAAAAACGCCATCACCCGGATTTTATTATCGCCTGCGCCGACGGCGCCACCGGGGGGAACGGCCTGGGCCGGAACCATGCGGCCTATCTCCACAAGCTGGGGGCAAATGTACTCACCACCGGGGAATGCTGCTTTTACAAGAAGGACCTTACCGAAAATATCGAAAAAATCCCCTATGTACTGCGGCCGGTAAACCTGAACCCGGAAGCGCCAGGCTTCGGTTCCCGGGTGTACAAGGTGGGGAACGAAAAGGTGGCGGTGGCGGTGATCCTGGGCCAGAGCAGCTTTGGGCGGGTCCACGGGAACAACCCCATTTCCATGCTTCCCAGCCTGCTGGAACGGCTCCGTCAGGAAACCCCCTGGGTAATCATCGACTTCCACGCCGAGGCCACTGCAGAAAAGCGGACCCTCTTCTTCGCCGCCGATGGCCGCTGTTCCGCCGTCATCGGCTCCCATACCCGGGTCCAGACCGCAGACGAAAAGGTAATGCCCGGCGGTACCGCCGTTATCACCGATGCGGGCCGCACCGGCAGCGCCGAATCGGTGGGGGGCAACGAAATTAATTCCCGAATACAGGAATACCTTACGGGTATCCCCGACTGGACCCGGGACGCCTGGGCCAAACCGGAACTCCAGGGGGTCCTTATCGAACTTGACCGGGACGGCAGAGCCCTTTCCATAGAACGGGTCCGGGAGCAGGTCCCGGAGGCCCCCCAGTTGGAAACAGCGGCCCGGGAAGATGTACCGGATAAAGACCCGGCAGATGCAAATTCAGCGGATGCGGACCCGGAGGACGAAAAAGCAACGGAGGGGCCTGCCCTGTGATCGGAAAAGTCCGCAGCGCTTCGGGCAACATGGTCATTGTCGAACCGGAACGGCCCTCAGGCTGCTTCGGCTGCATGCACCAGGAATGTGCCAAAGGCTTTGCCCCCATCACCGCAGAAAACCGGGACGGCCTGGACCTGGCTCCCGGCCGGTTGGTGGAAACCGGCGCCGCCCCCCGAACCCTGTTCGCCCAGGGAGCAGCGGCCCTTGCCCCCCCCCTGCTGGGCTTCCTCGCAGGCTTTTTCTCCGCAGGCGCCATCTTCCCCCAATCCGGCGACGGGCTTCGCGCCGCCTGCGGGGCAATCCTCCTTTTCACCGCCGCCCTTGGCTTTTACTTTTTCCGCAAACGCTTCCCCCCAAAAGACTTCCCCCGGATTTTACGGGTACTACCGGAATAAACCGCCAACGGGGCTAATAAGGGGTCAGGGCAGCGGGAGTTTATATCACACGCACGATTGCTTTCTTAATCACAAAACAGTATTATATAAAAAGGGACATGGATATGTTCCTCCGGATCGCCCGCAGGGGGGTCCAAAAATACAGCCGGGCCGGAAGGCCGGTACGCGCAGGGAAAGAAGGCCCAAGGGGCATTGAACCCGCGCAAAGGAGCCAATATGAAGGGCAAGGGTTACACGGATCTGGGGACAATCTTCGATGATATCTTCGATGCTGCCAGGGATTTCAGCGACGAATTTCACCGCAATTTTGAGCAGTTTGGGGGCGGAGAAAGCAGGGACCCCCGGGGCCCCTTCGGACCTCAGGGGCCTTTCGGACCCCGGGGGGGACAGTTCAGCCCCTTCGGCAAAAACACCTTTGACGAAAACACCGACTACTACCCCAACTATTCCTATCCGCCGATGAATGTCTACATGACCAATGACCGCAGCCTTATCTTTGAATTCGCCCTGGCGGGCTTTGACGAAAAGGACATCAGCCTCTCCTTCCAGGGGGACTACATGGTCTTTTCCGCAAAAATCGCCGCCGGTGAAAATACGGAGCTTCCGGAAGAAAATTTGCGGTACTTCAAGCGCCGGCTCAAGATGAAGGACATTGAAAAACAAAAGTACTTTGTCCCCCTGGACAAATACGCCCAGGAGAATGTCAAAGCGGTTTTTAAAAACGGCATCCTCAAGGTAAGTATTCCCCCCAAGGATGAACCGGATCAAAGCGACGGGATTAAGATCGAGATCGTCAAAGAAGGCAATTGATTAAAAAAAGGGTCCGCGAAGCAAATTCACGGACCCTTTTCAATAATCAGTTGAAGCAGTTCCAAAACTAACCGAGTTTTGGAACCAGCTCAGTTATCGTACTTAAACGGTATTGCCAGCCCGGTCTTGCCGGATTCGAAGACCGCTTCGATTACCGCCAGGACCCGGCGGACCTCTTCGTTCTTGATCTTAAACTCACCTTTTCCGTTGAGCACGTCCAGCCAGTTCCGGTAGTAATCCGGCCAGCTGGTTTCCACTGCGGGGAGGTCCTCCGTGATAAGCGTTCCCGGGGCAAGCGGTATAAAGCTGCGGGTGGGGCCGGCGGGGTTGAGCTCAATCCGGGGCGGGAGTTTGGGCACAAACTCGGTGGTCTTGTAGAGATGGCCGTCACCGGCAAAGGTTTCCACCACCACCGTCCCCCGATCCCCCATCACCAGCCAGCGGGGGGCGGGCTTAAGGCCGTAGGTGCTGTGGGAAATCGTAATGGATTGTCCGCCCCGGAATTTGATGATGATCTTGTAATAATCATCCACCTCGGTACAGAATACCCGTTTCAGATCCGCATAAACCGTGTCTATTTTATCCTGAATCAAAAACAGGGCCTGGTCGATCAGGTGGACGCTCCAGTCCCAGATCATGCCGCCGCCGAAGCGTTTGAACTCGTGCCAGCCGTGGAGCTTGCAGTTCTGGGCGTGGAGGGTGGACTCGATGTTGAAAATATTCCCCACCAGGTTTTCCTCATACACTTTTTTGACGATACGGAAGTCCTTGTCCCAGCGCCGGTTCTGGTGCACCTCAAAGAGCACACCACATTCCCTGGCGGTGCGGGTCATCTCGTCAAAATCTTCGATGCAAAGAGCTGCGGGTTTTTCACAGATGATGTTCTTCCCCGCTTTCGCCGCCTTTATTGCGTACTGCTTATGCAGATGGTTGGGAACCGTTAGTAATACTGTGTTGATTTCCGGATTCGCAAAGAAACCATCTTCGTCATTTAAATAGGGCTTGAGTCCCAATTTTTCAGCGTCCGCAAGCTGCACGGCATCCAAATCGCAGGCGGCGACAAAGCGCACGCCGGGCACTTTTACATGCTCCGTATGGTAATGCCCCATGCCGCCGAAGCCCAAAACGCCAACCTTTAGCTCTTCCATTTTTTTCTCCTGAATGTCTATGCAGTATAGTACCGGAGAAAAAAAATGTCAAATTTCATTTCAGCGGTTCAGGCCGCATGCAGGTACTCTATTGATAAAACTCCTAACCCTTAACCGCCCCGGCGGAGAGCCCGTTGATGACCTTTTCCTGGGCAACCATGTAGAACAGGATAACCGGCAGGGACCCCACCAGAATGGTGGTAAATACCGCCGGAATGTTCACCGCGTCAACCCCGTAGAAATCACGCATACCCAGGGGCAGGGTCCGCCGGGAACTGGTGTTGATCAGGGTCAGGGCGTAGATAAATTCATTCCAATAGCTGAGGAAGTTCAGGATGGTTACGGTGGAAATCGCCGGTATCGAAATGGGGAGCATGATGTTCCAGTAAATCCGCAGGGGAGAAGCGCCGTCGATAAAGGCCGATTCCTGGATACTGTTGGGGACCTCCTTGAAAAAGGTGGTCATGATGTAGATCGCCACGGGCAGCCCAATACTGATATAGGGGGTGATAAGCCCCACCAGCCGGTCCGTAAGGCGGAGGCTCTTGGTAAGCTGGTAGATGGGGATCAGGGTGGTGTGGATCGGGATCAGCATTCCGATGATAAAGAGCAGAAATACAAAACCCGACAGCCGGAACTTCATTTTGGCAAAGGCATAGCTTGCCAGGGAAGAAATCAAGGTAGTAAGCAGTACCGCAAAGCCGGCAACAAAAACACTGTTAAAAAAATAGACATGGAAAGGAGAAAAAAGCACCCGCTGAAAATTGCCAAAGTAGATCTTGTGGGGAAAGCCCCAGAAATTCCCGGTCATATATTCGGGCATTGATTTAAAGGCCATAAAAAGGGTCAATATAAAGGGGAAGCCGAAGAGCGCCAGGAAAAACACAGCCAGCGCATAAAACCCGGCTGTTCCAAAAATACCGGTTCTTTTAATCATGATTGGTCTCCTCCTTGCTGCGGGTCATATACCGGAAAATGCCGATAACCACAAAGGAAATAATCACCATGCAGGACGCCACCGTACTGGCATAACCCATGCGGTCTTCGTTAAAGGCTTTCTTATACATAAAGGTGGCCATAAGTTCGGAATACCCATTGGGGCCGCCCAGGGTCATAATCCAGATAAGGTCGAAATATTTCAGGGAGCCCACAATAGAGAGGACCGCCGAAGTCTTGATAGTCCCTGAAAGGAGGGGCAGGGTCATCCTCCAGAATTGCTGCCACCGGGAAGCGCCGTCTATGGTGGCGGCCTCATACAGTTCATCGGGGATGCCGGTCATTCCCGCCCGGAGCAGGATCATGTACTGGGGGGTATACTGCCAGCAGATGACAAACATCACCGCAGGCATAACCACCTGTTCGGAGCCGAGCCAGGAAAGGGGAACATTGGGGCTGATGATCTTTAAAAGCCCGTCAAAGAGCCCCGTATAGGGGGCGTAGAGCATAAGCCAGATCGTACCCGTTGCCACGGTGGAAAGGAGCAGGGGCATAAAATAAATGGTCCTGAGGGCCCTAACCCCCCGGAAGCTGGTATTGAGGATCAACGCCAGGATCATGCCAAAACTCAGCTGGAACACAATGGAAACGATCACCAGAAGGATATTGTTTTGCAGAGCATGCCAGAAACCGGCGTCCCCCATGAGCTTGACATAGTTGCCCAGCCCCACATTGGCCGCCTGGGATGCCGGCCCGATGCCGGACCAGTTAAAGACGCTGTAATAAAAGGTTCGTATTATTCCTGCGAGGGTATAGGTAAAATATACCGCCAGGGCCGGGAGCAGGAAAAGGAAAATGGTCATCCCATTCTTTACCCACTGTTTTCTCCGTTGGGTTATCGCGAATGCCACTGTACTACACCTCCTAAAATCCGCCCCGGGCGTTTAAACCCGGGGCGCTTAGTCAAATTACAGGACAAAAAACTGTTTACTTTCCGGCGTCAAAATTGGTCTGCATTGCCTGAGCGGCCTGCTGGGGCGTCATGGTCTTGCCGTAAAGCGCCTGGGTGGTATCCTTGTGGACTTCCGCCAGTTCGGGGCTCAAGGTCTGGTCGATGTAGTTCTGTAAGAAAGTGGCGTCTGCCAGTTGCTGCAGGGCTTCCCGGACATGGACGTCGGAGGACTGGAGGCCGGGCTTCGCCGCTATGATGCCGTTGTTCAGGAAGGACTGCTGGATTTCCGTATCGGTGGCAAGGAAGACGGCCAGTTTGGTAGCCAGGGCCTTGCTCTTGCTGTTCGCGGAAACCGAGAAGGCGTTTTCCCCGGCGAGGATATCCGAAGCCTTGCCCTTGCCGCCTTCGATGGCGGGATACAGGGCGAGTCCCAGCTTGGTGTCATAAAATTCCCTGTTCTCATTCCGGACGGTACCCATAAGGCCGGATGTCTGGAGGATCATGGCGCACTGTTCGGTATACATCAGCATCCGGGAACCGCCGGTATCCCAGTCAAGGCCGTTGGCCCCGGTGGGGAACCAGCCCTTGTCAACCATGGTCTGAATTCTCTGACCGGCCTGAATAAAGACATCATCGGTGAATTTGATTTCCTTGTTGTTGGCCTTCTGGAAAATATCCCCGCCGCCCAGGCGCATGGAGATAAGCACGAAGTGCTGGGCACCGGGCCATTTGGTTTTGTTGGCCAGGGCAAAGGGGGTAACCTTGTTCGCCAAAAGGGTATCGCAGACCCTTTCCAGTTCCGACCAGGTCTTGGGAGCCTGGAGGTTATATTTGGCGAAGATGGCCTTGTTGTAGTAGAGAATGGTGGAACCGGAGGTATAGGGCACCCCATAGATCTTCCCGCCGTAGTTGTTGAAATTCACCGCCACCGGGTTAAGCTGGCCCGCCGCCGCATTGGCTTCGGTGGTAATATCAGCCACCAACCCCGCATCCACGAAGGACTTGAGCCAGCCGCCGCCCCATGAATGGAACACGTCGGGAAAATCGTCACCGCTTACGGTCTTGAGCTTGGTCTTGTAGGGATCGTTGGCATAGGTGGAAATAACCACCTTAACCCCGGGATTGGCCGCTTCGAACCGTTTGGCCGCCGCTTCGATAGGTACCCCCCGGCTTTCATCAGCATAAATATGCCAGAGATTAAGGGTCGTCGTCGCAGCGCCCCCCGATTTATCAGACCCCGCCCCTGCAAAAAGCATGCCGGCGCTCAGGATCAGACATGCCGCCAAAAACCCCGCCTTTTCCACTAACTTCATATACATCCTCCAAAAAAACATTTACCGGAACATTGACAGAACCGGCTTGTGACAAAATAAAATTCTCCCCAGCCTAAAAACCCGCAAAGGGTTCAGGCCTGGTACAGGTACTCTTAACTTCGTAGTAGCTGCCCGATGCGGAAGCGTCGTGGATGCCGTGCATCACGTCCAGGGCGTGGTAGGCAAGCTCCGCCGAAACCCGGTGGGGCCGGCCTTCGTTGATGGCCTCGGCCATGTCGGTGATACCAAGGCCCCGGCTGTTTTCCTTGTACTCCCGCAGCAGGGGAATCTCGGACCAGTTTTCATCCCGGAAGCGCCTTACCAGAACCGGACCGCCAAAGGTGTTGGGATCGGGCACCCGCAGGGAGCCTTCGGAACCGTAGATCTCAATATTGGGCAGTGAATGGGAATACACATCAAAGGTCATGATGAGGCTCGCCACCGCGCCATTGGCAAAATCAAGGGTCCCCGCAATATGGGTGGGCACATCAACGTTAATAACCTTGCCGTTGAGGGGCTCACTGGTAATGGTGCGGGTCTCAAAGCTTTTTTTGGCGGTACCGGAAACACGGGTCACCGGCCCCATCAGGTTGATGAGGGCGTGGAGGTAATAGCCCCCCATGTCGAACATGGGGCCGCCAGCCTTTTTATAATAGAACTCCGGCCCCGGGTGCCAGTGCTCATGTCCGTGGTTTACCATAAAGGCCACCGCCGCCACAGGCTTTCCAATCCAGCCGTCATCTATGAGTTTGCGGCAGGTCTGAATACCGGCGCCAAGGAAAGTATCAGGGGAACCGCCGACCCGCAGATTTTTCTCTTTGGCGATCTTCAAAACTTCCTGGGCTTCGCCGCGTTCGGCGCAGAGGGGCTTTTCGTCATACAGGTGCTTCCCTGCCTTAACCGCGGCCAAAGCAACCCCATAGTGGTTATAGGGCTCGGTAAGGTTCAGCACAATATCCACATCGGAACTGTTGATAAGATCCTCGGTCTTTTTCACATAGGGGATCTTGTATTCCTCGCCGGCCTTTTCGGCCCTTTCAGGAATGAGGTCCGTAAGGCCGGTAACCTTTACCCGTTTACCGAAGATCCCGGTAAGATTCTTGAAATAAATGCCGCTGATATTTCCGCAGCCCACAACACCGATTCTTTGAATGGCCATCTTAGTACATCCCCTTTTCGTTTTTCCAGTCATCCGCGGAAAGACCCTTCTCCACCGCGATCCGCTTGCCGTCGGCGGCCCAGAGCAGGCCCCGCGCCATCATGGTCCAGGCTTCGGGAATATTAAACACATCATCGTGATGCCCCAGGGCGTTGTAAAATACCCGGCCATGGCCCCATTTACGGGTCCACACCTGGGGCACATCCACCTCGCCGTTTGCCGAATGGTACCAGCGGACCACGGGGAAACGGGTGGTGGCCAAAACTTCGTTGGCGGGGTCCGTATGGAGATAGTACTGTTCCGAAGACACATCAAAATCCTTTACCCCGTCGGTAAGGGGATTTGACTTGCTGATGATATTTACCCGGTATGGCGTACCGTCGCAGCCCGGATGGGCAACCCAGTTTGCGCCGGTGATAAACTGCCAGAGCACATTATTACGGAAGGCGTCACACATGCCCCCGTGGTTGCCGGCCAGACCTACCCCGGAACCGATTGCCTCGGCAATACCCTCAAAAAAAGGTTTGGGCAGTTCCTGTTTACACATGGTCCACACGGGAATAATCAAATCCTGGGATTTCAGCAGGGCCAAATCCTGAAAGGTGTCCAACGTTTCAGTAACCGTAACTTCAAAATCTTCGGACTCAAGAAATTTCTTGAACCGCGCAGTTATCAGCTTGGGTTCATGGCCGTCCCAGCCGCCGCAAAGAATCAATGCTTTTCGCTTCATAAGTACTCCTCAATATATAACTACATATACTACCATATCAGATAACCGATAGGAGTAGTATAAATCGGTCCTTAAATTTTGGCAACAAAATTCTGATTTTTATGTTCAGATTTTGTATGAGACCCTATTGACAGACAAAAATGGAAGTGCAATAAGGATCAGCAGTCCGTAAGGAACATCCAACGCGGTTTCAAGGAGCGTATATGCGGGAAGACAGGTTTACCGGAAAGGTAGCTTTTATTACCGGGGCGGCCCAGGGCATGGGATACCAGCTTGCCCTGGATATGGCCAGGGAGGGCGCCAAACTGGTCATCTCCGATGTGGACCAAGCCCAACTGGTCCAGGCAAAGGCGGGCATCGAAAAGCTGGGGGCCTCCGTTCTTGCCCTCCCCTGCGATGTCTCAAGCCGCCGGCAGGTGGAAGAAGCAATCGATGCGACGGTAAAAGAATTCGGCCGGCTGGATATCCTGGTAAACAATGCGGGGCTGCTCAAGGCGGCAGTCATCGAGGATACCTCCGATGAACTCATCAATAAAACCCTGGACATCAACATTAAAGGGGTGCTTTACGCCATCCGGGCGGTTACCCCCCTGATGAAACAGCAGCAATACGGCAGGATTATCAATGTGGCGTCCATTGCCGGCAAGAACGGGGACAATTCCACCACCTTTGCCTACGGCGCATCCAAGGGCGCGGTGATCAGCCTGACCCGTTCCGTAGCCCGGCAGCTGGGCCCCTTCGGGGTTACCTGCAACGCCATAGCGCCCCACGCGGTCATGACAAAAATGATGGAATACTGGGACGACAAGAAAAAAGAAACCATCGCCAATCTTATACCGGTCCGCCGGCTGGGAACCGTGGAGGATATGTCACACCTGATGATGTTCCTGGCATCGGACGAATCGGGATTCATAAACGGGGAAACCATTAATATCAACGGCGGATATTACATGGACTAGGCCCTATAGGGCCAGCCCGGCAGGCCGGCTTTAATAGCCCGCCGCCCCGCCCCCGGTTAAAAGGGCCACCGCAGAACTGGTGCCAATCCGGTCGGCCCCTGCGCCCAGGAAAGTTTCCAGGTCTTCCCGGGTCTTGACCCCCCCGGCGGCCTTGATTTTCACCTTTGGGCCGATGTGTTTTTTAAAGAGCTGCACATCCGCCAGGGTAGCCCCGGCGGTCCCGAAGCCGGTGGAGGTCTTGATGTAGTCCGCCTCCGCTTTGGTGACGATTTCACAGAGCCGTATCTTTTCTTCTTCGCCCAGGTAGCAGGTCTCAATAATCACCTTGAGTATCTTCCCCGCCGTTGCCTTGCGCAGAAGTTTAATCTCCTCCAGGACCCAGTCAAAATGGCCGCCCTTTACATCCCCGATATTGATAACCATGTCGATCTCGTTGGCGCCGCTCAGGATGGCCCGTTCCGCCTCCAAAACCTTTGCTGCGGTAATACTGTACCCCAGGGGAAAGCCGATGACGGTGCAGATATTGATTTTGGCGCCGTATTCCTCGTGGACCGGTTTTACAAAAGAAGGGGGGATACAGACCGAAGCGGTCTGGTACTGTATGGCCTCGTCACAGAGTTTGGCGATCCCCTTCCATTCGGCAACTGCCTTGAGCAGGGTATGATCAATGTGGCTCAAAATTTCCTGGTTAGTCATTTAAACACTCCTTTAAGCGGTTAATCGGTATCTTTTCATTGACAAATCGTCGGTCAAACATAGTATAATAATAATCCGGCAAAGAATTAAGGAGTAGCGTATGTTAAAAAGCGGAATATTGCATCCCCAACTGGTCCACCTGCTGGCAAGCACCGGACATCTGGATACCCTGGTAATCGCCGATGCAGGGCTGCCCCTGCCTCTGAATGTAGAACGGGTTGATCTTGCGTGGAAAAAAAACGAGCCCCGTCTGCTGCCGGTTCTTAAAACGGTCCTGAAAGACCTGGTAGTGGAAAAGGCATACCTTGCGGAGGAGATTAAAACGAAATGCGATCCCTCTTTGTATAAGGAAATTCTTTCGGTCTTAGGCGCCATCCCGGTGGAGTATGTCCCCCATCCTGAATTGAAAAAAATGACCACAGAAGCAAGGGGCATTATCCGCACCGGGGAATTCATTCCCTATCCCAGTATTGTGCTGGTTGCGGGCTGCGCCTACTAAAACAAAACGGGACGCCCTGCAAGGAGCGTCCTGTTAACTAAGACAGAAACTTTGCATCGATCCCCGAATAATCATTGTCGATCTTAAGGGAGTCCAGAATCTGGGAGACCTGTCCCCGGTGATGGGTCCCGTGGGCTACAAGGCTCTGGAGCATAAAATAGAGGGGCACCGTGGGGGGCTTGCCCTTGTACCAGGCTACCGCAACCGGGGCATTAAAATCCTTGTCCTCCAGGGCGTCAACAAAATTGATACAAGCCTTGTCGGCGGCCTTAAGGCCGGAGACAAGAGCTTTCCACTGATCCTCGGTAAGCTTAGCTTTGGAATCGCTTACCGGTATCTTTGCCAGTGCGGCAAGGGCCTTTTCCGCGGCGGCATTACCCGCAACCGAGTCCTTGAGCAATCCCAGGAGATATACCTGTCCCCCCAGGATGTGCCTGACCAGGCCCGTAAGGCTCCCGTAATAACTCTTGCGGGATCTTTCCCGGTCGTCATTGGGCAGCTTGTCCAGAATGGAAACAATGGCCTTGTTAGCGGCTTCATTGTATTTGGCGAAGGTGAGAAAAATTTCTTTCATGTTCATGATCCTCTCTTATTACTAAGTATATACAAAGCTGCGTTCTTTACAACGGCAGCCCTGCGGCAATTTTTCCGTGGGGGGAATCGGGACTGATCTGCATCAGTTCAATGCGCACCCCATCGGGATCGGTAACCCATGCCTGCCAATTTTTATCGACCCCTAGTTTGGGTTCGGTGTCCAGCTTATACCCCGATTCTTTAATATGTGCGGCGATCCGGTTAATATCGTCAACCTCAAAACAGATGTGATTGAAACCCCGCAGGGATGAATTCCAGGGATTGTCGGTAGTCCCGTTGTAGAAAAGTTCCACAAATTGCTTCTTGTCCAGATGGAGGTACACAATCCAGGGGGCGCCGGTTTTCGGCTCGGGAAGTTCAAAAACCTTCTTTAGGCCCAGTACCCGGCAGTAGAAATCCACCGCCTTATCCATGTCTTTTACGGTCAGTGCCAGGTGAGTAATTCCGGTAAGCATACAAAACCCCCTTATATCATGATGAATAAATAATATTGATCCACGGATTACACAGATTTCTCTTTTTCGTTCTCATCATAATCCGTGTAATTCGTGGACCTCTTCTTATCTTAGGTACAGTTCCCGCGGCGTATAGGTGGTGTGCAAAAGCTCGTGGGCCTTGTGGCCGTTGGGCTCGCCCAGGAATTCCTTGTACACCTGCTGGATAAAGGGATTCTGGTGTGAACAGCGGTACTGCGATTTCTGGTCGTCATTGTAGATTCCCTTGGTGCGCTGGGCGCGGACTTCGTCGGTGCCGCCGTAGGGCTGGCCGCCCCCGGAGATACAGCCGCCGCGGCAGGCCATGACTTCCACAAAGTGGTAGGGAGTTTCCTTTCCCGCGTCACGGGCCGCCCGGATGCTGTCCAGCACCGCGGCGATGTTCCCCATCTGGTGGGCTACCGCGATACGGATCTTGGTTCCGGACCCGAGTACGGGTACG
>BNVE01000097.1 GCA_025997875.1 Spirochaetia bacterium
TTGTTTTGGTTCCTGTATAATTACAGTGTCAATCTTTTTTCCTTTCATTTTTTAGTACCTCCATTGACATTTGGGCATGACAGGAGAAACTTTGCGAGTTCTCCATCCATAATTCTTACTCGATTTCCTACTTTTATTGCCGGCAGCTTCCCGGATTCAGTGTACTTATAGATAGTCGAAGATGCCATTTGTAGACGTTTTGCTACATCGGCAACAGTTAAAGGTGTATCCATTAAAACTCCTTTGGTTTTTTACCTTATTTTAGTTACATCTGCTTCCCATTGATATGTTATTACCATTTTTAACTTTATTTGATAACATTTTATTGTATTCATTTTATTTGAGGAGGTCATGCTATGGTTCTATATAATGGGAAGCCAATACTAGAGGGAATAGACAAAATCACTGTAAGAATTATGGATGGAGAACTCGCAAAGTTTCTCCTGTCATGCCCAAATGTCAATGGAGGTACTAAAAAATGAAAGGAAAAAAGATTGACACTGTAATTATACAGGAACCAAAACAAACAAAAAACAAGGCTATTGAACTACCGATAGCAGAATCGGCAAGGGCTGGGTCAGTAAAACCCGCCATAATGAAAGATGAAAAAGCAATAAAACCAGATACTCCAAAAATACAGGAGATACCATCAAAACCACCTAAAACGATTACCCCAGAAATAATAGTAAAACAGCCAACCGGTGATGCAGTATTGATTATTAAATCAGGAACAACAGATTTGCGGCGTGGAGCCAAACAATTAGCAACAGATAGTAAAACGAGGATGGGGAATCCGCATGATGGCAATATCAGGGCTTATGCAAACAGGTTTAAAACTACGGTTAAATTGGTCCAGGAAAAACAGGAAGGAACTACATTAGTGACCATGAGTTATAATAAACCCGTTGAATGGCCGGAATACCAACCGCCCGACAAAGAGGGGCATACGGTTACATTAAACGGCAAGGAAAAGGATAAGTTTCTCGAAGAACGGAATTGTCCGAAGGCTTTGTAATAATATCACCTAATCTTTATATATTATCTTTTCGTACAGCAATGTATCAAACAAAGGGCTTCCCAATCGGGAAGCCTTTATCTTTTTACCCAGGAGGAGCTCCATGGAAAAACCGGCTACCATGTTAGACCCAAAGTTTGCCTATAATGATACCATTTGGAGCGCCTGTATTATTGACGGCATTGATGTAAATGGTGAATGGGTAAAAGTCCACTATGAATATCAAAATGGGGATAATCAGATCGTTTCCAACCGATCCCGAAAAGTCAAAATGCGATACCTAGAAAAGAGGGATGATTATTCTTTCCGCTTTCGGGGGTGTGTCTGGTATCTCTCTCATTTTACCAGAATAGGAAATTAAGTAGGCGCTATTTTGAAACGGTAATTTAAGGGTATCTGTATGGGTATCTATTTTAACCAAAGAAAAGGAGACAAGAAAATGAACGATGTTTTGTTTGCGTCATCCGGGAGTACCGATTACGAAACTCCCCCGGAATTGTTCCAGAAGTACAATGCTATCTACCACTTTAACCTTGATGTTTGTGCTAACAGGGCAAATAAGAAATGCCGCAGGTTTTACTCCCCTAAACAGGACGGATTAACCCAGCCCTGGTCGGGGGCTTGCTGGATGAATCCCCCGTATGGCCGGGATGTTGAAGCATGGATCAAGAAAGCCTATGAATCCGCCAAGGCTGGGGCAACGGTGGTTGCGTTATTACCTGCCCGGACTGATACTGCCTGGTTTCACGAGTATGTGTATAACAAAGCCATGGTTGAGTTTCTCCGGGGAAGGGTGCGGTTTATCTTAGGGGATAAAAGCGGTCCCGCTACATTCCCTTCCATGATCGTGATTTGGACGCCCCGGTGGAGTGAAAGAAGTTAATGGAGATGTTGCACAAGGTGATTCAAAAAGCCGCCAATTAGGGCGGCTTTTTTCATTCAGAGGAGGAAGTATCATTATGCTCTATGAAATAGTATCTGAACGGAAAGTTAGATGCACCACCCGGATCAAAACCCCTGATGATATGTATGACCTTGTAAAAAGGTATGCTCAGGCAAAAAAGGAACAATTCATCGTGGTCACACTCAATGTAGTCCATGAGCCATTATCAGTCCGCATTGTGAGTACCGGGAATGTTAATAGAGTAATCGTACATCCAAGAGAAGTGTTTTATCCGGCTATTCAAGACTTAGCCGCTGCCGTGATCCTTTGTCATAATCATCCATCGGGTAGTTTGGAGCCGTCAAGGGAAGACAGAGAAATAACCAAAAGGCTTGTCTCTGCCGGGGCAGTTTTGGGCATCCATGTTTTGGATCACCTTATTATCGGGAAATCTGATTATTTCAGTTTCCAGAAAAACGGCTTTCTCCCGGAAGATGATGAAATCCGGGATATGTCTTTGAAGGAGCTTATGGAAGAAACCTAATCCTATGATCCTCAAATCATTAACCCCTGTATTGCGGCAGCGTTGCTGCCTGGAAATATCACATAAGGCCGCCTGACTAAGGGCGGCCTATTTCATTTTTGGAGGTGTTACTATGGCACACAAAATTATGGAGAACGATTTCATGTTCTCTGGCCGTGGTGTTGTTCCCTGGCACGGCTTAGGGGCGGTATTGGATGGGGTACTTACATCCAAGGACGCTATCAAAGCGGCGAAGCTGGAATGGACGGTAAACCAAATGCCGGTCTTTTCTTCCAGCAACTTCGCACAAGAGATTCCCGGTTTTAAGGCGAATGTACGGAGCGATACGAAGGAGGTCCTCGGCATTGTATCTGACCGGTATTGTGTGGCCCAGAACAAAGACGTATTCGCCTTTGCCGATGAATTAATCGGGAATGGCAAGGTCAAATGTACTTACGAAACAGCAGGATCGCTCTGGAATGGGCGGCGGGTGTTTATGCTGGTCAATATGCCCAAAGGCCGGATCATGGGCGATGAATACCAGCCCTATCTTTGCCTGTCCAATGCCCATGACGGGTCCGCCTGTTTGCAGGTCTTTTTGACGAGTATCCGGGTAGTTTGCAACAACACCTTACAAGCGGCCCTCAATTCCGCCACCCGGAAAATCTCAATCCGGCATCTATCCATGATGGCGCAACGTCAAGATGAAGCGTTGCGGACCATGGGAGCAGCCTCAAAGTATTTCCATGATCTTGAAGCCTTTGCGTCAAACCTGGCCGGGAAGAAGGTCAACATCGGGAAGGTACTGGACAAGCTGTACCCGGATTCAAGGGATATGACCAAGCGGCAGGCCAATGCCAATAAGGAAGTCAAGGCACTCATCAAGACGATTTTCAAGCAGAAAGATGATCTCCAAAACTTCCGGGGGTCAGCATGGGGAGCGTATCAGGCGCTTGCGGATTACCGCAGCAACGCCGAACCGAGGCGCAAAACGGCTACCTATGCCGACACGAAGATGGCCCGGTTTCTTGACGGCGATGAGGTGATGAACCAGGCGCAAGAAATCATCCTGGAATTGGCGGCTTAATGCCGTTTACAACCGAGCCCTCACCTTTCGGGGTGGGGGCTTTTATTTGGAGGATGTATGTCACATTTGACGATGTATTTTCTGGCAAGTGCGGAAAATCTTGAAATGGCAAAACGGCATGTCAACAATTACCTTGAAAATGAAAATTCGTTTTATGACGGATATGAGGTAATAGACAATGAATGCGGCACCTTAGCGGATAAGCGTCTTATTTTTGATTCCACTATTGCTGAACACGATTATCTGGCAAAGGCAGAAAAGTTTGTAACCGCAGCAAAAGAACAGGTAGAAAAGAAATGGTACGGCACGGCAGGGGATTACTACCGCAGAGCCGGGTTGTTGTATGACCAGGGGCTTTCAGATGATATGCCGTATTTCAATATTACCGATTGCAGTTACGAGATTCCCCATGACACCAAAGGCTGGTTTTATATCCCGGTCGATTTTCATTATTAAGCCGTCTTGATAAGGCGGCTTTATTTTTAACACAAGGAGCAAGCGATGAAGGAAAAATATCACGGTATCGTTTCCGGTGGATGCATGGGTATCGTGTATGAAAACTGGTATAACGATAAACGGAAGGCCGAAAAGGAAGTACGCCGTAAAGCAAAGGAACTGGTCCGTAATAGTTGTGACGAGTATATAAGCGCCTATTATATGGTGTCTTTGAGCGGAGAAATTGTTGCTTCAGGGGATGTTCCTATGCGGGGATTACGGCGTATCTGGAAAAACTATCCGGGCAACGGTTGGCACGATTACGGGTATATGGTGATAGGCGGGGTACGAATCTGTTAGCTGAACCCGTGTAAAGGCCGTCTATTTGGACGGCCTTAATTTTAATCGGAGGATCATACGCTATGCTTCGAATCAATCTTATAGCGGCAAAACCGCAAAGGAGAGTAACATGACCTATAATTTAGTGCGGAAAGCCATTACCGCAATTTGGCAGGCGTTTACTAAATACACTGACTTTAAAGAAAAATCTGCTATTGACAACGATACCCAATCCTGGCTTTACGATGCCGCCTGTTTGCTTGAAATTGTAGCGAATGACAATCAGATGCTATCCATGCTGGGTGATTATTACGCTAATCCGCAAAAACTACCGTGGAACAGGTGGGTAGATTCGCTGGATGAAAAAATCAAAAGCTGTGAAGCGGATAATTCCGGGAATAAGGAGGAACCGAAAACATGAGTGGATTAAAAGAACGTGAGGATGTCTATACCCGAAACGGTTATAAAGATCGGGAGGATTATCTTAAAAACCTTGCCAATGATTGGGGGCTGGAATTATTCGTGGTCAAAATGGTTGCGGATATGCTTGGCTCATCAGAAGACTTTGACGGCCTTGTCAGCGAACTTGAGGATATGGATTGCGATGGGGCGTTAGAGGCTTTCCGGGTGTAGGGGGTTTCGATGAAAACATTCACGGTTAAAACCCGGTTCATATTCACCGGAAAATTCTTTGTGGCAGCGGAAAGTAAGGATCAAGCCGCTGAATATGTAAACAAGCATTGCGGCTTGGTTATTGGCGGGAATATTCATTCAACACTCCCTGCTAATGAAGTTGATTGGGATTTCCCGGTTCACCCTGATACCGAGATTGGCAGAATCAGCATAACCAAAGGAGAAAAGAATGAGCGGTATTAGTCCTGAAAAAATAAAACTGATTGAGCGCCATGCGTGGGTCGGCAGTCCCTTAATGCAACTGTTTAATGAACGCTGGTCAACCGTCAGCCCGGAAGATGAAGGCTACCGGGAAGCAGCTACCCGCATACAGGCAATTAGCCAGGAATTATTGGACCTTATCACAAAGGGACTATTGTAAACAAAAGGATGGCTTGGAGATGCAAGAGTTCATTAAATGCGATCATTGTGATGATCATACCGTGTGTGAGGGGAACACAAAGCCATGTCCTTTCCCGGATGTTCCGGTTGAAGGTGATTTTATTGTTAGCTCATGCGGCCCTCTTGGTTGTAAGTCTAATGTATCAGTCCTTTATCAGCCAAGATACTGTCAAGAGTTTAGCGGCCCGGACCAGGAAAAAAAGGCAGATGAATATATCCGCCTCACCATGAAAGCCGAGCATTTCTATCCAAATGTCTGGACAAAAGACGATCATGGCGGCTATACCCCAAGGAGGCTCTAGTGATGGATAGTTCTAATAACCCGGATAGTGTTATTGTATTGACAGGTTCTCATAAGATACAAAAAGCTGATGTTATTAGCGGCATCTGTGCCGCTTGTCAGAAAAAGGATTGCCCGGATTCTCAAAACAGAATGATACGGTGCGGTTCTTATATCGGTTATTGGGAAGCGGCCATTCATAAGTACCTGGGGCATGACCAGCCTAAACGGTTTCATGTCGTGGTGCAGGATAACAGCTTTTTGGTTATCGACATTAAGAACGATGTAATCCGGGGATCATGTGGAATCTACGATGACGCCGTTACTTTTGCCGAGGAACTTGAAAACGAGAAGGAAGATGACTAATAACATTCCTTTCAGCGCCGGTCCCTCAACGGTAGAGGAACCTATCGAAAGGTGGTTCACGGGTGCGGGTTCAATTCCCGCCCGGCGTTAGTCCAGGGCCACCACACGGACGCGAAAAGGGATATGCCTAAATTCCGGCATGACCGCAAAAGACGTTTTGCCATTCCTGATTAGTACCAAGCGGCAAAATCATTTGCCCGGAAGTGATGGGTAACACGATACCCTAAAGACCTGCCAGCGTGAAGGTAGGCCACCGGGACTTTATTTGAGGAATAAGCCCTTGTAGTGAGAGCGCCTTGACGGATAATCCTGTATGGATATATCCCGCTTTTTCTTATCATGCAACAAATCCTTTTTTTGCCCAGATATTATCTCCTGTATACGAAAGTATGCAATAAAAGCCATCCGTGAACTTACGGTTCAATAAGGGCGGCATATTTCTATCATAGGAGGGAATAATGGACGATGAAGAAAGGATAAAGGCGTGTCAGGCTGAAATACGGCGGCTTCGTAAAGTTGTTCAAGAATATGAAACACAGTTAGAAAAAGCCCGGACTATCAACTACAGCACACTGTTTGAGCTATGGGGTGACTTCGATGATTCAGAGGCAGCCGATGAGGTAAACAAAATCATTGAAGATAATGCGTTGGGGCCGTTTGATGCTATATCATTTATCGCCTGTTGCTTTGGCTATGAACAGGCAATGCAAAAAATCAGGGAGGGGCTATGAAAATCACCATTGATGTAAAAAATATTCCGCTTGATAACCGGGATTCAATTTGGGCTCCCGATATTACCCACGACTACCGGCTTGTTGACGTTGACTATCTTTACAAGGACAACATGACCGAACCCTCATGTCGGATCGAAAACGCCACTATTCTCGCGGCGTTGTTCACTGCTGATACTTGCCGTTTTGTCGTATGCAGAGACGTAGGGGGGAAATGGCTTGCAAGCGGAATAAATGTCTACGGCGAATTTGCCGGTCCCACAGCTAATACCTTAGAAAAACAGGCTTATGGTTTGCGTGAGGCGGTGGAAAAAACAGGTGCAAAAATCGAAACCGGACCGGATGAATACCCGGAAGTGGAAACTTTGCTTGCCGCCTTTGCGCAGGCTATGGAAATCGCCAATATTGCCATTCTGAAACGCCGGAAGGAGGCATTGGGATGATTATTACTTCCTACAGCTACGATAACCGGGGAAAGAAGGTTCCCTGTGAGATAGACGTGCGGAGGCCCAGGTATGATAAAAAGGGAAGGCTTTTTTCCTGCTATATCGAAGTGGATGCGCCTTTAATAAAAGGTTTCGTGAAGGTGAAGCTGACAAACGAGGTAATTCAGGTAGAAGGTTTTGAAGAGTGGTGCGCCGTAACCGCCATGGATGAACCGAGGAAGCGTGTTTCCTGTCTGGTATGGGTGCGCGGCTTGATTACGCAGGGGATAATCAAAAGGGTGATTGAATGACAGCGGTGGATTTTAACGAGCATCTCAATGAGCTTAATCTATCCACTATAAGGAGGCAACTATGACTACAAAACAAAAAATCAGGGTATTAACCCAAAACGATGAGGATTATGAATGGTATCCCACCACAGAAAAAATCCTTTCCGCTATGAACAAGGATTTGCATTATCTGTTTGACAAAGGCAACCTCGGCAATAGTTACCGGAGAAGACGCGAAGAACTGTTTTACTCACAAAGCAATTACGACAGGGAAACCAAAAAGGATATGTATTCCTATACGGTTAAAAGCTTCCTCGATGTAGGCGCAGGAGACGGGCGGGTGTTTGAAGCACTTCACGGCGTTAATAACGATATTGAAATCCACAGACGTTACGGAATAGAGATCGCCAAGGCGCAAGCGGATGACCTTATCAACCGGGATATTTTCATCATCGGGCGGGACTTTTTCAAAACATCCCTCTTTGATAAGCAGTACTCCGTTATTTTCAGCAATCCCCCGTATTCCCATTTTGTACCCTGGGTGGAAAAACTCTTTCAGGAGGCTAATTTCGGGGTTATGTATTTGGTCTTGCCGGTCAGATGGAAACAGAGCATTGATAAGCGGTGCGGCATTGAACTGTATGACGTAAAGAACATCGGGGAGTTTGACTTCCTTCATGCCGACCGGACGGCACGGGCACGGGTGAATCTTATCCGCATTACCCATAAAAAGGTCAAAGTAGAAGATCGGCAGGGCAGCCAAGTGTATGGCTCCCATATTGAGTACGGGAAAGAAGATGAACCGGATTCCTTTGAACGGTGGATTAACGAGACCATCGGGACCTTTGACGCGGAAACAGAGGAAAGTGAAGATGAAAAGTCTTTGAAACTGAAACAGCAGGAAATACCGGAACTGGTGGAAAGTTTTGAAGCAGAAGCCAAAGCTTTATTGGACCTGTTTAAGTCTATCGGGAAGACACCAGGCCAGGTTATCAAAGCCTTTAACATTGACCGTAAATCCATTCTGGAAATCATACGGGAAAATATCAGGGGGCTTAAAAATCGGTACTGGAAAATCACCTTCAACAAACTATCCGCTATCACAACCCGCCTTACCCATAACACCCGGCACAAATTGCTTTCAGAGATGGAGGAGTTTAACACCCTCGACTTCAATGAGGACAATATCTACTCCATTGTCATTTGGGTGATCAAGCATTTCAATGAGTACACCAACGAACAGATTTTATCGGTGTTTGACGCGCTTACCAGCCAAGATTACGTTAAGGCGTATAAATCGAATGTCCATTGGACACAGGATAATTGGCGTTATGCGAAGGAGAAAGGGAAACCGGAAAAGTATCAACTGGATTACCGGCTGGTCACGCATTGTTACAAGAGCTACCGGTATGATCAAAATACGGTTGATGATTTTACGGTTGATGATTTTATTGTCATCTGCCGTAGTCTGGGCTTTAATATCCCGGACTACCGTACCCTTGATTTTGAGGCAATTGGTGATGAACAGCAATTTTTCGCTACCAATGGGGAGCTTGCTTTTACGGTACGGATTTACAAGAACCACAACGCTCACATGAAGATCAACCAGCAGCTTATGATGAAGTTTAACATCGAGGTTGCCCGGCTCCGGCACTGGATAAACAGCTATAAGGATATTCAGAGCGAGTTTGATGTCTCGGTGGTGGAAGCGTTCAAATTGTGGAATACGCCTAATTTAAGGCTGCTTGAAACCGGTGATATAAAGTTATTGGGATTTGACGAAAAAAAGTCTGCTTAATCTATTAAATGTCCTATCCGGGAGTAGAGCATGAGGGCGGGATTTCCCCGCCCTTTTTTTGGAGAAATTACAAATATTCTTCGACAGGAGCTTCTTTTTTCTAGTATGTATGATATAATGCCTAAAGAAAGGGATAGTCAAATTTAACACTGTATAGAGGATGGGAAGGTAGGCGATGATTAAATCATTCAATGATAAGGAAACCGAAAAAATCTTTAACGGCATGGTGTCAAAGAAACTGCCGCTGGACATTCAAGTGCGGGCATTCAACAAACTGACCGCTATTCATGCCGCAAGTGTTATTGAGGATTTGAGGATACCACCATCGAACCATCTGGAAGCGCTCAAGGGCGGCAGAAAAGGGCAGCATTCCATACGGATTAACGACCAGTTTCGGGTCTGTTTCTACTGGAATGACAATAGTGCCGAAAATGTCGAGATTGTGGATTATCATTAGGGGGATTATCTCTTGACAAAATAAAGTATATTATGTAGTATGTAATGCGGAATAGATAAGGAGTTTTTATGGATGAGTATATTCAGGTTGCCCATGTTGGTAAGTATCTGCAAGAGGAGTTTTTAGAGCCCTATCACCTGTCTCAGAACGCATTGGCGCGGGCTATAGATGTTCCTCCTAACCGCATAACCGATATTGTAAACGGCAAACGTAGTATCAGCGCCGATACGGATTTACGCCTTACCACCCTTTTTGGTCTTTCGGAAGGTTATTTTCTCCGCTTTCAGGAGCATATTGAGACAACCTTGACAAAGCGCAAAATAGAACATATTTTAAAACAGATTAAGCCGTTAAAGATTGCGATGTTGTAGGGTAGTGAAATGATGATATTGCTCGAATTTAATATTTTCAAAAAATCTCAACCTGATGCACCCAGTTCCTTGTTTTGGTCATGCGCTCTGGAAGCTGACATTACTAAAGCCGATGTCGATTTTGATTATCTAAATCGCAATAATTATGATATTGAGGGCGATGCAGAATTCAAATTGCATATCACATATAAAGAGTTCACGCCTCAAATTATAAGCCAGGATTACAAGGACTATATAAAACGTCCTAGATATTTTATCGCATCTGACAAAACATGGCTTACTGGTTCTCCATACAGCCATTCATCTTCATATATTGAAACTTATTATCAAGACGCTATAGAATTCATTGCAAAACTAAAAAATAAGTTGGAAATTGATTCTGATTATAAAACCAATCAATTACAACTACGAATAATTGAAACGATAAAAAAATATATAGGTATAGATATATTAAAAAATGAATCAATCATCGGTGCTTTGTCAATTTATACACGTTTAGCGGCTTTTCATGTTGGTGGAAATTTTAATATAGATCGTGGAGAAAGATATATAACTACTTATTTGCTTGACAGTGATAAAAACATTTCTGATGCTTTTATCAATATTGATATAATTGATGATAATAAAGTCCTTTACAATGTGCATTGTAAATTTTTTAATAATCAAAAATACAAATTACCATCTCTAGATAACCTAGAGCAGTTTTCTCAAATTCGCATATCAATATTTGATATTAAAAAAGGTGAAACAGACGTACAAAGCGAAAATGATGCGATCTACCATAAAATATACGAAGAAACATTTCATCTGATAAGGTCATTTAACATCGGGATGTCTGTAGGAGGAGGGCATTCTAAAATTGTACGCAATAGATTTGTGCATAAATTGACAGATAAAATTGGTGTTAGTGATCATATCAGTAATATATCAAATAAGAGTAATAAAGATTTTTTCGATTTAGAATATGATTACAAAATGCAACTGCTCGGTACAAAAAAAGAGTTTCTTGATTCAAAATATTTTCGCAATGATGATAAGGGAAAGGGGCTTTTTCTTTCTTTTATTCGAAGCGTCTTAGCTACAGCAAAGGACGTTACAGTAATAGATGCCTATTTTGATAATTTCGCATTGGATGATATTCTTGCATGTTCCAATACAAGATTCAATTTGATTATCATTACAACAGATCCTAAAAAAAATAAGCGAAAAAATGCTAAAAATCTTGTAGCAAACATCCACAATATTTTCCCTGAATGTAAAGTATATTTTACAGATAAAATTCATGACCGATATTTATATATCAAAAATCAAGATGGAGAGAAATTGTACTCACTGTCAAATTCATGGAATGGTTTAGTAAATCATTATAGTTTATATATTCAAGAAGTTCCATTGGAAATATCATTACAAATATATGAAGAAATCAGTTGCCATACATCAGAAGAAAATATTCAACAAGGTAAGCTGAAAACTGAGAAAAAACGGCGAAGAGCTGTAAAAAACCAAAGAAAATACACCTTGAAATATGCTGATGAGCTTTCAGAGACAATACTAACAATGCCACCTACAGTTGATGTTAATATTTTTATTAAAACTGCGGTAGAATATTTCACGGTACACTATTTCAGGAATATAAATAAAGGAAATATCTGCACGGAAATAATCCAGTGCATTCGTTATTTTGAAGAACCTAAAATAGATTATATAATTGAAAACTTGATAATAATGATGCTTAAAGATCAACGGCATCAATTTGAAGAAAAATCTACATTTATTGATGGCAAATCGTTTTCTTGGTATGACACTCCACAAAAATGTTATAGGCGCTTAGCTAACGGCCCTTCATGGGGACAGCGTTCGCATCAACTATCACTTGATTACGGTATGTCTGAACTTTTGGGACTTTTCTTTCAAATTTATCCTATAAAAGTAATAGAAATACTTCAAGAGCAAGAAAAAAAGATTTGTGTTATGGCATTGTTAGTAAAAAAATATAAAGCACCCTATGTTTATCATGTTTCAGAAAATATAATCAGTTCCTTTTTATGTGATTTGTATCCTGCAAAAGGTATTTTGTCAGAAAAAGCTCAAATATTTATTAGTAAATGCAACCAGTATAATTATATACGGTTTTTTTTCGCATTAATATTAATTGATAAACTAATATTCGATTGTGAAAAAAATCAGCTTACGTTTTCTGGTCTCATAGATTCGTTTCAGCTTATTAATCTTAATGACAAAGAAAAAGCAATAATACTGGGTAGTGCATTTAATCGTATATCATTGCAGCAACGAGTGACTGATTTTCAAAATGATATTAAAGAAAAAATTGAAAACTTTATATTGCAGAATTGTAACGGAATTAATATATCCATATATGCATATTACGCATTTATTAATTCCTATGATGTCAGTTTTGGTAAATTATACCGATTTTGCTTTAATTTACGTGAAATTAATAAAAACAATGAGGCTGAGGTGCTTGAGAAACTTCTGTTGCTAGATTCATTAAGAATCAATCAAAGTCTCCAATTAAGGATTGCAAAAATTATTCAAGCAGATATTTCTTTGCTAAATGAAACATTCCAGAGCGGCGATGATCTAGTAGAAGAAAAAGAATTTGCAGAGACTGATATACGAAAATATATTCCAGCGTTACCCTATCTTGGTGGGGTGCTCGCTGAATATATCAATAAATGCAAAACTGATGAATTTGATGCCATTACTAATTCACTAAATATTGACAAAAACATTATATTTAACATCAAGTATCCATCGCAATTATCTCTCTTTTATTTCGATTTGTTATTTCTTTTATATTCGATAGTCGATATTCCAAATAATAACCCTGGAAAGATTAAAATTCTCTCACTGACTAAATGGTATTTACCTGTTTGCATAAAAAATGTTCCCAATGATTTTCATGGCCTTGCGTTAAAAATTGTAAGCATTTATACTATTTTTATTGATGATATTGAAAAAAAACAACTCAATAAACAAGTAAACTATTTGCCAATGAATGGATTAATCCTGAGTACTATTAATAACCAAAAAAGTGACTTTATTGTTACCTATAATAAAGTAATAGTAAATACTGATATTGATGATTACAATAAATCCATAGTTGTTGAAAATTTGCTCACAATAGGAATTGCATTATGCATACGATGTTCTGAAAATTGTAATAAGGACCTTGCCAATGAAATCATAAATGTTATTTCTAGTATCTATAATAAAATTGAACCAATTTTAACCGAATCTGTGAAACCTATATTGCCATCTGGATTGTTATTTGCACGGTCGCCAAACAAACAAAGCAAGAATGAATTTATAAAAACAATGGAAAATAAATATTTTCCTCCTCAGGTGTGCTGCCTGTTGGAGGAAAAATGATGCCCGACATTTATACATTCATTGATACAGAATTACGAAAATTTCATGATAAAGATATTTATGATACAGAATTAAAATATCATTGTATTAAGTTAAACGAATATTTGAATAAAGTAATAATAGACAATTATGATGAACATTTGAGAAAGAATCGAGCTGATATACATAAAGAAATGAAAGATATATCAAATGCCTTCCATAAATATCTTTACATTGATTTTTCAGAAATATATGAGCTATTATATGAATTTCAACGGGATAAGCAAATTCCATCAAGGGATCATTATTATCATAGTATTCAATGTTTTTTATTATCAATAGCACTTCTTAATACTTTGAAACGACCTGAAGCTAAACAAAATGACATAATCCTAAAATTATATTTGTTAACTTTATATCATGATATTGGTTATATTTATTATAATAATATAGTTACTAGCGATACTATTAATGACACACTTGCAGAGTATTTTACTTGTAAAAATGTAATCATAAAGGGAAAGGCATTATACTCCCTCTGTATCGAAAATGATTTATCACAGGTAAATTATAGCAATGGTCTCGAACGTTTAGTGGAAAAAATTAAAAGTAGTATTGATATTCAGGAGTTATGGTCTTCAATTTCTAATGAAAGCAATAATTACTTATGTTCAATTGCTGATATTGATACTTTTCCTATTGATGTAAAAAAGCATCATTCTTACTACAGTGCGCTGTTGTTTGCTAAAGCCCTACAGACTAAGAATATAATAGGAAATTACTATTATTCTATTTTGATCGAAGATAAAGACGAAGGACTTTTTGAAAAACAGATAAGAAAAAATAAAAACAAAGAAGAACTCTTGAGAAAAATTGTTAAATCAATATTTCTTCATGATTTTGATGATATGAAATTACTAATTAGTCATTTGTTATCAATCAGTACTGATTTTCTTTCTGCATACTTAATTATAATTGATGAATTACAAACTTATGGAAGGCAATTAGGTAATGACCCAAAAAGAAAAAAAGCGTTGATTAATCCTAGGGATGTTGGTTTTGAATGGGATCTTAGCAAAAACAAACTAATACTTACAAAAGATCCTACTATGCAGCGAAAATATAGTGCTCATTCCAATACTAAAATAAGAAAAATATTATCAAAAAAAATCGATGCGACATCATTACAATATTTGTAAATGTAAAACAATCAAGATATTATTTGCGGTATAGAAAGGGAGTGATGCAATTAACAGGGCAAACTATCTTAGGGGAATATTTCTCTAAACAAGGTTGAAGCTTATGATAATAGAAAATTATGATACCTATGGATTGGATGATTGTTTGATTACTCCTGTAGCTGCAAAATCGATAAAATCTATAGAGCAGTTTGTGGGAAATATTATTCGAAAATCTAAGGATGACAAATGGTGTTATGTTGATTTCACGCCATTATCACCTCCTAATAATTTGGAAGTCTGGAATCATGCAAGATCATATTTAATTAATCAGAGACTTCAATGCTGGGTCAGAATTGATTATACGGGTTATAGAAATCGCTATAAAAGTTGTTTCCCAAATGTAAATATAGATAAAATGGTAATTGACCATATACTGAACAGAAGGTTTGCTAAGGTTTTTGGATTTAATTATGTACGGCTCGTTCATCTAGATAAAAGTGTAAATTCAAGTAGTGGTGCGGGAATGGAGTATGATGTAATAAACTACAAGAATCCTGATGGATTGTCAAAATTTAAGGAATCTTCGGAAGAAGTTTATTATGCAGACCCATCAGATTTGATAAAAATATTAAATATGAAAGTCGGTGCATTCCCATTAGATAATGTTAGGGATAACTCATATCTATTTTATGGCAAACGCTAAGTAAGTCCCTCTTCCCGAACCAACCCTAATTTTCGCTTATATATTATCTCTATGTAGTAACAATGCTATAAACCATCACAGGAGTATGGTAATGATGCCAAAATGATCATCGAATGGATGATATAAGAATCAGCATCGAGGATCATAGCCTGTGAGCCTCAAAGCAAAAAGGCATTACAGGGAGGACTTGAATGGAAACAAAAAAAATAAGGTTTATCGACACGTCCTATCACGACTTATTCAGTATAAACGATGGGGAAGAAATTGAGATCGCTTTATACGATGGCTCAGTTGTGAGAAGGGTATGCCGGTATATTGACGAGTATCATCTGTGGGTCGGCAATGATGTTTTTCATATCTGCCAATTTGCAGAGATAATGGAGAAAGCCCAACAAAGCTACAATCCGGTTACTAAGTAACCGGTAATTAAGAGGAGGTTACTATGCCGAACTGGTGCGAAAACGATTTGAAAATAGTAGGTGACAGAAAAGACCTTGATGTTTTTCTGGCCGAATGTTTTTCAAAGGATGAATACGGACGGTTATTTCTTGACTTTGAAAAGATTGTTCCTTTAGGGGATACGGGCGATGACTGGTACGAAAAGAACCTCAATAATTGGGGCACAAAATGGAATGTCTCTGATTGCGATATTGAGGACAATGATAGTTCTATTACCGTCTGGTATGAAACCGCCTGGTCTCCCCCGATCCCAATAATGGAGGCCCTGACCAAAAAGTATACCGGCTTGTCTTTCACGCTGGAATACAGCGAAGGCGGCGTAGGGTACAGGGGCATCTTTGAAAGCCAAAACGGTGAAGTCCTCCAAGATGATAGCTGGGATATGACCCGCGAGGACATGATCGAACTTGGTTATCTGGATGAAGACGAGGAGGAGGATGAAACAGCGTAGGAGGCTCTGAACATTGACCAGGGCGAGCGCATATAAATCATCCCGAATCAGAGGAATCTGAGGCCAGATCTGTTTGAAAGAGGATCTGTTCAAGATACTCATCCGACCATGCGAATTGTTTTCTCCGTCCTATGATACTGCGTTTTGTTTCGGTGTCGGTATGGGCCACCGTTAAGGCCAGCTTTCTCAGGATAGCCATGTTCTCAGGTCCATTGTCCTTGCGTAATCGGGAACCGTCCTCACCAAAAGCGACATCAAGCACGTAGTGGAGCGAGTTTTCAATGCTCCAATGGCTGCGAACTGCTTTGGCAAATTGTTCTGCGTCCGCCGGCAGACTTGATACGAAAAAACGGCGCTCAATAGTCATCTGTCCATTGATCTCCCGGCTGGATTCTACCATCCCTAGGGAACCGATCGTCTTCCAGTCGGGGTGTCGTTTAATCAGCC
>BNVE01000098.1 GCA_025997875.1 Spirochaetia bacterium
ACATCCGCCCGCGACTATGATGAGCTCCTGGAGAAATACGGACTTAGCGCAGGTGATGTATATAAGGCCGTGAAAAGGGCCTTGAAGAAATAAATAAAGGAGTTATGCGCAACTTCGTTGCGCTTCGATTAAATCGTGCGGCATCTGCCGCACTTATTAAGGGGATTATTATGATTGTAGGATTTATCGGATTGGGAATTATGGGCCGCCCCATGGCGAAGAATTTGATCAACGCCGGATACAAGCTGGTGGTGTATGACAAGTTTGCGAAATTTGATGACCTGGTTGCCCTGGGAGCGGAAGGGGGAGCCTCCAACAAAGATGTGGCTTCCCGTAGTGATGTTGTTATTACCATGCTGCCCAATTCCCCCCATGTAAAAGAAGCCATCCTTGGATCAGGGGGCGTAATCGAAGGGATCAAGTCCGGGGCCGCCGTGGTGGACATGAGTTCCATCGCTCCCGCCGCTTCGCAGGAAGTAGGGGCCGCCCTTAAAGCCAAGGGGGTGAACTTTCTTGACGCCCCGGTTTCCGGCGGTGAGCCCAAGGCCATCGACGCCACCCTGGCGATCATGGTCGGCGGGGACCAGAAAACCTTTGACACCGTAAAACCTATTCTGGAAAAGCTGGGCTCCTCGGTGGTGCTGGTGGGTGACATCGGCGCGGGCAACGTAACCAAGCTTGCCAACCAGATTGTGGTGGCCCTCAACATCGCTGCGGTTTCCGAAGCCTTTGTCCTGGCCACCAAGGCCGGGGTGAAGCCCCAGGCGGTATTTGACGCCATCAAGGGCGGCCTCGCAGGTTCCACGGTGATGAACGCCAAGGTCCCCATGATCCTGGACGGCAACTTCAAACCGGGCTTCCGCATCGAACTCCACATCAAGGATCTGCAGAACGCCCTGGACACCGCACACAACCTTGGCGTCCCCATCCCCCTTACTGCCGAAGTGATGGAAACCCTCCAGGGCCTCAAGACCGACGGTTTTGCGGCAAACGATCACAGCGCCATTGTCCGGCACTATGAGAAGCTTGCCAAGGTAGAAGTTAGAAAGTAAGAGGAACCACAGAGGACACAGAGTTCACACAGAGGGATATATTATTTTTCTTTTGTCTTCTCTGTGTCCTCCGTGTAAATTCTCTGTGCTCTCTGTGGTTAAATATTGGAAGGGAGTGAGATATGTGTACGGTATACCGTTTGGAGAAAAAAGTTGCACTTATCACCGGCGCTGCCCAGGGTTTGGGCGCGGCTATCGCAAGCCGATTTGCCGAAGAAGGGGCCATAGTGTTTCTGGGGGACCTCAATGCCGAAGCCGGTAGTAATACTGTGGAGGCTATTAAGTCCAAGGGCGGCAAAGCTTTTTTCCTTACCCTGAATGTTACCGGTGAACAGAGCTGGATCGACGCATTCGCCGCGATTGAAAAAGAAACGGGACGGCTCGACATCCTGGTAAACAACGCTGGGATCAATATCCGGGAACCCATTGAGGAAATGAAGGTTGAAAATTTCGACGCCATGCTTGGGGTCAACGTAAAGGGGCCCTTCCTGGGAACCAAACATGCCATCCCCCTGCTCCGCAAAAGCGGGGGCGGCTCCATCCTGAATATGTCATCGGTCTGCGGCCTGGTCGGCCACCGCTACACCACCGAAGCCTACACGGTCACCAAGGGTGCAGTAACACTGCTCACCAAAACCATCGCGGTCCGTTACGCAAAGGATAACATCCGCTGCAACAGCCTTCACCCCAGCACGGTGGAAACCGATCTGGTGGCGGAACGGCTCAAGGCCCCCCAGTTCCGTTCCGAGCGCCTGGGAGAAGTCCCCCTGGGCCGGCTTGCCACCGCAGCGGACGTTGCCAATGCGGCGCTGTTTCTTGCTTCCGACGAGGCCGCCTTTATCAACGGCGTTGCCTTCCCGGTGGACGGCGGGACAGTGGCAGATTAGTGTTCCTGTACGCGATATGGGCGGGGATCGCGCCGCCGGCAGAAAAACAGTGAATCAGGGGGAAAAATGATCACAAATAATTTATTTATCAAACTTAAAAAACGGGATGCTGAAAGCATCGAAAAGGCAAAAAACATCCTGTTGAGCATGAAGGGAAAAATTTCTGTTTTATTAAACATACAGGTTGAAATCGACGTTAAAGCCGGGAAATCATCCTATGATCTTATGCTGATTACCCAATTTAATACCCTGAAAGACAAGGATGTTTATCTGGCCCATCCTGTTCATGTTGAAGTATCAACATATATAAAAGAAGCAATGGAAAGCAGCGCATCCCTCTGTTACGAAACAAATTAAGGAGCCCCAAACATGACGAAGGAAAAACAGCAAAACTACACGGAGAAGGCTAAAGCCCTGGTATCCAAAATGACGGTGGAGGAACAGGCGGGGCAGCTCCTTTTTGACGCCCCGGCGATTCCGCGCCTTGAGGTGCCTGAATACAACTGGTGGAACGAGGCCCTCCACGGGGTTGCCCGTGCGGGGGTTGCTACGAGCTTTCCCCAGGCGATTGCCCTGGCGGCGGCCTTCGATCCGGAACTGCTCCAGAAAATAGCCGATGTTGTTGCCACCGAAGGCCGGGCGAAGTACAACGCCAATAGCAGGCACGGGGACCGGGGTATTTACAAGGGCCTTACCTTTTGGTCTCCCAATGTGAATATTTTTCGGGACCCCCGCTGGGGCCGGGGACATGAAACCTACGGGGAGGACCCCTGTTTGACGAGCCGCCTGGGGGTGGCCTTTATCCGGGGCCTCCAGGGGGACGGGGATGTGCTCAAGGCTGCGGCCTGCGCCAAACACTTTGCGGTTCACTCAGGCCCGGAAGCGCTGCGCCACAAGTTTGACGCCCGGGTAAGCGAGAAGGACCTTTGGGAAACCTACATCCCCGCCTTTGAAGCCTGCGTAACCGAGGCGGATGTGGAAGCGGTGATGGGGGCCTATAACCGGACCCAGGGGGAACCCTGCTGCGGATCAGATTTACTGCTGCGGAAAATTCTCCGGGAAAAATGGGGTTTTAAAGGCCACGTCGTTTCCGACTGTTGGGCGATCCGGGACTTCCACGAGCACCACCATGTAACCAATTCCGCCAAAGAATCCGCCGCCCTGGCCCTCAATGCCGGCTGCGATGTAAACTGCGGCTGCGTATACGCCCAGCTCATGGATTCCTACAAACACAAACTGGTGACGGCGGAGAAGATCGCCGAATCGGCGGTCCGGCTCTTTACCACCCGGTACAAACTGGGCCTGTTTGAGGGAAGTGAATTCGACAAAATTCCCTACGAAGAAAATGACAGCCCCGCCCATAACGCACTGGCGGTTAAGGCGGCGGAACAGGGAATAGTATTACTGAAGAATGACGGCGTCCTCCCCTTGAAAAAGGAAACCCTGCGCAGTATTGCTGTGATTGGCCCCAACGCCGACAGCCGCATTGCCCTAAAGGGTAACTACTACGGAACCCCCTCCCGGTACATCACCGTCCTTGAGGGTATCCGCGAGTTGGCGGGAAATACCGTGCGGATAAATTATTCCGAAGGCTGCCATATTCAGAAGGACAAGGTAGAAAACCTTGCCCGGCCGGATGATCGTCTTGCGGAAGCCCTTAGCGCTGCGGAAAACAGCGACGTGGTGATCCTCTGCCTGGGCCTGGACGAAACCCTGGAAGGGGAGGAGGGGGACGCCGGCAACGCCTCCGCCTCCGGGGACAAAAAGGACCTCCTGCTGCCCGCTCCCCAGCGTAAATTGCTGGAAGCGGTATGCGGAACCGGGAAGCCCGTGGTACTCTGCCTTATGGCGGGGAGTTCCATGGACCTCCGGTATGCGGACGCTCACTGCAGGGGTATCCTCAACCTCTGGTATCCCGGCGCCCAGGGGGGACTCGCTGCAGCGCGTATCCTCTTTGGGGAAGTATCCCCTTCGGGCAAACTGCCGGTAACCTTCTACCGCAGCACCGATGACCTTCCCCCCTTCGAGGATTATACCATGCGGGGCCGCACTTACCGTTACTACCAGGGGGAACCCCTGTACCCCTTTGGGTATGGCTTGGTATATGGGGATGTGTACGCAGAATCTGCGTGCGCCGAATCGGCCTGCGCCGCAGAAAGCGCCTCTGCGGAAAGTGGCGTAACACTGCGGGTTAAAGTCCGCAGTAACAGTAAAACTGCGATCCAGGATGTGCTGCAGGTGTACGTCAAGCCCCTTGACAGCCCCTTTGCCCCGCCAAACCACAGTCTCTGCGCATTCCGCCGGGTAAGCCTCGCCGCCGGTGAAAGCCGGGAGTTTGAGCTCGCCGTACCTGCCCGGGCCTTTACGGTGGTGGACGACAACGGCAGCCGCGTGTCCGGGGGCAAGCGCTACCGTTTCTACGCAGGCTTTGGCCAGCCGGACGCCCGCACCGAGGCCTTGACCGGGCATAAAAGCGCGGCAGTGGAAGTAAGCCTGTAGGGCAAGCGCTTATCAAGGGCGGAACAGCGGCGGATCAGGGGAAACTAAATATCGGTAGTATTACTGATTCGCTGACCCCAATGATTTAAGCCTTTTTACTTCCCGGATCATAACAATAGCCGAAAGCAGTATTGCCAGGCTGTCCGCAGCGGGCATGGCGGAATAGACGCCGTATATGCCGAATCTGCGGGGAAGGATTAGCAGCAGGGGAATGTAAAAAAGTATCTGCCGGGACAGGCTCAAAACCGTTCCCTGCACCGGTTTGCCGATGGCCTGGAAATAGTTGGCAGAGATGATCTGGAAACCAAGGAAGGGCAGAAAGATCGTACAGATCCGCAGCGCCCGTGTTCCCATATCCATCAGGGGTCCCTGTTCATTGCGGAAGATCGCAATAAAGAAACCCGGAAATAGCTGCAACAGCAGAAAACCCGCCGTGACAAAGAGGGTGCTGGAAAGGACCGCCAGCTTATAGGCCCGTAACACCCGGTCGTATTTTTTCGCCCCGTAGTTATAACCGATGATGGGCTGCACTCCCTGGTTCAATCCCTGGAGAGGCATGAAGATCATCACCAAAATGCTGTACACAATCCCCATGGCGGCAACCGCCACATCCCCGCCGTATGTGAACAGCGACCGGTTCAAAATGATATTCACCAGCCCAATGGCCAGCTGCATGGCGAAGGGCGCAAACCCGATGGCCATAATTTTTAAGGTAAGCTTTAGTTCAAGCCTCATGTCCCGGAAGCGGAAGCGGAGTTTGGTATACCTGGAATTGAAATAACAGATAACCCACACAAAGGAAATAAACTGTGAAAGGATCGTTGCCCACGCAGCCCCCGCGATACCCAAGCCAAAGCCGAAAATAAAAATGGGGTCCAGAATGATGTTGATCACCGCACCGAGAAGCTGGGTCAGCATGGATGTCCGGGGGTGCCCGTCGGACCTGATAAAGTGATTGATCCCCGGCCCCATGGCGCTGAAAATTCCGCCATATAAAATTATCCGCAGATATGTTTTTGCGTAGGGGAACACCGCTTCGCTTGCGCCCATGATGTCAATCAGTATCTTGTCCATAAAAACAAAAATGGTAACTATCACAATTCCCGGAATAAGAAAGAGCAGGGCAAAGGCATGGCCCATGATCTTTTCAACCTCGTCCCTGCGGCCTTCCCCCAGCCGGATGGAGAACAGTGAATTGGCCCCTACCCCGATAAGCATGGAGGCCGCCATCAGAATGATCATTGGGGGCATGGCGATGGTTATCCCCGCAATCCCCAGGGGATCAACACCCTGTCCAACGTAGATACGATCCACAATATTGTAGATCGCGTTTACCACCATCCCGATAATTGCGGGAATGGAAAAGTCCAAAAGCAGTTTACCTATCCGTGCGGTTCCGATCCGGTCGGTTGGACCGGCGTAGTGTGTATTATTTTGTTCCATTCATAAAGCCTGAAATACCCTCTTAAGATCGATGCTGCAGCCCGGCAGTACCGTAACCGGCGCAATGTCCGACACGAACCTGCTGTCCGGGTCTTCCGGATCGATAATGCCGTAAACATTTGTCATGTACCGGCCCTGATCCAGAATATGGACCTGTACCGTTTCCGCACCGGGATCGACGATCCAGTACTCCCGAACCCCCGCCTCAAGGTATTTGTGAAATTTTACAAACCGGTCCTTATGGGCGGTAGAGGGTGAGAGGATTTCCACGACCAGATCCGGCGCGCCGTTACAGCCCCGCTCGTCAAGCTTGGACGCATCGCATATCACCGCCAGATCGGGCTCCACCACTGTATCGTCGCTCCGGTCATCCTCCGGGGAAAGCCGGACCCCAAAGGGGGCGGCAAAAACCTGGCAGGGCTTTCCTTCAAGCCAGGTTCCAATCTTGATTGCTAACTTCATGGAAATTTTCTGGTGAACAGTAATCGGCGGACTCATGGCATAGACCACTCCGTCGATGATTTCCGCCCGGACATCCTCGTCCCATTCCAGATAGTCGGCGTAGGTAAAATGCTCTTTTTCCTGTGCAAGCGCCATGGCGTCCCCCTTTACCCGGAGTATACCGCCCAATCCCCTTTTTTTGAAGGCCCATCGGGGCTAAGACCAGGGCAAAAGCATTTACTTTCTTAGACTATATTTGGTAACTTTATATGAAAGAAATTCGGGCTTCACTGCATTTATGCTGGCATCATTCACGAAATGCGCCGTATAATTAAACCATAATTGGTATATTTTTACACTATTCTTTCCTAATCAACTCGCTATATATGATTTTTTTGTTTCTCATAGTAAATGCTTTTGCCCTGGGGCTAAGACCCGGTTTTCCGGTTTTTCAGGTCCTCCGCCAGGCCGATGGCGTTTTTCAGGACGATTTTCTGGTCATTTTCGGGTAAAGCTTCGACTGCTTGTATCAGGGAGCGCAGGCCGGGACTCAGGCTGGCAAGGGTCATTTTCCGGCGGATTTCCTGCCCGGTTACCAGGTATTCCACCGAAACACCCAGGGCTTCGGCTATTTTTATGGCGGCGTCTACAGAGGGGACAGAGCCGCTTTCCATCAGATAACTGTCGATGGTGCGTTTATTTACCCCGGATTTTACAGCTAATTCCTTTACCAGCATATCGTTATAGACTAATTCTTCTTTCAGATTCTCCCTGAACCCCATATATCAAAAATACCAAAAAATCCGTAATCCATGCTTGACAAAACGGAAATATTCGTTAATCATAATTATTTCGTAAGTAAATACGAATATATTCGTAATATGTTGAATATTACGAAAAAATACGTACATGCGCTCATTGGGCAAAAAAAGGAGTTATACACAATTGGAACTAATACGATACCGCTACACAGGTAATTTTCTCCCTTTGATTATCCTGCTGGCTGGAGTGTTGATCCTTGCCGGCTGTCCCAATCCTAATGGTCCCGATAATACGCCCCTGGTTGAGGAACTACCTCCGGCTGACGAATCACCTCCGGTCGAGGAACCGCCTCTAACTGAGGAACCATCCCCGGTTGAAAATGAATGGTTAGGAAAGATATTTGACACAGGATTGCCGGTTATGAAAATTAATACCAGCGGCAGGGGCATAACTTCAACAGATATATGGATTGAGGAAGTTTCTTATTCAATTTTTGATACTAAAAAAAATACTTGACATATTGTACTAGTTCTATTATGATTGTACTAGATGAATAGAACAATGGCAAAAGATACGGAAAATATCAGTTTCTCTCTGGATAATGGCAGCGGGGTGCCGGTTTACCGGCAGATTATCAACCAGATTGAAAACGCGGTGGTGTCGGGGCGAATGGCGGTGGGCGACCGCCTGCCAACCATTCGCTCCCTTGCGGTGAGCCTTAAAATCAACCCCAATACGATAGCTAAGGCGTATAACGAACTGGAAATCCGGGGAATTGTGCAGACCCAGGTGGGGAGCGGCACCTACATTGCCGACAAAAAACCGGATGTCGCCCGCGCGCGGCAAAAAAAGTTGCGCGAGGCGGTGGAGCGGTTTTTGCAGGAGGCGGGCGAGCTGGGCGCGGGCAAGGATGAAGTTATCAAATTATTGGAGGATATATGAAAGATTCAAGGGCTGGAAAAACCGGAGAAACGGGGTATATAAAAAACGCGCACCGCGGGAAGCATCGCGTAAGTACACCGCTGATTGGGTACATCCTGTTTTGGTATACGGTGTGCTGGGCGGCGGTTTATTTTGGCGGCTTTGTTCCGGCGGCGTGGCGCGCGGCCTCCGTGATTTCCGGCGGCACGATTGCGCTGTTTGCCCTGTCGCTGCTGTTAATCGGGGTGCGGAAAGCGGATGAGTGGGAACGCGCCATGGTGTTACGGCTGGGTAAGTTCAAGGCAATACGCGGGCCGGGCTTGTATTTTGCGCTGCCCTTTATCGACCGTGTTGCAAAAAGCATTGATATACGGATTCGCGTAACGGATTTTTCGGCGCAGGAAACGCTCACCCTGGATTCGGTTACAGTAACGGTTGACGCGCTCTGTTTCTGGCTTATTTGGGACCCGGAAAAGGCGGTGCTGGAACTGGAAAACTACGAGGACGCGGTGATCCTGTCGTCAAAGACCGCGCTGCGTAACGCCGTGTCGAGCCACGATTTGACAACTTTTTTGCACCGCGGCGATATTATCGAAAGTGAAATACAGACCCTGGTTGACAAAAAAACTACCGAGTGGGGCATCACTGTTCAACATATTGAGATAACCGATATACAGATTCCCGAATCGTTACAGGATTCACTTTCGCGTCTTGCCGTTGCCGAGCGTGAAAAGAAAAGCCGTATTTTGCTTGCGGAAGCCGAAATCGAAGTAGCGCAAAAACTGGAAGAAGCGGTGCGGGTTTACGCAAAGAGCGAACCGGCGATGAAGCTCAAAATACTTTCGATTTTAAACGAAGGCTTAAAAGCAGGCAACTCCATGATGCTCGTGCCAAGCTCTATCACAGAAAAATTGCAAAGCACCGATATTTTCGGACTGGCGGCGCTGAATGAACTAAAACATAAAACGGAGTAGTGGCAACAAATAGTTGCCTTCCAATTGACGTGTCGGCAAGCCGACTTTTTATAGGAGTAAAAAATGAATGTGGTAGAGACATCGAATGTAGTAAAAGATTACGGGCTGAACGGGACAAGGGTACACGCTTTGCGCGGGGTGAACCTTGCGTTCGCGGCGGGGGAGTTTTCGGCGGTTGCCGGTCCTTCGGGGAGCGGGAAGTCTACATTTTTGCACCTTGCGGGGTGTCTGGACACGGTTACATCGGGGAACATTGCAATAGCCGGAAAGGATGTGTCGCTTCTGTCGAAAAAAGAGTTGGCGCTTTTGCGGCGGAACAGTATCGGTTTTATATTTCAGGCATACAATCTGATTCCCGTGTTAAGCTGCATTGAAAACGTGAGCTTTCCCTTAACGCTGCTTGGGGTGGATAAAAATGAGGCAAGGGAACGGAGCCTCAGGGCGCTTGCCGAGGTGGGCTTGCAAGGCATGGAAAACAGGCGGCCTAAGGAGATGTCAGGCGGTCAGCAGCAGCGGGTGGCAATCGCCCGCGCCCTTGTCAAAGCACCTGCGCTGATTCTTGCCGATGAACCGACTGCAAACCTTGACTCGAAGACGGGCCGCGAAATCCTTGAACTAATGCTTCGTCTGAACGGCAGCGCCGGTACTACGTTTATCTTTTCGACACATGACGCTATGGTAATGGAGTTCGCCCGCCGCATCGTGCACATCCGTGACGGACAGGTTGAGGGCGAGGAGCGAAAATGATACCGATTTCAAAGATTGCCGAATTGAAGCGCATAATGGCTATACTGCGTATCGCGGCTATACTGCGTATAGCTTGCCGCAATTTGGCGCGGCACCGTGTTAAAACGATTCTGACTTGCATTGCCATCATGGTGAGCGTAGCTATGTACATCTTTGTGGACGGCTGGCTTGTGGGCATGAACATTGAATCGAAGCGGAATATCGTCAACTACGAAACGGGCGCGGCAAAATTGCAAGAGCGGGCCTACCTCGACTTGCTGGACGAAAAACCGATGTACGAAAATTTTGCCGGCTGGGAAACCTATGCCGCCGCCCTCGACGCCGCCGGTTACGACAGCGCCCCGCGTTTTGTTTTTTCAGGCACCCTGTTTTCCGAAACGGGTTCCGCGCCGATAGAGTTCAACGCTATCGATCCGGGGGCAGATGCGGTGCTGTTGCGTTACGCCGATTGGGTTGAGCAGGGGCGCTTTATCAACAGCGGGGCATTTGAAATTGTTCTGGGTGCGGAAACGGCGAAAAAACTTCATGTCGGCGGCCCTGATGACAATAACGATGTGCGCATCTCCACAGTAATCGACATAAAAGACGAAGGGGGTGTTATACGACATGTGTACCAGATTATTGACGCGGTGGTCGTTGGCACGATTAATTCGCCTAATCCAAAAAATAACAACAACTGCGCGTGGCTTCCCCTTGACGTACTACAAGACGATGCGGGGATGATGCTTAACGGTCGCATAACCGAGTTACTGATACGCGCGAAAAAAGCTAAGCAAGCTCGGTTGCATGATTCAGCCGTTCCCGGTCCGTTTGAGTCGCCGCAAACAATTACCGCGAATATCGCGGAGTCGGTAACATTGCCGCCTGAGTTGGGTATCTTCGGCTGGGAAACATACAGCATCGATTACCTTAACGCCTCAGCGGGGGACAACTGGAGTTCACGCATCATGGTGATCATCCTGTTTATCCTGTCGTTTCTGGGCATTGCAAACACGATGCTGCTGGCGATACTGGAGCGCACAAAGGAAATCGGCATGATGCGTGCGCAGGGTATGACCGACGGACAGCTTGTGTTTACCTATATGCTTGAAGCCGGTATGGTGGGCTTTTTCGGCGCGGCCCTGGGCGTCATTATCGGGTGCCTCATTAACATACCGATGGTGAAATACGGCATCGACTTTTCGCAGATGATGGGTTCGTTGAATGGCAACATGGGCTACCGCGTCAACGGCGTGTTCCGCTCCTCGTGGAATGTCCCCGTCATCATAGGAACCGGCATTATCGCGGTGTTATTGTCTTCGGTAACGGCATTTTTACCCACGCGCCGCACACTCAAAATGCCCATCACCGAAAGTCTGCGGTTTGAATAAGGAAGCGGTATGAAAACAAACAGTTTTACAACCTTAGCTACTATCGCGTGGCGAAATATCAAGCGGAATATGCGGCGCACATCGCTGTGCATTGTTGCTATCGCTATTGCGGTGTTTTTTACCATCGTGATGCAATCCATGATGACCGGCATGATGGTGGGTATGGAAACGGTAGTGCAGGTGTTCGACACGGGGCACGTCAGCATCGTGTCTGCGGACTTTGAGGCGAAAAAGGAATATTACCCGGTGCAGTATCCCATTGCAAATGGATCTAGCGCGGCGGAATTAGTTGATGCAATCAAGCTGCTGCCGGGCGTGCGCGCCGTGTTTCCCCGTATCACCGCTTATGCGACATTGCAGGACAGCACAAAAAAACACGCGCTCCTCTGGGGGCTTGATATTGCAGGCGAGACAGCGGCGAATAACTTCAACATGACCGACAAGTCGAATGGCCTTGTAGAAGGGCGTTTCCCCGCGCCGGAAACCGGCGAAACTCCGTTTCGCTCTGAGTGCGCCGTGGGAACAATCTTTGCCAAAAAAACGGGTCTTGGCATAGGGGACAAGATTCCGCTTAAAACGGTATCGGCGCAATTTTCCGACAAGATGTGGTCCCCTGTCATTACCGGCATCTACGAATTTGATTATCAGAAATATGACGAGGACACGATACTGGTTGATTTTAACCGCCTGCAGAGGCTGCTCGTTTTGGGCAATGCGGCACAGCAAGTCTATGTGTTTGCAGACAAAGCGTCCATGAGTGAAACCATTGCAAAAGCGGTAAGGGGTGTTCTTACGAGTCTTTCAGGCGATACCGGCGGCAATGTGTCAGGCGACCTTGTGCATGATTGGCGTGACAATTATTTTGTGGCACTGATGCGGCAGAGCGCGGTGATTTATTACATCGTCTACCTGGTGTTTATCATCGTGGCAAGTTTCCTGATTGTGAATACCGTGGTGATGATAATTCACGAGCGCATCAAGGAAATCGGTATGATGGGAAGCCTCGGCATGACACGGCGCGAAATTGTAGAGGTGTTCTTTTTTGAGGCGCTGTTTTTAAGCATTTTAGGCGCGCTCGCCGGTTGTGTATTAGGCGGCATTGTTACCTTTATCGGTTCATGGTTCCCGATTGACTTTAACGCGATGACCGGCGGCGGCATGAAGGAGTTTCCCATTTCGGGTACCATCTACCTTGATTTTTCGCCGGGCATTTTAGCCGGCGGCTTTGTATTCGGCGTGGTGATTGCGTCAATTTGCACCTTAATTCCATCGCTGAAGAGCGCGTTTGTCGAACCGGTCGAGGCGTTAAGGAGATAAAGAATATTTAACCACTAACCACACGAACCACACGGACAAAAGAATGAAATTTCAAAACAAAAGTCTGTGAGGGTCTGTGTGGTCCGTGGTTAATACTATTGGAGGTTATTATGAAGAAGACAATGTGTATATTGATGACGGTTTTTATGGCGGCGGGTGTTTTGTTTGCGCAAGCATCCCCAACGGCCCAGACGCCAACGGCGTCCGAGTTACTGCGGCGGGTGGATGATAACGAGATCTTCACTACCATCGAGTATGCGGGGCAGATGATCATCGAGTATCAGAACCGGCGTTACCTTAAAACGATGAGGGCCTGGGGACGGGCGAACAATGACAGTTTTATCGAGTTTACCAACCGTGAGGATGCGGGGACGAAGTATCTCAAAAAAGATGGGCGGCTCTACGTTTACTCGCCGGATACCGAGGAGGTAATGCTGATTAGCGGGCACATGCTCAAGGAAAGCATGATGGGCAGCGATATGTCCTACGAAGACACCATCGAAAACGACACCCTCACCAACCGTTACACTCCCGCCATCACCGGTTCGCAAGTGTATGCCGGTCGTGATTGTTGGGCGCTGGAGCTTACCGCGAAGAAACGCACGGAATCCTACCCGAAACAGAAAATGTGGATCGATAAAGAAAACGGCGATGTGCTGCACACGGAATTTTTTGCCTTGTCCGGCTCGAAGCTCAAGGAAATGACCTTGCTTAAAACTGAAACGATAGCGGGCCGCCGCTTTCCCGTTGAGTACGAAATGCGCGATATGCTGCGGAAAAACAGCAAGACTACATTTGTGATGACATCGGTTGTGTTGGACAAGCCGATAGCGGACAGCGTGTTTAGTCAGAGGAACCTGGAGAGATAATTTCATGGAGAATAAGAAATTTAACCACGAACCACACGAAAAAAGAATGTATAGAATATTTTTTTTAGCAATTTTGTTTCTTGTGAACGTGTATAGTTTTGCCGCGGACGCACCGGTATTTTCAGGGGTTTCCAACACCACGCTTACGGGAGGCGCGGGGAGGGGAGGCTTGTCGGATTTTTATTGGGGGTTGGAGGAGTATGCAAACTTAAGGCTTAAAAAAAGTTTAGGGGAACACGGCAGCGTGTACACGGCTTTTAATTTGATTGCCGCAGGCGGCCTTAGTGCATTGAAGCTGCAAGCGTCGCCCTTTGGATTCAGCACATCCGGCAATTCAGGCGGCGTTAACAGCAACTATGCGGCGGCCATGGAACTGGAGCGGCTTTACGTGCACCTGACGGGCGAAAAGCTCGCTTTTGACGGCGGACTTATGCGCCTTGCCTTCGGCTACGGTAATGTATTTTCACCCACCGATTATTTTAACCCCAAAAATCCGCTTTACCCCGATGCGCGGCAGCGTGGAGTGCTGGGTGCAAACTTTATCGTTTATCCCACGGATATGCTGCATCTGCAATTTTTCGGTGTAAGCCCTAAAGACCCGCTCAAGATTGACGGCGAGGGTGTAAGCGGCGGGTTGTCGGCAGAGAATCACTGGAAAAAGATGAGCGCCCAATTTTTGTATTCAATAGAAGCCGCAGAGAAGAACGCACACAATTTCGGCTTATCCCTTAAAGCAGATTTGCCGATGGGACTTATCGGCGATATACTTTGGACCTATCGGCAGGAGAAGATCGCAAGCATTGAGGGACTTGCGGCAAGCACCGGTTTGGATTACACATTCAGTATCGCAACGCATACCGTATATCTTTTGGCGGAATATTTATACAACGGGGACGAAAGTAAAATGACAGGCTACAAAAACCACCACTACCTCTACGGCGCCGCAAGATTCAGTGTTGATGATTATATGTCTTTTACCGTGGGCGCACTTGCCGGTTTTGAAACTCCGTCAGTAGTACCGTTGGTTTCGTTCAGCACCGATTTATTTCAGGGCGCTGCGCTGACACTGCAAGCACAAATCCCCTGCGGCGAAGGTGAGTTTGGCTCCCGTGCGTCAAACAGCTTTTTTACATTTACTACAAAATTGAGTTTGAAATTGTGATGAGCGCCATAAAGTAACCGGCTTTATGGACAGACGCTAAATAGTCTCCGGGCGCCTTTCTATCCTCCCTCAATACATCTCCTCCAGCTTTACCAGCCGCACATTCCCCCTGTCCCGTGCCGCAGCCTGAATCTCCTTGCTAAAGCCGCTCCTGGAAAACACCATGAAGTACTTATGCTTATATCCCTGCCACAGTTCCGCTTTCTCAACCAAAGCATTCAGCACCGGAACTTCAACCGGCTGATTCCGGTATTTACATTCACAGAAAAGGGCGGAGGCCAATTTTTCATTTATACCCACCAAATCAATCTCTTCCTCTGTTTTGGTGACGGGATTGGAACCCCACCAGCGGCCCAGTTGGCGAATTTTGAAGGGGAGTGTTTCAGCTTTTCCCAGATATTCGGCGCACATTCTCTCAAAGATAGGTCCCATAAAATGATTCAGGTTTCCTGCAATCTCACTGTCATAGAGGGAGTCGGCGTCACTTGTTACAATGGAAAATTCGTTTCCCAATACATACCGGTACCAGAAAATAAACATGGAATCCGCCAGACGATAGAGGGTCTTGCGTTTATTTTTTTCTTCTGTTACCGCAGTTTCCCTTTGCATGATGCCAAGGGAAATGAGTGCATTGATATAATTGGAGACGGCGCTGGACTCAAGTCCGGTCTTGGTGGAAATATCATTCATCCGGGTTGCGCCTTTCGCAACGGCTTCAATTATCAGATTGTACTTGACCGGTTCCCGTAATTCCTGTTTTAACAGGTTAGAAGGTTCTTCATAAAGGTATCCGGTGGTGGTTAGAAAGTGTTTAATAACATTATCCTTTATGGACAGGGAATCGTCAAAAAGTTCAAGATACTTTGGTGTCCCGCCGGTCATGCCGTAGGTAAGCGCCTTTTGTTCAAGGGTATAGTTAGGTACAAAGGCCGCCGCTTCCCGGTATCCAAAGGGCTCGATCTTCATCTGTGCGGTTCGTCTGCCGTAGAGCGGGCTTTGGTAACCCAGGACCTGGTTCTCCATAAAACTCATGGAAGAACCACAGAGAATGATCATCAGGGGGATCTTGCTGAAAACGGTATCGCAGTAGTGCTGCAGGATAGATGAAATACTCCGTTCCGCCTGGGCCAGATAGGGGTATTCATCAATGATCAGAACAAGCCGTTTTTTTGAAAGCCCTGCAATCTCATCAAAGGCGCTTTCCCAGGAGGAAAATGCCGCTTCAGATTGTACGCCCCGCAGTTTCATTATCATACGGCTGAAAAGTTCCAGATTGCGTTTGCTGTCGGATTCTACGGCGGTAAAATACACCGTTTGCTTGTTTTGGGTGAATTGGGTAATCAGGGTGCTTTTTCCCACCCTTCGTCTGCCGTAGAGGATGACAAATTGAAAGGTTTTGGTCTTATAGAGCCTTTCCAGCTCCAAAAGTTCTTTTTCCCGGCCTACAAACATGGTCATATCCTTTACTTAAACACGATTAAGTTAAACATGTTTAAGTATAAAACAACAATAGACGGAATTGCAATATTAAACTTATACTTAGCCCATGCGTGAAGTAATATGGGTTGCCGCCGGCACGGGCTTTATCTTCCTCATGACCTGCCTGGGTTCGGCCATGGTCTTCTTCTTCCGCAGGCAGAGCGGCCGGATGCTGCAAACCCTGTTCCTGGGCTTCGCGGCGGGCATTATGATTGCGGCGGCGGTGTTTGGGCTTCTGGTTCCGGCTATTGAAGAGGCGGAGGCAGGCGGCAGAATCGGGTGGATTCCCGCTGCCGGGGGCTTTGTTATCGGGGTCTTTTTTCTGCTCCTGTTGGACCGGCTCATACCCCACCTGCACCCCGCCACCAATACCACGGAAGGGCCCTCTTCTTCCATGAAACGGACCACTCTGCTGGTTTCTGCGGTAACCCTGCACAACATCCCCGAAGGGATGGCGGTGGGCCTCTCCTTTGCGCTGGCGGCTCAGCACAGCGCCGATCCTTCAATGTATATTTCCGCCATAACGGCCATGGTCCCGGCATTGGAATGTTCGCCCAGGTGGGCTTCGGGAATAAGTTCCTCCACCACCACATAGAACATGGCCCCCGCGGCAAAGGATAGCAGCCAGGGCATATAGGGCGC
>BNVE01000099.1 GCA_025997875.1 Spirochaetia bacterium
TTATTCCTTTTGTGCTCGGTCTTGTCCTGGGTCTTGCCCTTGCCGGTTTATTCTTTGGATGGCGAAGCGGACGGGAACGGGAGCAGCTCCGGGAACGAGCTGGAAAGGTTGATAGGGATCTCGGAGAAGCTCGGCGAGCTCAACAGGACGCCCAGGAGCGAGTTGGACGACTCCAGGAAGAGCTCGGAAGAATTGCAACGTATGCTCGGGAAATCGAAGAGCGAACTCGACGCCTTGAGGGCGGAATTGGAACAATGAACAATCCTTCGCAGCCTACCGACAGACCGCGGAGCTGCGGATAGCCGGCCTTGAACGGTCCCGCAGCATCTACCGCATTGCCTTTTTTACCGCCGCGGGCCTTGCCCTGGGGGGCGTCATCATGGGAATGGTGAGGATGAGCCAATGAGCAATTGGTAAACGAACCATGAAGAATTTAACCACGAAAGGGCACGAAAAACACGAAATTTTGCTTTGAAAGGTGAGAATTAGGGGAAACTCTGATAGCGGGCGGCCCTGACATGTGATAATTAAAGTTGGTAAACCTATCCGGGAACAGGAAGCTGAGGACAAACGGCTGGACCAACTGGAAATGTTCAGAGATAACTGACAACAAAAACCGCCTTTAGGCGGTTCTTAAACCAACCGCTTTGAGCGGTTCACAAAAACATGCCCCCGGGGTCCATCGGACCTTAATTTTTTTTGCTGCGGATATTGGCGGTATTAATGCAATACCGCCAACACCATGATCTTTACCTCATTTACCAGCGTCCAGGCCATCCGGCTCTGTCCGGAAAGTCGTAGGTTTTACCGTTGAAGGTAAGCCTGGTTACCCGTAAAAATTTTGCGTTGGAATTAAGGGGCACTGCGGTTGCGGAGCCTTCAAGTCTGACAACGGCGCCTTCCTTCAAACCATCAACAAATCCGATGAGCCTTTGGAGACCGGTTGTGTAATAAGTTTTACCATCGGCGACTACGGCAATGCGGCCTTCAACAAGCCGCAATGTGCCATTGATGGTAACCGCTTCCGCGGGGGCGGCAATACGGGGAGAGCTTTTCCGGCCATCGAATCCGCGATCCCGGCCGCCGGCCCATAATGAACCGGCGCAGAGCAGTCCAATAAGGACGACCATAAAAATACCTGTTGTCTTTTTCATACAAACTCCTGAACTAAAAAATTAAGTAATGGCCTACAGCCATCTATTATTAAGCAAGAACTGTGCCAAGTGTTCTTCATTTATTTTTGTGAAAAAAGGAGCGGAAACAGGGGAATTGAAACGGGAATTGGCTTCAATCTGCCTGATCCGCCAGGATAAGGAAAAGTAAATGGGAAGATAATTCCCTACTGGGTAAAAACTTCCCACTTGTTTCTTCGTTCCGACTAGAATTTGAAAAAAGTGCCTCTTTTCTTTCAAAAACAGTTATGCTCTCTTGGCACGGTTATTGCATATTATTTATTGGAGGAATGTATGTTCTTTTATTGAAAGACCCGTGTACAATGAGAAATTGCGGCTGCGCTGTTATGGGAAAGTCGCCTCTGATACAACGGTCTTTCTTGAACTGAAGAAAAAATTCAGAAAACGGGTCTACAAACGCCGGATAACACTGCCCTACAGCCGGGTCCAAGGCTTCCCGCTTGACGATTCCTGGGGACAAAAATGCGAAGAACTTGATTCTCAAAATGATACGGCCGCTGCACGGTGCGAGCGCCAGATCGCAGGAGAAATCGGGCGATTTTTGCGGTTGTACCCGGTGGAGCCTAAGGTATATCTCCACTATGACCGGACAGCGCTGTCCGGTGTGGAAGATCCGGATCTGCGTATCACCTTTGATACGGGTATCCATTTCAGGCAGAACGATTGCCGCCTTGATGGGGGCGGCGTGGGGGGAATGGATTGTGATTACGGTACACCGGTACTCGATCCGGCCAAGGTTCTGATGGAGCTCAAGACGCCCTTCTCCATTCCGCTCTGGCTGAGCCATCTACTGAGCGGGTACGGGGTCTTTCCGGTGTCCTTTTCAAAATACGGGACCTGTTATACGAATTTTATTCTGAACCGTGAAGTAAGTTTTCCGCAACAAAAACTGATCGCGTAGTGCTAAAGGGGGAACATCTAATGATTTCGTTTTTAACCGGGAGCATCCTGGACGGGAGCCTCCGTTTATGCTGTAATCAAAAAAGCCCGGAAACGCATTGTGTTAAAGATGCACTTCCGGGCTAAGCAATAGAAAGTAATTTTTTTAAATGGTTCATTACCGTTGCCCTGCCGAGAGAGGTAAACGGCAGAGCGCCGGCAAAGAAGGTCTCACTTATGTTGTGGGGAAAGTTCCCACTAGCCCCCATGGCGGCGAAGCAGGGCGGACAATAGAGGTTAAAGGCCAGGAAGGAATAGGCGGCGAGCACCGTAAAGTTGGCGGCAAAAATCTCCCACATCTCCTGTCCTTCTTCGCTTACTTCGGCGAAGCCGTAGAGGACCCCCATGGTTCCCACCACGTTCTCCTTGGCGACAAGTCCGGTGAGGGTAGCCACTGCGGCGTCCCAGGTACCGAAGCCCAGGGGCGCAAAGATAAAGGCGATGGAGGAACCGATGAGCGCCAGGATGCCGTCGTTCATGTCCTCCACCATGCCGAAGCTTCCCCCGGTGAAGCCGAAACCGGAAAGGAACCAGATCACCACCGTGGAAACCAGAATGATGCTTCCCGCTTTTTTGATAAATGACGAGCCCCGCTCCAGCATACTGCGAAGCACGTTTCCCGCTGTCGGAAGATGGTAGGCGGGCAGTTCCATCACAAACAGGAAGAGTACCAGCATCTGCGGCACAAACCCCAGCTTTCGGACCTCATCCTTACCACCGATCTTTTTTACCGCGAACTCATCGCCCGAACATACCAGCGTCAGGGGCATATATAACCATCCTTCATATCGATCGCATGGGTATATATGTTACCCTTCTAAAACTATGTTATATGATCATAACTTATATATCAATAGTTTTTTGGAAAATTTTTGATTTTTTTTGAAAAGGTTATGGCCCTGTTTCCGGCAACCTATTGCGTTACATATTCGGCGCCCCGTTTATCCAAAATATTGAGTTCCGATAAGACAAGATACAAATAAGGGTAGCCGTCTTCCTCATAGGTTTTCAAAACGCCGACCGCCTCAACCCAATCATCATCATTAGGGTATGATTTATCTGCCTCGTCCCATGCCACCTCAAATCCGGCGTTTCCGTCACTGCCGCAGCAGCCGGGGCCGTAGCGAAGCACAAAACAATAGGCCGGGTTATTTTCCTCATATTGTTCCAGCTTGAAAAGCCCCTCAAGTTTAATCGTTTTTCCCAGGTAATCTTCAGGATTAAGGTAAACATCATTGGTCTGCGCCAGAAACATCTTTTCCTTAATTTCAATGATTGTGTTTTCTACGGTTAGTTTTACCGGAATTGGCCCGCTTTCAGAAATACCTGCCGGTAATACTCCTTTTGTATTTCCACAAGCTAAAAGTGAAAAAACAGCAATGAGAGAAACAGTAGACACCTTCTTCATAGCTTTTTACTCCTTATGAAAATGCGCTTTAGCGCATACGAAAATCGGAAGTGATAATTTATTATCACACGCTCCTTCGTCAGGATGTTAATTCCCCAAAATAACAAGAACGCAATAATATTTATCATGACAACGCTTGCGCCGGTTGGCGTGGCTTTTACATACGAAATAAAAATGCCGATAAAAAAACAGACTATTGAAAGAATGGCTGAACAAACAGTAACGCTTTTAAATTTTTTGAGTAAGCGCATTGAGGTAAGGGCGGGGAAAATAATAAGGCTTGAAATGAGCATTGCGCCCATCATACGCATACCCAAAACAATGGTGATTGCGGTCAAAAAAGCGATAAGCATATTATAGACACCTGTTTTTACCCCCGTCGCTTTCGCAAATGTTTCGTCAAAAGTTATGGCGAATAATTTATTATAGAACACGATAAAGAGGGTCAAAACGGTTATTGATAAGACTATACTTAAATGTACATCGGTTTTACTCATGGCAAGAATACTGCCAAAAAGATAATTGCATACATCAGTATTCATTCCGGTTGTCTGTGAAATAATCACTACGCCGATTGCCAATGAACTCGTCGATATCAGCGCAATGGCGGCGTCGCCTTTTATTTTGCTGTTTTCGCTTAAACGCAATAACAGAAAAGCGGCGGCTATTACAATCGGTATCGAAACGGTAAGGGGCGCAACATTCAATGCGGTAGCAAGGGAAAGGGTCCCGAAACCGACGTGGCTTAGCCCGTCACCAATCATGGAATAGCGTTTTAACACAAGGCTTACACCGAGCAGGGCGGCGCAAATGGAAACAAGAGAGCCGACAATAAAGGCCCTGACAATAAATGTATAAGAAAACATTTCCCCTAAGGTTGTGATAAAATTAGAAACCAATGTCTGCCTCCTTTTCTGCGCCTAAAAACTGTTTTCCTATAGCGGAATTGAGGTATTCCTTTGTATCCCCGAAAAAACATTGTTTGTTTTGTAAATGCAGTATCTTTGTTGCGTATTGTGCTGTGGCCTCAATATCGTGGGAAACCATAATTATGGTGATACCCATTGTGTTATTGATTTTTTGTAACAGGGTATACAGTTCCGCCGCAGCCAGGGGGTCAAGTCCGGCGGCCGGTTCATCGAGTACCAGCAAACTTTGTGCAGCACATAAGGCGCGACCTATAAGAACACGCCGCTGTTGTCCGCCTGATAGTTCGCTAAAACTTCGTTCCTTCAAGTCCGCTATTCCAAGACGATCCATATTGTCCAATGCCCGCCGCTTTTCTTTTGCGGAATAAAACGGGCGCAGCCCCATACCGCCCACGGCTCCGGAAAGGACTATTTCAAAGACACCGGCGGGGAAGTCTTTTTTTACGGCGGTCTGTTGGGAAAGATAGCCTGATTTTTCCTTCTTAAATTCGTTGCAAAACACTATTTCGCCCTGCAATGGATTGAGCAAGCGCAACAGGCCCTTGATAAGGGTACTTTTGCCGGAACCGTTTTTTCCCACAATGCAAAGATAATCACCAACTCTAACCGAAAAATTAAGTCCCTTTATTATCCTTTGCCCGTCATACCCGAAACAGGTATTATGACAGGTGATTATCGAACCGGCGCCTTTAATAGTCATTGCAATGCCTTCCGTAAATTCTCAACATTCTGACGCATAAGGTCTATGTATGTTATACCGTTTTCAAAATCCCTTTTTGAAATGTTATGGCAGGCGTGAAGCAATAATTTTTCCGCTCCGGTTTCTTCTGCGATGGTATCCGCCATTCGTTCATTACCCAGTTCAATATGAAAAACAACGGGTATATGTTCATTCCTTATTTTGTTAATGAGAAAGGCTACGGTTCCCGCACTTGGTTCCGTTTCAGTGGAACAGCCGGGAAAAGCGGCAAAATAGGAAAGCCCATAACGGTCCGCAAAATAACGAAAGGGGAAACGGTCGCCGAAAACTATTGTGTTTCGCTTTGCATGGTCTACCACCGCCTGAAATTCAGCGTCCAGTTTCTCTAATTGCGAAATATAGTCATCCGCGTTTTGACGGTAAAATTCAGTGTTTGCGTTATCTGCATTACAAAGAGCATCCGCAATGGAGCGCACGATACGCATAGCATTTAGGGGAGAAGTCCATACATGTTCATCATAGGCGATCACTTCTTCCTCCTCTACATCTTCTTCCATACCTTCCACGACTTCTTCTTCCACCACATCAACGGTATCTATAAGTGAAATAATGGTCATATTGCGTGTATCCATAGATGCTAGAATTCTATTGACCCATGCGTCGGATTCACCGCCCGCATAGATAAAAATATCGCTGTTTTGAATTGTGATAATATCTTTTGGAGTGGGTTCAAACGAATGGCTCTCCGATGCGGGGGGCAGAAGCATGGAAAGATTTACTCTGTCTGCGGAAGCCTGCTGGCTTCCACCTGCAACGGCGCGGACAAAATCGTAGGGCGGAAAAATGGTGGCGGTGACCGTAATTTTTCCGTTTCCACTTTGAACATTGCTGTTTTTCTTTGGTGTACAGCCCGTGGTAAATAACAAAAGAGCAATAATGCTTAGGGTGAGTAAAAATACCCGTTTCATAAAATTAGCCTCCTAATATAGGAAAATATTGGTTTGTGGAAAAAACATTTACCCATTTCTGTAAAATCGAAGATTAAGACAGTATTAATCGGAAAAATGTTTTTGGGAGCTTACTTTCAGGAGTTGTATTGTACTTTTAACCCAACGAGGGTTTGAGGGAAAAAGGAAAAGCGTAAACGGTTTTTGATAATGACAAGGATTTGCGTGATAAGGCCGGCGGCGAGGGCACATAGACCAATACGTCCCAACCCTTCAAGCACATTTTGGGCGATTTCTATTTGCAGACAGACGGAACAATGATCCCCGATACAGTCATGGTCAAGGTGGGTAAAGACGAAGCCCTCCGCAAAAACGGCGGAAAGAGCCAAAAACACCGTTAAAACAATGAGCGGAAGCCTGCGGCTTCTACCGGGAAGCAGCTTCTGTGACAACTTAACCATGATTTGTTTTATATCATAGGGGGAAATTATTTGCAATAACTGAATTATCGACCCTTATTATCCGTTTTGCGCGGCCCGGGCTGCATATTTGCGCAGATTCGTAAACGCCTCTTTAGCCCGGTCCTGAACCGACTTGCTGTGGGGTCCTTCGGTAATGCGGACAAGCATCCGTACTGCGTTTGGATCCCTGATACCGCCGTTTGCTTCGGCAAGTTTTTCGATGGCTTCCACAGCTGAAAAGGCAAGATCGTTGTCGGGGTTAAGATCGTTTGAGCGGGTCATTATCCAGACAATGGTGGTTACCGTTTCTTCGCTATCGTTAATCCCAAGCTTTACCAGGGACTTGACCACTTCGGTAAGTACTATGGGCTCGCTGTCTGCCATAACAATCTTTACCAGGGTATTTTTTGCTTCCGGCGTTCCCAGGTCTCCCAGGCAGGCGGCAGCCTTGGCCCTGACATCGGAATTGACGCCTGCCTGGGCCTTGTTCGGCGCCCCATCAAGGGCAAGGTATTCCAGGGCAGAGCGGATTTCTTCCCCCCTATTCCCCCCGTCTATGGCGTCTCCAATATTTTTCAGGGCCGCCAGTTTCTGATCCCTGCTGTTGGAACGGCTCTGTTCCCGGATAAGCGTCAACAGGCCGGAATTGGACTTTTTATCGGAATTTTGTCCCATAACCATACTTACCGCAGTAAGGGATACCAAGCAAAGAACAGTCAAGCGCTTTAGGGTCATCATATTTTATCCTTTTCTCTCTATAATCTTCTAAGATCATTATACCCGATTTTATTTGCTTTGTAAGGGCTCGATCCGGGCCGTATAAAGCGGGGAGGGGCGCCCCGGCTGCGGAATGTGTCGAGAGGGTAGGGGGGCGCCGGCGATAAAAACAAGGGGGCAGATTCCTGTAGCGCCCTATTGACGGCACACTGCCTTTCAGTTTATGATTTTTTTATGCAAGATATGACTTTTATGCGAAAGGCGCTTGACGGAAAGCCTCAATCTATGATATTAGAAGCCGTTTTTCCGTTCTTCATAACTACATATATCGAAGAAACCTTTCATTTTTCTATTCTTCTGAAGCAAAACATATAAAATATTCGTGTAATTCAAAATGACCGTTTCTTCTTTAAGGAGAGATAAGCGAAGCGGTGACAGACACCAAACGGAAAGAAAATTGTAAAGGATGGAGAGCCGCATGAGACCACGTTTTCTGGAAATCCTGCTTATTGGCCTGGGCTTCATTGCCGTTGCGGTCATTGGATTCGTGTTTTACGTGCAGTTTCGTGGCTTGATACGGGAATACAGCATATCCAACAGGGAATCATATACCGCGTATATCGATCTTTTGAATAAAAATATCATTGCGGACATGGCTACCTATATTGAGCAGGAATTTCCCGTTCTGCACGACACGGAAAAACTCAAGCGGGAAGCGGGCACGGACTGGTTTTGGGAGCAATCAGGCGAACTTACCCGTATCGCAAAAACCTTCGATTTCGCCTATATATACTATATCGAAAAGGCTGAAAACGGGTATATATTCCTGATGTCTTCCGGCATCGGGCGGGACGAACATCCCGAGTGGCTGGGCGGGCCGGTATGGGCCGGTCCGACTCCGGCTTTTATTGACGAAGCCTGGGAAACCGGCAAGCTGACCTTTTCCCCGGAATCCACTGTCAATGAATGGGGTTCCCTGATTTCGGCGGAATTGCCCATCCAGAATGGCGGCAGGGTGGTGGGTATTTTGGGCGTTGACTATGAAGTTTCCCGCTTAATGCAGCCCCTGTGGCAGAGCGAGAATGATTTAGCTAAACACGGCGAAACATTATTAGACCGGCTGTTGATCGTACTCATCGTTTCCCTGGTTGTTATCATGGCGATCATGGGCGTTCAAATGGCGGTGAACCGTACAATGATCGTGATCCCGGCTCAGGTTATGGAAGCCAACGAGCGTACCCGCCTTATGATGGACGCCACGCCCTTGGCCTGTTCCATCTGGGACGAGAACGGCGCCATGCTCGACTGTAACCTGGAGTCGCTCAAAATGCTGGGCCTTTCAAAAAAATCAGACTATATCGATCACTTTTTCGATCTGAACCCGGAGTACCAGAGCGACGGGACAAGCAGCCGGGAAAAAGCCGCAGCCCTCATTAAACAGGCTTTCGATACCGGTTACGAGCGTTTTGAATGGACGTACCGCACGGTATTGGGGGAAGCGCTTCCGGTGGAGACGACCCTGGTCCGGGTTCCCTGGAAAAACGGCTTTCAACTAACCGCCTATTCCCGGGATCTGCGGGAAATCAAGGCAAAGGAAGATGCGGCCCGGGAGAGCGAAGATCGGGTAAAGCTCATGCTCGACAATATGGCTTTTGCCTGTTGTATATACGATGATTACGGGAATATTGCCGACTGCAACCAACGAATGGTGGAGTTGCTCGGCTGCAAAGATAAGCAGGAAGTAACCGTCTCCATTGCAAGATTTTTTCCGGAATACCAGAGCAGCGGCAAGCTGAGTATGGCGCAAGCGATAGTAGAAGGCCGAAAGGCTATTAAGGACGGAAAGAATACTTTCTTTTGGGATCACATAAAGCTCGACGGCTCTTCCCTGCCGGTGGAGATAACCCTGCGCCGGGTAAAGTGGCGGGGCGATTACGCTGTCATCTCCTGCATACGTGATTTGAGCGATCTTATGGAATCGGAAGACAACCTTAAGCGGATACTGTCCCTGGCGGATGGTTCCCCGAACTTTATGCTGTACATCGGGGCAAGGGGCGCTATTGAATACATGAATCCGGCGCTTGCCGCTGTTTCGCTCTTTAGCAATGAGGAACTGCTCAAGGACGGATTACATCTTATTTTCAGCCCTGAAGATTTCGAGCGTATGGAGCAGGAATATTTTCCTGCTGTCCTGCAAAACCGGATGGTAAACTTTGAAACGGAGGTAATCGATAAAAACGGCGGGCGCCGGGATTTTTCTTTTTCCGCTTTTGCCGCGGAACTGCACGATGGAAAGACCGGAATTGGGATTCTGGGGCAGGACATCACCGAGCTGAAACAGATGCAGCGGAGTTTGATGGTGGCAACCGAACAGGCGAAAGCGGCGCTGGCCCAGGAAGTACAACTGAACAGGGCGAAAAGCGATTTCCTGAGCCGGGTAAGCCACGAACTGCGCACGCCCTTGAACACCATAATCGGTATGACCAGTATCGCTGAAAAGAAGGGCGGCGGTAAGGATCAGGAGTATTGCTTTGAAAAAATAAAGGAATCATCGGAGCATCTGCTTGGCATGGTCAACGATATTCTGGACATGGCGGGTTTTGATACGGGCAGGTTTGACTTTTTGCCGCTGCCTTTCAGCTTCACCGCCGCGATGCGCTCAGTTATCGACACCATCACCCCAAAGGCGAAAGCCAAAGGGCATGTATTTAGTACGGATATTGACGGGAATATACACGATTCGCTGCTTAGCGATGAACAACGCTTAACCCAGGTACTGGTGAAATTGCTTTCCAACGCGGTGAAGTTCACGCCGGAAAAGGGCAGGATCGATCTGTCCGCCCGCCTGCTTGAGAATCGGGAAGATGATTGCCTTGTCCGCTTTGAGGTGGGCGATAACGGCATCGGCATTGAAAAAGAGGCGCAGCAGCGCTTATGGGGTATTTTTGAGCAGGAAGACAACAGTATTACCCGGAAGTTTGACGGGATGGGCATCGGGCTGTCCCTGACCAAACGTATTGTTGAACTCCTGGGCGGGAAAATCAGGGTGGAGTCCGAGCCGGGCAAGGGTTCCCGCTTTATCTGCGATATCCGTCTCGGCATAGACCGCAGCGCCGTGGAGCCGGGGAAAAATGACGCGCAGGAAACGGATACGGGCATCGGGGTACTTAAGGATTTTACCGGGCGGCGGATTTTGATTGTGGACGATGTAGAAATAAACCGTGAAATACTTTCCGCCATGCTGGAGGACACAGGCGCCGTCCTTGAGGGGGCGCAGGACGGGGAAGATGCCGTGAGGCTGTTTTCTCAAAACAAATACGACCTGGTTTTAATGGATCTGCACATGCCGGTGATGGACGGCTTTAGCGCCACAAAGGAAATACGCGCCCTGGCCCTGCCCTGGGCAAAAACAACGCCGGTTATCTCGGTGTCCGCCGAAAGCAGCGTGGATCTGCACGGTAAATGCCTGGACGCGGGCATAAGCGACCACCTCACCAAACCCGTTGAGGTGAAAGCCTTGTTTGCAATGATTACCAAATGGCTGCCGCGATAGCATTATATTTTTCGTACCCTTGACTTTTTGTAGAATAGGGTCATAATAATCCAAAATCAGATAAAACAGGCTTCGTTTGATACTTTTTACGGAGGTATATTTTGGAAACGTTTGCAAAAATCGTCTCTGTTATTGACGGGTGGCTCTGGGGGCCCTGGCTTTTGATTCTGCTCTTTGGCACCCACCTGTACCTTACTTTTAAGACCGGGTTTATCCAGCGGAAGCTTGGTTTGGGCATCAAGCTGTCGGTAACCAGGGATGCAAGCGGGGAAGGGGACGTGTCCCAGTTCGGCGCCCTGACCACGGCCCTGGCCTCTACCATCGGGACCGGGAATATCATCGGGGTCGGCACGGCGGTTGCCCTGGGCGGGCCCGGCGCGGTGCTCTGGATGTGGCTTACCGGCGTGTTCGGGATCGCTACCAAGTACAGCGAGTCCCTGATTGCGGTAAAGTACCGGGTAAAAACCCGGCGGGGGGCCATGCTGGGGGGCGCCATGTTTGCCCTGGAACGGGGGCTTAAAAACAAAAAACTCGGCCGCTGCCTGGGCATCCTGTTTGCGGCATTTGCGGCCTTGGCGGCCTTTGGAATCGGGGTCGGGGTGCAGTCCAACGCGGTGGCGGATCTGGTTCAGCGGAACTTTCACATTGATACACGGATTTCGGGTATTATAATGATGATTTTTACCGGACTGGTACTCATCGGCGGGTTAAAGGTTATTTCCAAAGTTTGTGAAGGGCTGGTCCCGTTTATGGCCGTGGTCTATACCCTGGGCTGTATCGTCTGCCTTATTATGAACGCCCAATATGTCGGCCCGGCGGTTGCCGTTATCTGTAAAGCCGCCTTTGCCCCAAAAGCGGTGACCGGCGGATTATTCGGCTACGGCCTGATGGCGGCGGCCCGGTACGGCATTGCCCGGGGACTTTTCTCCAACGAATCCGGCATGGGTTCCGCGCCCATCGTGGCGTCGGCGGCAAAAACTGCGAACCCCGTCCGGCAGGCCCTGGTCTCCATGACCGGCACCTTCTGGGACACCGTGGTTGTCTGCCTTATGACCGGCCTGGTAATCGTCAGCTACGAAGTGGCGCCCAACGGCTCAAGCGGCTTCGCCAACGGCGGCGCCCTTACCAATGAGGCCTTCGCCCAGATACCCGTCATAGGCCCCATCATTCTTACCTTTGGCCTTATCACCTTCGCCTTTTCCACCATCCTCGGCTGGTCCTACTACGGCGAACGGGGCGCGGAGTACCTGTTCGGGTCAAAGATAAATCTTCCCTACCGTATCCTGTACACCCTGATTGTATATGTGGGGGCCACCATGTCCCTGAATCTGGTCTGGGATATTGCGGACGCCCTGAACGCCCTGATGATCCTGCCGAATATTGTTGCGATACTGCTCCTTGGCGGGGTAATCACTGCGGAAACAAAGAAGTACCTGGATGGCAATCACATTGAGGATATTGATACCACGCCCATTCCTGTTATGGAGGAACTCCGGAAGTCTAAATAGCCTCTGTTTATAAGCGAGACTTGTTCGAGAACCAACCGGGTTCTCGAACAAGTTCATTCCCTCTGCTAAGAGCGGGCCAGCTTTCGTACAGCCTTAAAGATGTTTTCATACCCTGTACAGCGGCACAGGTGGCCCGAAAGCAGTTTCCGCAGTTCATCGTCGGTATATTCCTTTCCGGTTTTGATGATCTCCGTGGCGCTCATAAGAAAGCCCGGGGTGCAGAACCCGCACTGGACCGCCCCTTCGTCGATGAAGGCCTGCTGTATGGCGGCCAGTTTCCCGTCGGCGCTGATAAGCCCTTCGGTGGTGGTGATCTCCTTGCCGTCGGCCCAGATCGCAAGGTAGATGCAGGAGTTGAAGCATTCCCCGTTGATGATCACGTTGCAGGCCCCGCATTCGCCGACTTCGCAGCCCTTCTTGACGCTGGTCAGCCGGTATTCGTTCCGCAGCATATCTGTCAGGGAAGCCCGCATATCCACCATGGTTTCCGTGTCCCTGCCGTTTATTTTGCACCTAACCAGTTTTCTGTTCATAGTGTTACTCCGCTTAATCTAAGGGATTCCCGGATGGTCCGTTTCGCCAGTTCTTCCACCAGTTGGAGCCGGAATTCCCTGCTCGCCCGCCAACTGGTCCGGGGGTTCACGTCGGAGAGGGCGGCCTTTGCCGCCGCGTTGACGGCCTCTTCGTTTACCCCGCCGTCCCTGCCAAGGGCGCTCTTTCCCTTTGCCGCCGCCTCCGCACTTGGGGCGCGCATGGGCACGGGCCCCGCAACGCCGTAGGCCAGGCGCAGCCGTTCAATAGTTTTTCTGTCTTTTGAAAGCCGCACATTGGCGGAGCATCCCAGGGTTGCGATATCCAGGGCGTTCCGCATGGCGTACTTGATATAGTTGCCGTAACAGTTTTCGTAGCTTTCCTTTGGTATCAATATGGCCCGGAGGATTTCATCATGGGCCAGGGAGGTTTTACCCGCGCTGACATAGTGTTCTTGTATGGGAACCAGCCGGGTTCCCTTGGGACCCAGGTATTCCATCACCGCCTCCCAGGCGGCCAGGGTGGAGGCGCTGTCCGCGGAGGTAACCCCGTTGCAGACATTCCCCCCGATGGTACCGATGTTCCGCAGCTGGGGCCCCCCGATGGTATCCACCGCTTCACCCAGCACGGGAATGTACTTTTGGATGATGGGGTCTGCGGTAATATGGGAAAAGCTCGTCAGGGGGCCGATGCGGATCGCTTCATGTTCGTCCAGGCGGACCCCCCGCAGTTCGTCGAGTTTCTGGAGGCTTACCAGGGAACAGCCCGCCAGTTTGCCGTCCCGGATTTCGATAAGCACATCGCTGCCCCCGGCGATAATATGGGCCTCAGGATGTTCCTGCAACAGTTCTACTGCGTGGGCCGGGCTTTCCGCTTCGTACAGTTCTTCTATGTCGTACATGTTGTTCTCCTAAATAAGGCCCGCAGCCTTGAACTCCGCAAAGAGCACGTGAGGGGTAAGGGGAATTTTGTTGATCCCCACCCCGGTGGCGTGAAGCACCGCGTTGCGGATCGCCGAAGCCCCGGGGACCGTGGGAGGTTCGCCCAGAGCCTTGGTTCCGTAGGCGCTTGAGGGCTCGTAATTCTCCACAAACTGGGCTTCCAGGTGGGGATGATCCAGCATGGTGGGGAGCTTGTAGTCCAGCAGGTTGCTGTTGAGGAGTTTGCCGGTCCTGGGATCGTAGAGGAGCTGTTCGTACATGCCGAATCCGATACTCATGCTCATGCCGCCGTGGACCTGGGCCGCCGCGGTTTTGGGATTTATCAGCCTGCCGCAGTCGTGGACGTTGACCATGTCCAGGAGCTTGATTTTCCCCAAAGGGATATCAACTTCAACTTCCGCAAAGGCGCATCCAAAACTGAATGCGTTGGTCTTTACCTGGGCGGTGGATTCCGCAGTAAGATGTTCCGCATGATCCACATGGTAGAGGGTTTCCGTGGCCAGCTCCGCCAGGGAGACCAGGACCTGGTTGTTATTGGTGGTAAGTACGATGTTTCCGTCGATGATATCAAGGCTGGATGCGCTCATCCGGGTAAGTGTTTCGGCGCAGCGGAGGACCTTTTCTTTTAACATCAGGGCCACCTTCTTGATGGCGGCGCTGCCCACATAGGTCTGCCGGGAACCGTAGGCCCCGGTTCCAAAGGGGGTAATGTCCGTGTCCTGGGCGCTGATCACATGGACCTGCTCCCAGGGGATGCCCAGGGTCTCGGCGGCCATCTGGGTAAAGACCGTATCCGCCCCCTGGCCTATTTCGGTTTCCCCCAGCTGTACCTGCACGCTGCCGTCCTGGTTCATCACCATCCGGCAGGATGAAATTTCTATGGAGATGGGCCACACTGCGGTGTTGTACCAGAAGAGGGACATCCCCACACCCCGGCGTTGGGGGCCGCATTGATTCTGATAGAGCTTCCGTTTTTCATCCCATTTGATATAGGCCTTGCCCTTGTCCACACACTGATGAAAGGAATCAAAGTAGTTCACATTTTTGGTAAAGGGATCCACAAAGCCCACGGGCATCACATTGAGGAAGCGGATTTCCAGGGGGTCCAGCTTGAGCTGCCGGGCAATGTCCTCTATATGGGATTCCACGGCGAACACCGTCTGGGGGGTGCCGTAGCCCCGCATGGCCCCGGCGGCGGCAGTATTGGTGTGGACCGTGTAGATGTCCGTCTTCCGGGCCTTTTCGTCCCGGTAGAGCTGGCGGAACACATTGGTTCCCTTGGCGGCGATACCGTGGCCGTGGGAACCGTAGGCCCCCTGGTTTGAATACGCAGTATAACTGCGGGCCACCAGGCGCCCGTTGGGCCGTACCCAGCTTTCCAGGTGTATCTTCTCACCGTGCCGCACTCGGGTGCCAAAGAAGACCTCCTCCCGGGAGAGTTCCAGTTTTACCAGCCGCCCCCCCACCTGGGTAGTCATGTACGCGTTGAGGGGTTCGTAGAGGCTGTCCTGTTTGTTGCCGAAGCCGCCCCCGATATAGGGCTTTATGATCCGCACCTGGCCCCAGGGGATATCCAGGGCCTGCCCCACGATACGCCGGATGATGTGGGGAATTTGCGTAGAGGCCACGATCACGATCCGGCCGTTTTCCATGTAGGCCCAGGAGGTGACGGTTTCGATATGGCAGTGCTGGACCATGGGAGTTTCAAAGTCCCCTTCAAATTTGATGAGCCCCTCTTCTTTAATGGCTTCCTCAAAGTCCCCGTCGGTCACAGAAGTGTGCTTTAAAATATTGTTGGGGCAATTTTCATGGAGAAGATTGGCCCCTTCCTTCATGGATTCCTCCGGGGTCAGCATCACCGGGTATTCCTCGTATTCAACCTTGATGGCCCGGAGCGCCCGGGATGCTGCCACCTCGTCCTCGGCGATAACCGCGGCGATATCGTCGCCGTAGAGACGGACCCGCCGGTTGAGCAGCCTGCGGTCCATTGGGTCCCAGTGAGCGGGGTCCGTGGACCAGGGGTGGCCCGCGGTGGGGAAGCAGATATCGGGAACATCAAAGCAGGTGATGATCTTTACCACCCCCGGTATCTTTTCCGCTTCACCGGTATCCATTTTTGTGACCAGCCCGTTGGCAATGGTGGAATGGAGTATCTTTCCAATCAGGGCATTGCGGTCAACCAGATCGTCGGTGTACTTTGCCCGTCCCGAAACTTTTTCCCAGGCGTCAACCCGGGGTATGCTCTGTCCTATACTCATGATATATCCCTTTGTCTTTAATTATTTACCCCCGGTTTCCGTACCCTTTGTTTTAGTGGACAATTTTGCTTCAATCTGTTCTGCCTTGTATCCTTGTTTCAAAAGCTCCAGAACCTCATGAAGAGTTTTTTCCCGGCCCTCTTCCCGACCCTCTTCCCTTTGGACCTCGCCCCATTCCTCGGTGCTCCATTCGGTTAATAACATGTTAATTACCTCCGCGGCATGTGATTCTAAAAATTTACGCAGTATGTTGTGCTCTATACAATCGTTGATTGCTTCCCTAAAGGCATGTTTGCTGTCGGAAATGGTTTTTGTGTATTCCCGGACTTTATCAACAAAAACGCTGTACCCGTTGAGTTCTTCGCTCTTTTTCAGTATCCCCTCGTTATGGCCGGTGTTGATATTGTACACCTTCA
>BNVE01000100.1 GCA_025997875.1 Spirochaetia bacterium
CTTGATGAATCGCTCATTAACCTTGTTGAATATTTTAATAATACGGTACTATATGACGACGATTCAATTTGACAAAGGTCTTCTATAATTATTTCCAATGAATTTTTCAGAGCAATATCGTCATCACTTAAAAGCCAAACCCAATCTGTCTCTGCATATTCAATAGACCGCATAATGTTGGCAGCCATCCCAATATTAATGGGATTACGCATGATTTTAAGGCCAGTTAATTTAACATCAAGTTTATTATAAATTTCCAAAACTGGCACCGGAGAACAATTATCTATAATAAGAATTTTTACATGATCAATATTTTTCATTACGGATAAATTTATAATCGTTTTACGAATTTTTTCCGGCCTATTATAAGTCGGAATACAGATAGTCAATGATGGATTCTTATTAGCCATGTAATTTCTCTTTCCATGTTCTATATATTATATAATCAACAGGAATCATACATATAGTACAAATTAAAAAACCGGTAAAAAACCACACCGGAGGCATGAATTTTCCAAAGAGATATGTAGAAATCATAACACCAATAGCATATATGACAGAAGGAATGGCAAAAAGTTCTTTTTTATGACCGCGTAAATATAACCCCCACGAATTTAATAAAAGATTAAAAAAATAAGAGCTCAGACATATTATTAATGATATTGACGGTAAAAATCGATCTACTATTTTTGGTATTACCCAAAAATTTCTAAAAAAAATTAAAAATATAGATAAAGTTAGAACAATACATAAATAAGTTCCAAGTGATAAGATTGTTCTTTTTCTTACGAGACTATCCAATATATTCCATTTTTTTTGTGATATTAGCATATTAATTTTAGGAGTTATAGTATATAACCAAATATAACTTATACCATTAATTGATGATACTAAAGCAATAGAAATACCAATTTTTCCACTATAAACCGGTCCATGAAAATAATGCATAAGTGGAGTATATATTTGATATACAAAATATCCAGATGCAAAAGAAATAGCATATTTCATAAATAAAGGAAAGACCTCTTTCTTCCAATCATAAAAAAAACTTTCTGAGATTTTTAACAACTGTTTTAAAATTTTTCCAAATTCTCTAAAGATAGATATAAGAACAAACAAAGCGCTTAACAACATTCCTATTGCCAGTGCATAAATATGACCGCCTGCGATAAGTATTAATGTTATCATCACGGTATAAAGAATCGATGCTTTTAACCGTATTTTCTGTATTGTTGATACTTTATCCAGGCCTTCAAAAAAGGACAATATAGAATTACTAATGAAATTGATATATGAGCCAACTGCATATAAAGTCCACGGTAATAAATAAACAGTAAGAACCTTATCTCTAAGGAAGAAAAAAATGCCTATTAAATATATTATCGGAAAGATAGGCAGACTGATAGTGAAAATCCATTTTGTTACAAACCGAAAAAATTTACCAAGTTTTTGTAAATTTGTTTTTTCACCGCCAAGAAAACCTTCGTTAGTAAAATGAAGAAAAGCGTATTCGTGCGCCGAGAATTGAAGTATTATATTGGAAAAACCTAAATCGGAAAAAACACTAAGCGCGGAGATACTGCCAAATAGATACCAATATCCCTGCTGCTCCTCTGAAAGCATTAGAGGGATTAACAGCATGGTTATCGGTCCTGAAATCAATCGCCAAATTTGATTTGCAAATGTAAATAATAAATCCTCTTTCGCTCTATTTATTTCTATCAATCTTTCAATCCTAATTCCTATCCCCCTACCCTGCCGGGAAAATATATTTTTCCGCTTATTCCTTGTGTACCAAGCAGGAAACAATCTCTTTCTCTGTTATTTCATTATTATGGCGCTTCCCCAACGATCACAGAGAGGAAAATATGGAACGTTTTTTTCTTCCGAGAATTTTCTTACTGCAGCTTTTATTCCCCTGTACTCCTTATCGTTATTATAGTCATGAAGAAGCATATATCCTCCTTTTACCAGTCTTTCATAAAAATAATATAAGCCATTATACATCGGCTCATATAAATCTACATCTATTTCAACAAAGGCATACGAATCATTTAATCCGATTGTTGTATCTGGAAACCACCCTTTTTTGACAATGCACATTTTCGAATTTACCATTTTGCCTAATACAAGATCAACATTAGTATCGGTAAAATCCCAATTTCCTGTTGAATAACCATTTTCAATATCCACCCTGGCATCGCTGGAATTAAAACCTTCAAACGTATCAAACAAATAAAATTTCCTGTCAGGAAACGCTTGATTGATATATTTCGCAAAATCACCCCTGTGTACCCCTAATTCGGCAACACTGCCTTCAATATTTTTATCGTATATTTCATTGGCAATAAACTCCACCGCTGATGCCCTTACATAATCATTACGTTCCGTTTCAAAAACGAACTGCTGACGTTCCTTTCCTAAAACCAGATTTAGGGATTGAGTAACCAAACCGCATCTTTCTGCGATCTTATAAGAAATCCATGGCAGATATCTCTTTGGAAGGAGTTTTATCACCCCACCCCACCCCGATTTAATAATATTTTTTACCATAATCTTCGCTTTCTTAAAAAAACCAGCGTTTGAGTTAATTGTTTTCATTCTTGATTCTCCTGTCATATATAAAGTGGTGAACCACCTAAAGGCGGTTATCATTCTCTCTTAAACATTTCCAACATTCTTCTTATCCCTTCTTCAAAGGGAATTTCCGGTTTCCAGTTAGTGTCGTTTGACAATTCCGTAATATCGGCGCACAAATATCTTGTCGATTCTCCCGTATAGGGAATTTTACCATATCCCGAAACATATTCAGGATTTACTATACTTTTTATCTCTTCAAGATATTCTTTTAATGGCCTTCCTGTCCCACTGCCCAGAAAATATGTTTTTCCGAATTTACGCTGCTCTCCCAGCATAAACAAAGCCCGTCCGGCGTCATCTTCGTATAAAAAATCCCAGATATGGGTACAGGGACTCAACCCCATAGGCTTATTACTTTTACAATTTACAATAAAGGATTTTATTAAATCATCATCTTTACTCTCTGTCCCATAGACATAAAACACACACACCCAGATATGTTCAATATTGAAATTTGTACATTCTATTTCTGATAATTTTCTTGCGGTATATTTTGCGGTTCCGTATGCATCAATAGGATTTACCGGGGTAAAACTATTGACAGGATTAGAATAAAAACCATATTCTGCCTGTGAACCTATTCCGATAAACCGTTTACACCCTAGTTTTTTCGCTAATCGTACCGCATCAAGTGTATAAGCAACATTCTGCAGCTGTTTATTACAGGATTTACGCCCCTGCTTATCAGTACCACTCCAGCCAAGATGGTAAAAAACATCTACCGGGAAAGGAGCTTCATCATCAAATTCAACAAGATTACCAAGATCGCAATTTATTGTTGTTATCAAATCTGATTTTGGAATGGCATTTAACCGTAACGAATCGTTCCTGACAAGGGCAAGTACCCTTACGTTGTTCTGAACGCACTGTTTTACGAGTGCTATCCCAATCATGCTGGTAGCGCCTGTTAAAACAATCGACCGCATCATTATAAATTATCCAAGTACTTATATAATCCTGCATCAAGCTTTGGCTCAAAATCCTGATACGGACTGCCCTTTGGTAAAGAAGGACAAATATCAACTTTTTCATCAACTTTTATTTCGATAAACATGGGTCCTTCAGAGCAAAAGAACGTTTTTAAATCGGAAACCTCATAATTATCCGTAATACAGACATAAGGGATTAAAAATGCTTTTGATATCGCAGAAAAATCCGGTACAGAATATCCGCTTGAAATCGTTGAATGTATAAAATTTGCATTGAATTTTATCTTTTGCTCATCCCGAATAAGCCCGGAAGAAAAATTGTTTAAAAGAATAATAGTCACCGGTATATTTTCATGGGCTATATATTGAAGTTCCTGCAAATTCATTTGAATACCCACATCCCCGGTAAAACAAATAACCCTGGTTTTACAAGCATAATATGCCCCAATCGCTTTCGGCAAGGAACAACCGGATACACCAAAAGACTTTGAATACAAAATACGATTATTGACCCCGGATATGGCATACGCATGGGAAAGCCAGATTTCATTCTTTCCAACATCACTGGTGATGACCATATTGCTTTCTAATTGTTTAATAATATTTGCTAATAACTTAACGGGAAATTCATTATCACAATTAATAAGAGAATCCTTTATTTTGTTGCAAGTATGAATCCAATTATCATCAACCAATGCTTCCCATGAGTTTAACGCAAGAATTGGTAAAAGAATACCAATATCGGCATAAATATTTTCAATATTCGGAATTTGAAAACTGAATTCATTCTTATCAATTTCAATGTTAATTATCCTTGGCTTTTGTGTAAAATTTTCAAAACTTTTTGATGTCTTATTATAAGATATTCTATTCCCTAAAGAAATAACAAGATCGCACTTTGATAATATAAAATGGCTGGCCCGCATTGCATGACTCCCAACAAAGCCATAATAATACTCAGATTCAGCTAATATATCCTGAGAAAACCTGCTTGATACTACAGGAATTTTGAGTTTTTCGACAAATTCCAATAAAGATTTTTTTGTTTTAGATTGACGAATTCCATCGCCAATTAATAAAACCGGCCGCTTTGAAATTTTAAGCGAACCCTTTATTTTATCAATAATATCCGAAATTTCAATTGACATACTGCATTCAGAACAAACAAAAGCTTTCTGTACTTCCGGATCTATGTCTGCTTTTAATACCGCACCGGAAAAATCGAGGAATACCGGACCCGGCCTGCCGGTGGTTGCCATATAATATGCATATTCCAGAGAAAACCGAACATCCATTGGATTGATCACCCGTTCTGCGTGCTTCGTAATCCCTGACACCATTCGGATCGTGTCAAATTCCTGTTTTTCTTCAAAACGGACACCATCCTTAGGTATTTTTGAATGAGCGGTTATAAATATCGTTGCAATAGAATCAAAGTAAGCATTTGCTATGCCGGTTATTAAATTAGTAACACCCGGGCCTTTTGTCGCATAGGCAACTCCGGGCTTTCCGCTGATTTGGGAATACCCGCATGCCGCAAAGGCTGAAGCCTGTTCATGATAATTGAGATGAGCATTTATTTTGTCTTTTCTTTTATCAAGGGATTCGAGAAGATCCAACACGATGCCACCGGGTATGCCAAAAACATCGGTTATACCCTGTTTAATAAGAAAATCAACAATATAATCAGATACTTTCATTTGATTTGTTTTGCAACAGAGACAGTAGACTCGACTAAACGCCTTGTGTTGTCCGGTGTATATCTATGCCTAAGTTCTTCCGTGATGTTACTTAATATACGATTTATTTCCACAAAAGACATGGAATATTCACTCCTGAATGCGCGGGAATATTTATAACTCGTCCGGTTAATCGCAGAAAGCATATCTACAACAGAATAACCCCAGGAAGTTTCTCCCCAAAATCCTTCAATAATCTCACAAGCTTCAAGAATAGGTTCATATTTATAATCGGCATTACAATTTTTTATAAGATAATCTACAAAGAGCTCTGTCTGTAGATTACCAGCTCCTTGCCCCATACCAAGCAAACAAGAATCTGCAACAATATTTCTGGCAATTGGACAATTTATAAAAGCCATTGTATTTGAAAAAGCAAGGTTCGTGTTATTATGGGCATGAAAGCCAACGCGAATTGAATCCTTAAGATTATCATTAAATAATTTGAAACGGTCTATCATTTCGTATTCCTGCATATACCCATAGGTATCAACAATATATACAGAGTAAGCGTTAATTTCATTTGCAACATCAAAGATCATCTGTAATTCTTCATGTGAATAACGCATAGTTATCGCCGCTTGAATAGAAACTGCATAACCTTTTTTAGCTACCTGTTTGCAAAACTCCAGGGATTCACGTAATTCAGAATACCGTATTATAATACGAATTATGTCACAATATGAATCAATTCTTTGTGGTACATTTTCAATAGGGAAACCTGGATATGTTATCATACCAGAAAACAATTGTCCTGATTGTCTTTCCCCTGGAATAAAGTTGGCAAGTGTATCCATATCGGGATAAACAGACCAATCACTTCCATCCTTATTGTTAATTTCAAGAAAGCCAAGTTCAATAATATCTATATTTGATCCCGAAAGTTTTTGTGCGACTGTATGGATATTTTTATTTCCAAAGTAAAAATCATTTGCAAAACCACCGTCCCGCAAAGTACAGTCTAATATTTTAAGTCTGTCTTTCACCATTAAATTCATCTATAACTTTCCACGTATTGCTTCAAAGTCTGCAAATTATTATCTTTTCCGGAAATTTTCAAAGGCGCATTCAGTATATCAATCGGCCAGGAAATATCCAAATCAACATCATTCCAAATAATTCCGCCACAATTTTCCGGAATAAATTTCCCAACACACCCATAGGATATTATGGTATTATTCTCCATGGCTAATACGCCATTTGCAAAATATTCAGGTATATAAATCGCTCTTTGTTGATTATCAGAAAAAAGAAAGCATTCTGTTTTGCCAAAGGTAACAGAGTCATCTCGCAAATCAATAGCAGCAATGAACACTGAACCGCTAATAATATACAAGAGTTTCCCCTGCGAAGGACTTCTTTGGTAATGCAACCCCCGTAATACTCCTTTCTGATATTTAATTTCATTGAATTCGGAGAAATGTGCAGGTAATCCTTGTTGAATAAACACATCCTCTTCAAAATATTTTTTTAAATGAAAGTTTCCATCGTTGAATTGGTGGGGATTTATTATAACCAAACCTTGCAAAGAAGTTTCAGAGAATGTAATAGACATAATATTTAGAACTTAAAAAAATCACTAACCTGTCCATGGCAAATATCACGTTCCGGTTCTTTGGCCTGTTGCCGCTTGAAAAAATCAACCAGATCAAATAATATTTTATCTAACGATAACACGGGCGCCCAGTCAAGCCGATCCAGCGATTTAGAAATATCAAGTCCAAGCGTTTGTGACTCAACGACTTTAAATGTTTCCCCTATTGTATATCCTGAGTTATTTTTATAATATCCCTGCATTTTAGTTACCACATCAAGAACGCTTTGTATCCCTTCTTTAGCCGGACCAATATTCCATTGGCTGGAGTATGTTTCCGGATTTTCATACATTAACCGGGCAATTGAAAGGTACCCATTAAGCGCATCCAATACGGATTGCCAAGGCCTTGTTTGGTGTGGGTTACGGAGCTCAACCTCCTTACCTTCAGCAAAGGAATTCAATATAGATGGGATCAGCCGGGATTGTATATGGTCTCCACCGCCAATTACATTGCTCGCCCTAACTGTGGAAACACCAATCATCCTTCCATCACTTTGCAGATAGGATTTTTTATAGGTGTCACTGATCAGTTCCATACAAGCCTTGCTGCTTGAATAGGGATCAATTCCGCCAAGAGGATCTGTTTCCACATAAACAGCGCCATCACCTTTATTTTCATATACCTTATCAGTGGTAACTATCAGAATGCTTTTGACGCTATCACACGATCGAACTGCTTCAAACAGATTAACGGTTCCCATCACATTTGTCTCGTAAGCATATTGCGGATTATCAAAACAATCCTTAACAATAGCTTGCGCCGCTAAATGTATAACGATCTCCGGTTTAAATGCACAAAGTTCCTTCTTTAATTTTTCAAAATTACGCACATCCCCAATAACACTTTGTATCATTGAATCCCCATCCATTTTTTTGAACAAAGATTCTTTATCTGTTTCCAGAGCATATCCCATGGAATGGGTTCTAAGCTCATGAAGTATAGCGGTTAACCATGCCCCTTTGAAACCGGTATGTCCGGTTAGAAATACTCTTTTCCTATTATAGAAAATATTGTTATTTTTGATTGCTTTTATTGCATGCATTCTGCAAGCCCCTTGTATTATTTTGATTCAGGTTTAAGAAAAGGAAACAAATCATCAAATTCAGCGGCCTTCAAGCTGCCATCGGGCATCACTCTGGATGCAATACGGGGGACAATTTCACCAAACTCTTCAAGCATAACCTCACAGATAACCGGACCATCCATTGCCAATACGTCTGCTATTTTCTTATTGATGTCATCCCCAGCTTCAATTCTGATATGGGGCAACCCATACGCTTCCGCCACGCGGCAATAATCAGGGGTTTGTACCCCGCTGTCAGGCCCGACACCTAAAAACCGATCATTCATATAATTATGCTGGTTGTGACGAATAAGCAGGTATCCGTTATTGTTGTACACAAACAACTTTATAGGCAGATTATAATACTTTAAGGTTGCGAATTCCTGGATATTCATGGCTGCGGCACCATCCCCTGAAAGGGCAATAGCCTGGTGGTTCAAGCAGCCAATGGTCCCTGCCCAAAACCCCATACAGGAAAGTCCACCGGAAATAAAATATTTTTGCCCCATTTTAAGCCGCCAGGTCTGGGATGCGATATTACATACACTACCGGTATCTACGGTAACCACCGTATGTTCCGGTGTTAAATTACTCAATTGCTGGGTAAAATAATAAGCGTTTAGAGGAGACCTCTGACGATATTCAGGCTGTACCACCGGATACTTTGCCTTCATTTCCTCACAATGCCGTGTCCATTCATCACAGCTAACTGGTGGCAATGTTTTAACTGCGTCAATAAAGGCCCCTACGGTATTACGGATCTTATACACAACCGGTACATCACTTTTGGCAAGTTCCTTTTGGTCAACATCTACCTGAACTTTGACTGCTTGCTGTCCAAAACGATCCGGGTAATAACCAATAGTTGAAACAGAAAGGCGGCATCCCAGCACAAAAAGCAAATCGCACTGCTGTATGGCAAAATGGGAGGCACGATCGCCATAGGCTCCGGGCCTGCCTACAAACAACGGATCATCTGAAAGAATGGTACCAATACCCATTCGGGAAGTTACTACCGGAATTGAAAGTGTATGGCTAAGGCTTGTTATCTCTTCCTGTGTCGCGCCCCCTCCGGCAAGAATGAGGGGTTTTTTACTGACCGCGAGGTAAAACTTTATTTTTTCTATATCAATCGTATCATAATTTGATCCAGGAGCCGTGAACCCTTCCATGGTTTCAGGCAATTGCTTATTCTGAATATCAACCGGGACATCCAGCCATACCGGTCCCTGGCGGCCGTCTATGGCTTCAAAATAGGCCTTTTCCATATCATATCTAATTTGTTCAGGTTTCATAACCGCTGCAAAATATTTTGTAATAGGCGATATTATTTTCTCTAATTCCAAGCTTTGAGTGCCATGCTGGCGGATACCCGTTTCCTGTTCATACTTTAAGAGCTTGGAACTTGCCTGCCCTGACAGGACAAAAAGCGGACTTGAATCGGTATAGGCCTGGGCCACGCCGGTAATGGCATTGGTCGCCCCCGGCCCTATGGTTACCAGGGCAACTCCAGGAATGCCATTCAGTCGACCGTATATATCCGCAGACATTACCGAAGCCTGTTCATGCTGGTTGCATATTACATCCAATTTGTCATTGCGTTTTAAGGCATCGGTAAGCCACATTGCCGAACTTCCTGAAACCATAAAGACGGTATTTACACCTTTCTTCTGTAAGAAATCAAAAATATATTCAGATACAGTCACAATTATTCCTTTTACAAAAACAAAAATTTAGAAGAATTTTTTGTACACATCCTGAACATGCAAGAAATTATCCGGGCATCCTTCATGCCACTCCAGATATCCTGCATCGGAAGGTTTCCTTCCGGGGTTTTCAAAAATAAATCCATCAGAAACGGGACAATTATAAAGAAAGGAAATAAAATGTCCGCGATTATCAAATTCCGGAATAATGAATTGTTCAACTGTTAAAGGGATCGGATTATAATTGATAATACACCCCAATTCCTTTTCCATGGTTCGCAAAATTCGCTGTTCCAATGTTTCCTTAAATCTGACGATACTGCCCGGTATGTGCCAGCCTTTTCCATAATACTCATCATCCCGCCAAGACAAAAGTACCCGGCCCTTTTCATCCTTTACCAACAAATCAACATTAACGAGCGGCGTAGTCCGGCTGATAAAGTAAAAAATATCATCGGGCAAACCGATAGTTTTATCCGGGATGCTGTTATCAAGAAATGTAACCGCTTCTGCTATGGTCATAGCTTTATCTACTTTACCCGCAGATTCTCATCCAGGCTTCCATCCGCTATACGTTTTTTCAGTGCCTTAAGCCGGACCGTCTTATACCCATTGAAAGCAGCGGAATCAAATTTGACGCTCTGGTAAAAACTCATCAGATCTGCCCCGCCTTTTTCAATATCCCACTGCGGCTGGTAATAATCCTTTAGAACGGTGAGTATCTTTTTTGAAGACACCCGGTAACTGCGGGGGTCCGTATGCTCGCCGGTAAAGGTCAAGTCGGTTCCGGCGACACATTTCTGGGCGGCTTCGGCAAGCTGCCGTACGGTATAATTGTTGTCGGGGGTGCCGACATTAAAGACCTGGTTTTTGATCAATTCGGAAGGAGCCTCAATGCAGGCGATAAATGCGGCAGTAATATCCTGAATGTGGCTCATGGGACGCCAGGGGGTGCCATCGCTTTTAATTTCAATCAGCTTGTTGGTAAAAGAGTAGGCTACAAAGGCGTTGAACACAATATCCGTGCGCAGATTCGGACTTGCGCCGTATGCTGTTGCCGGACGCAGATAGGTTATCACAAAATCATCGGAGCAGAACTTTTTAAGATCGCATTCACTCTGCCATTTTGACTTTGCATAGGCGGTGATGGGGTTTATTGCGCCTTCCTCGTCTACATCTTTTTTGCTATCCGATATTCCATACACACTCTGGGAAGAAGTATACAAGAACCGCTTGACACCGGCTTTCTTTGCAGCCTCGGCAAAACGGATGGTTGCCTTGTAATTAATATCCTCTGTCAGGGCCGCGTTGAATTCTCCTAATGGATCATTGGAAAGACCGGCCAGATGGATGATACAATCAATCCCGGTAAGATCTTCGGGAACCACCTCCCGAACATCCTTTTTTATTTGTTTTTTCAGCTGCTGTTTTGCCTCAATCAAATAGCAATCGTCATAATAGCCAATATCATAGCCGGTTACTTCATACCCTGCGGATGTCAGTATCGGTACCATGGTGGAGCCAATATAGCCAAGATTGCCGGTAACCATGATTGTTTTTTTCATCAAATCTCTCCTTGTTTGCTGCCAACCTCACGGGTGGCAATAATGTTCACCTTGTTTGCTCCCATTGAAGGAACCAATACCTGCCCGCCGGAAACAGGGGCGTCAATTATCAGATTGTCCAATTGCTTGACAAGGTTTATCAATTCGGCTTTCTGCACGGGCCGGTCGCTTCGCACGCTGATCAGGGGCAATGCGCCATTCCGCATCCTGACCGTGGATGTCAGGATGCGCTCCGGGTTGGTCATTTCCCTGGCCGCAAATTCTATTCCCCTGGGGCAGCCGTTATTTTTTACATTTATCTGACCTTTATCATTTTCTGTTGAAACCGTAAGCAGACAGCTATTGGGACAGATAACGCAGACCATTTCTTTATTCATAGGAGGGATACGGTAATTTCACCCGGGTTTATTTCCTGCGCGGGGAAATGCACCCGGATCATTTCCGCCGGGTTTACCCGTTTCAGCGTTTTTTTCATCAGGGTTTTATTCCCGGAAGAAACACGCAGTGTCTTGTCTTGCCCCGGCGCAGTAACCCGGAAGCTTAAGGTTGAATCTTCTTTCAGATATATCAACTGCGGCGTTATATAACGAATGCCGTCACCCTGCCGCACGGGGCATGTACCGGCCGCTTGAGGAGCCCTGCCAAGGGCATGGAACGCCGCCCACTTGCCGGCTATATCCCCCTCGTCAGAAACATTGTCTACCAGATCGTTCACCTGCATTGCATTACCGCAGGCAAACATGCCGGGGACCGAGGTTTCCAGATGGCTGTCTACCATGGCGCCGTTTGTTTCAGGGTGCAGTGCAACACCCGCCTTGCCGGCGATTTCGTTTTCGGGAATAAGGCCAACCGACAGGATCAGGGTGTCACAGGAAATCTCATATTCAGTACCCGGCAGCGCATTGCCATTTTCATCAAAACGGCCTACAGATACGCTCTCCAGGCGCTTATCGCCCCGGATCTTAGTCACAGTCCTGCTGAGGTACAGCGGGATGCCGTAATCCTCAAGGCATTGGTATTTGTTGCGGGACAGGCCGCTGCAATAGGGCAGTTTTTCCAGCACGCAGTCCACTTTAACCCCGGACAGCACCAGCCTGCGGGCCATGATAAGGCCGATATCCCCGGACCCCAGGATGACCGCCTTTTTGCCAACAGCGATGTTTTGCAGATTAAGCAGATGCTGAACGACCCCGGCGGTATACACCCCCGCCGGCCTGGTCCCGGGAATGGCAATGGCGCCCCGGGTCCGCTCGCGGCATCCGGTGGCAAAAACTACGGCCTCCGCTTCAACGCAAAACAGGCCGTCACGGGAGACACAGTATATCTGCTTCTGCACCGTAACTTCCGTAACCATGGCGCCGGGCATTACGACAATGTTTGTGTCTTCCGCCACCTGTGCAGCAAACAGCCCGGCATATTCAGGGCCGCTCAGCAGCTTGCCAAGCCGGAGCAAACCAAACCCGTCATGGATACACTGGTTTAATATGCCGCCCAGATAGGCATTGCGCTCAAGGACAACTACGCTGGCGCCTTCCCGGGAAGCGGCTAAGGCCGCCGCCATACCCGCAGGCCCGCCACCAATTACCGCTACCTGGGTGTGCAAGGCTTTCATTACTTAACTGTACCGGAGAAAGGGCGGTCCCCCGGATACCGGTAGGCAATATCTTCAGGGGATACGTTCAATTCCTCCCTGATGATGTCCGCAATTTTCGTAAAGCAATACCCGCCCTGGCAGCGCCCCCGGGTGGTATGCACCCGGTTCTTAACGGCGCCGATAGTATGCACCCCCAGGGGATTCCGCAGCGCCTGCAGGACTTCTGCTTTCGTAATGGTTTTGCACCGGCATATCACTTCGCCGTAATCCGGATTCTCCCTGATAAGGGCGCTTTGTTCTTCCCTGTCCAGCGAAGCGAAAACCGGCCGGCCATGGTATTCCGCCTTATGATTGGCCCTTTTTTGCAAGGCCTTTTTTGCACCAATAATCTCCGTCACCATTTCTGCAATCGGCATTGATGCGGTAAGGCCGGGGGATTCTATACCAACAAGGTTGATAAGGTTCTCAACCTTGTTGCTTTCCTCAATGACAAAATCGCCGTAGTTTGCCTGCCCTTTGGGGACCAGCTTTGACCGTATGCCGGTGTAGGTTCCGATGACCATATTCCGCTGCAATGCGGGGAGCAACGTTTTTGCTTCCCTGAACAGATTATCCATCATACTTTGGGTGGTAGCGTAATCTTCCCTGCTGTCAATGTATTCCGCGCTGGGGCCGATAAGCACATTGCCATCCACGGTTGTGGTAAGGTGCACCCCAAGCCCCCCAACTCCCTTGCGGGGGACCGGGTAAACCGGCCTTGAAATGAGCCGGGCTGCGGAAGTATCCAGAATGAAATACTCGCCCCGGCAGGGGTACACCGTAAAAGAACTATCCCCGGCCATAGCGGCAACCTTGTCTGCATAAAGGCCGGCGGAATTAACCAGCATCCCGCATTGGTACTCTTCTTCGTTTGTTGTTACGATAAACCCGGAGCCTTCTTTCCGGATTGCCTGTGCCTCATTGTTCATGAAAAAAGAAACGCCGTTCTGTATCGCCGCTTCACAAAGATGGATAGTATAGAGAAAGGGATCAAACACCCCGGTATTTGCCGAAAACATGGCGCCGATTCCGGCTATTCCCGGTTCCAGCGCTTCCATCTGCGCCCGGTTAACATAGGTAAGCCCGATGGAGCCGTTCCGTTTTCCATCGGAAATAATCTGATCGATGATTTTTATATCTTCATCGTTAAACCCGATAACCAGCTTGCCGGTTTTTTTATACGGGACATCCAGCGTCTTGCACAGGTTTTCAAATTGCTTGTTGCCGGCTACGCAGAGTTTCGCCATCAAGGAGCCGGGCTGATTGTTAAATCCCGCATGCGCAACTGCGCTGTTCTTTCCCGAAGTACCCATAGCGACATCGGGATTACGCTCCAAAAGGGCTATACGTAAGTCATACCGGCTCAGGACATAGGCAATCGCACAGCCTACGGCGCCTCCCCCGATGATGATAAGGTCAAATTGCTTCACTGCTCATCTTGCCCGCTTTGCTCACCTTACCGGGATTCTTTCTGCCACAGGGCCCATTGCGCGGTCCCCGCTGTCCAGAGGGCAGTCAAATCGTTTTTATCTTTAAGGGTATCCATTGCCCGCCAGAAACTGGAGTGCCTGAAAGCGTTTAACTGGCCGTCTGCGGCTAAATTTTCAAGGGGCTTCCGTTCCAGAACAGTTGCTTCCCCTTCGGTCAGGTAGTCAAACACCTGCGGTTCCATGACAAAAAAGCCGCCGTTAATCCAGGCGCCATCGCCATCGGGCTTCTCTTTGAACGCCGCAATGGCGCCCTCGTCATTAATATCCAGGGCGCCAAAACGGCCTGCCGGGCGTACCGCCGTCAGCGTTGCGTACTTGCCGGACTTTTCATGGCATTGTATCAATTCAGGAATATTGACATCGCTTACCCCGTCACCATAGGTAAGCATAAAGCGCTCGTTGCCGATAAAATCTTTCGCCGCAAGCAGCCTGCCGCCGGTCATAGTGTTTTGTCCGGTGTACAGCATCGTTACTTTCCAGGGCTCATTCCGGTGGTTGTGAATCTCCACTGCATTATTCGCCATGTCAACGGTGATATCTGAATACCGGGTGTAATAATTTATAAAGTAGTCTTTTATTACGTGCGACAAATACCCTGTAAGGATCACAAATTCATTGAAGCCCCACCAGGAATAGGTCTTCATGATATGCCATAAAATGGGACGCCCACCGATTTCTACCATGGGCTTGGGACGCAATTCTGTTTCTTCGGAAAGCCGGGTACCGTAACCACCGGCTAAGAGGACTACTTTCATGATAAAATACTGTTATTCCTGTGTATTAGCGGGTTTTTAAACCCTCTCTGCCTTCCTGTCGTAGGGGATTACCGCAAAAAACGGTATCAGCGCATTCATCGCCGCATCAATATCACCCATGCGGAGGGCCTTGCCCTGCGAATCAAACTCAACAACCCCGTAAGCGGCAGGATCCTTTACAAAGCAACCAAAGATCGCGCCGCCGCCGGCGAGGATTATGCCTTTCATACTATCTTCGCTTTTTTCTCCGTTCCTGATCGGCGGCGCTTTGTATCATCATCTTGATGGGGATTACCATTTCATCAGGCAGAACCGCCAGGTCATCAAGAACATCCCGGAATTGCAGGTATTTCGATATATCAACCGATTTTTTTACTTCCCTGCCGCTTACCAGGTATTCCACCGAAAGCCCCAGAGCCAAAGCCATTTTTATGGCAACATCGGCGGGGGGCATGGATTTTTGAACTCCCAGATACCCGTCTAAAGCGCGCTTTTTGATACCCGCCCGGGCGGCAAATTCCTTTTGGTTAAGACCGGCATATTCAATCTCAGAGCGCAGGCGGTCGGAAAAACCCGGCAAAAATGTTACCCCACCAACCTGTCCGCATTAAACTTAATCCACAGATCGTACAGTTTCTGCGCAGGCCTTAAACGGGAACAGCAGACAAAGGACAAGCCGGTCATCACATCATTGTAAAACTGTTTGTACTTCCGCCAGTAGTTCGCGTAGTCCGGGGGCAATGCGGGCCGGTTGCGGAATTCCACGGGGCTCACGTCAATATACCCGCTGTCGGCAAGTTCCTGAATATAGTCGGTAATGGGCAGAATACCCGCCTTTATCTTATCGCAACGGGCGATAAAAGCGGCATGGCTGGAGCGGCGGTCAATGGGGGTCGCGTCATAGACAAACATGATCGGTTTGTCCTGGGCCTCAAAATAAAAAGTGAAGGGCATGTCCGCCGAGAAAGCGCCGGTAAAGGCGCGGAAATAGGGCGCTGCGGCATCGTGCAGATCCCGGCCGTCTTCCGCTGCAATGATCTGATTAACAATGTTTTTCTTAAATGAATCCAGGAACATACCCAATACCTCCCCGGCACGATGCGGCGATCACCAAGGCAAATTTTCTCCCTTTGTACAGTACGCCTCTTGTACCCGTTCCGGAATGCTGTTTCGGCTGTCTCTTGGAATAGTCACCCCAACCCGGCCCTGACACTTCTTCTGCGGACTTTTAGTCCGATGTATTTCATCCAGTATACGTTTGTTCTCCACCGTCATCCG
>BNVE01000101.1 GCA_025997875.1 Spirochaetia bacterium
ATACCAATTATGGTTTAATTATACGCGCATTTCGTGAATGATGCCAGCATAAACGCAGTGAAGCCCGAATTTCTTTCATATAAAGTTACCAAATATAGTCTAAGAAAGTAAATGCTTTTGCCCTGGCGTCATGCTTTGTATAAGGGTTTCTCCTTTTTATGCGCTTTAAAATATAAAGGCCCCAGGGCCTTTATTTGTTTTAGGTATGCTCTCCTTTCAACGATACCGCAAGGGGAAAAACATACCAATTATGACATCCAGACTCCCGTTTATGACATCGGACCTTCACAGAGAAAGAATTAACCACTTTCCTACCCAAGGAGTGGAAAACCACAAGCCACCCTATGGGCGGCGCCACACAGACCCTCACGGGGGCTCCCCGCGCTAGCGGATTCCCAAGGAAAAGATAGGAAAGCAGGAGTCCGTGAGGGAACCCGCTGCGCGGGGAGCCCCCGTGTGGTCAGTGGTAAAATCTTTCTTTTATGTTATACTTGAAACAATGAAGGATATCACGATTTTTCCCTCCGAGCGTTACGGATACGATTTTATCAGCGGGGAATACCTGCCCCCGGGCAAGGACGAATACTGGCTGCGGAATGAGCAGCAAAGCCGCGCCCCCTCCTCCTGGCGCAAGCTTAAGGCCCACGAGATCGAAATACTGGTAAAAAACGAAAACTACTGTTCGGACTGGAACAACTTTTTCGTCTCCGATCCTTTTGAACCGGCGCTGATCAAAAATTCAAACTTCTATGGCCTTATCCGGCTGGGAAAGCTGCGGGATGTGCTCCTGAAGCACCACGATTTCAATGTCCCCGCGGGGATACGGAACAGCACGATCATCTCCTGCGACATCGGGAACGACATGGCCATCCAGGACTGCCCCTACATTTCCCATTACATCATCGGGGACACCTGCATCCTCTCCCGGATCGACGAGATGCAGTGCACCAACCACGCCAAATTCGGGAACGGGACCCTCAAGGACGGGGAAGAAGAGGATGTGCGGATCTGGATCGATGTGATGAACGAAGCCGGGGGCCGCCCGATCCTGCCCTTTGCCGGGATGATAAGCGCAGACGCCTTTCTCTGGGCCGCCTACCGGGACGACCTGGTCCTTGCGGAACGCTTAAAGGCCATCACCCAGGAAAGCTTTGGGGGAAAGCGGGGGGCCTATGGGACCATCGGCTCCGGCACGGTGATCAAGAGCTGCGCGGTGATCAAGGATATCGCCGTGGGGGAATGCGCCTACATCAAGGGGGCCAACAAGCTCAAGAACCTTACGGTCCTTTCATCCGAGGATGAGTCCAGCCAGATCGGCGAAGGTGTGGAGATGGTGAACGGCATCGTGGGCTACGGCTGCCATGCCTTTTACGGGTCCAAGGCGGTGCGCTTTGTGATGGGCCGGAACAGCAATCTGAAATACGGGGCCCGGCTGATCCATTCGGTGCTGGGGGATAATTCCACGGTTTCCTGCTGCGAACTCCTCAACAACCTGATCTTCCCGGTCCACGAACAGCACCACAACAATTCATTTTTGATAGCCGGGTTGATTCAGGGGATGAGCAATATCGCCGCCGGGGCCACCATCGGTTCCAACCACAACAGCCGGGCCAACGACGGGGAGATCCGGGCGGGCCGGGGTTTCTGGCCGGGCCTTTCGGTGACCCTGAAACATTCCAGCCGCTTTGCCAGCTTTGTGCTGGTGGCCAAGGGGGATTATCCCCAGGAGCTCAACATTACCCTTCCCTTCTCCATGGTGAACAACAACCTCCACAAAAACCGCCTTGAGGTAATGCCTGCCTATTTCTGGATGCACAACCTCTACGCTCTGGAGCGGAATTCCCGCAAGGCCGCGGACCGGGACAGGCGGAAGGTAAAAGTTCAGCATATTGAAATGGACTACCTTGCCCCCGACACGGCGGAGGAAATCATCAACGCCCTCTCCCAGCTTGAAACCTGGATCGCCGAGGCGGGTCTTTCCCCGGCAGGGCACGCTTCGTCTGATGCCAAGGCCGGGGAAGTCCGGGACATCCCCGCCAGGGGGCTTGAACGGGGCAAACGGGGGGCGGTGATCCTCAAGCCCCTCAGGGCCCGTTCCGCCTACCGGCGGATGCTGCACTATTACGCCATTAAGACCCTTGCCGCCTGGTTTACCCATCACAGTAATACTGATATAAAAAACAGTGATACTGAGCGGGTTCAGGAATGGGTCAACATGGGGGGGCAGATTGTGCCCGGTTTCCGGGTGGATGAACTGCGCAAGAATATCCGGGAAGGAAAAATTCAAACCTGGGAGGCCATCCACGGCGTTTACGATGAATGGCATGATCAATACGAAGAAGACAAGGCCCGCCATGCCTGGGCGGTTTATTGTCTGATTAAGGGAGAGGATACAGATGCCGGCGCAGTCCACGATGCGGGTCAATTCAAAAAAGAACTGGAAACAGCCCTTGAAACCCGCAAATGGATCACCGAACAGGTGTATGTCAGCAGGGCAAAGGATTTTCACGATCCCTTTAGGCGCATCACCTACCGGAACAGGGAAGAAATGGAAAGCGTTGCGGGAAAGGCGGAAGAGAACAAGTTTGTCCTCCAGGCCCGCAGCGACGGAGAAGCCTTTGAAGGGATGATCCAAAATCTGCTTAACCGGGAGTCTTTTTAAAGGGCTCTTTTAGGAGAATTGTACTATGGGAACGCCTATTACAGAAATTGATATCGTTATCCGCCTGGCCCTGGGATTCCTCGCCGGGGCTGTCATCGGGTTTGAGCGGGCCAGCCGGCGCCAGGTGGCGGGGATGCGGACCCACGCACTCATCTCCACCGGGGCGACGCTGCTGATGCTTCTTTCGATCTGGCTGCCCCAGGAGTATATCGGCCTTAAAAACGGGGACCCCGGCAGAATCGCCGCACAGGTGGTTTCGGGGATCGGCTTTTTGGGCGCCGGGGCGATCATCCGGCTGGGGAACAATATCCGGGGACTCACCACCGCCGCCAGCCTCTGGCTCATCGCCGCGGTGGGCATGGCCATCGGCGCGGGGATGTTCATCGCCGCAGGGGCCGCCGAAGTGATCAGCCTTATCACCCTGATCGTCCTGGACAAATTCGAGAGGCGGCTCTTTCCTTCGGTACGGAACAAGATGCTGGAATTACACTACAAAAACACAAGCCCCTCCGCCCAGGAAGCCCTGGATGTCCTCCGGGGCTTCGGCATCCGCACCCAGTCCATCGATGTGGTGCAAAGCACCGGCAAAGGAAAAGAAGGGAAGGCGGGGAAAGAGGGGAAAAGTTCAAAACTGCGGCTTATGGTAAGCATCCCCGACGCCACGGACCTCTCCAAACTTGCCAAGGCCTTAAAAGCGGCGGGAGAAGTGTCAAGAATTGAGATTAAGGAGAAGTATTAACACCGGTTTAACAGTTTCAAAACCGGTATCACCGGTTCCGAGAGTTCTATCGCCGCGGGAAAATCTTCTTTTTGCAGTAATACTGTTTCTCCGTCCATCTGGGCAAGAATGGGGTAATGGCCGCTGAACTCCACCCGGTGGGCGCTGAAGGGGATCGACTCCGGTTTGTCGATGTGGTCCCCGGTGTTGAAGAGCTCCTTAAGGGCGACCTTGCGGAACAGGGACATCTGTTTTAAGGCGCAGACGTTCCGGTCATCGGGAAGTATCTTCTTGCGGGAGCCGTAGGTACGATGCCCCGAAGCCCCCACCGCCAGAAGGAGCACATCTTCGTGAAAGGCCTTCACTTCCCTGCCCTTTTCGTCCAGGGCCCGCACGTCCATGGGGCCCACCTTGTAGATCCGGTCATAGAGCAGGGATGCAATATCCACCCAGAGTTTGTAGGAATCCCCGGGGAGCCGGCCCTTCATCTTGTTGGTCATGTGGGTAACAAATGCATCAAGCCCCACGGAAAGGATATTGAAGGCCGGAAAGGGCCCCTTCCCCGCGGTGGCGGTAATAAGGTGCAGGCTGCGCTGATACTCGATTTTTACCGGGTAAATCAAAAGCCCCAGGGCCGCATCCAGCTCCTGCGCATCGGCGCCGTCATTGCCGGTTCCCATGGGGAGCCGGAGCACCGCAAAATTTGCCCTGGTAATGGGCGGCGCCTGATACAGAACGGAAAGCACCTCGCGGCTGGTCCCGTCCCCCCCGGCGGTGATCAGCAGATGAAAGGGAAAGCCCCCGGTAAGGGGCTTATCCGCCCCCGCCTCATCAATAAGGGCCCGGGTAATTTTTGCCCCGTCCCCGGGACCTTTGGTAAGGAGGAGCCCGCAAGAGCCAAGGCTGCCCGCGCCGCCGCTGCCATGGCCGCCCCCCCGGTCAAGTTCACGGGCCGTAACGGAGGGGCCGCTATCGGGCCGACCCGGATTGAGGGCTGCGGCTTTCTGTTCATAATCCAAGAGGATCCGGTGATGGCTTTTCCACCGGGACTTGATGGTAAAGCCCCCGGCGCTGGGATTGGCGATAATGGTCCACCTGAGGGGCCTGCCGGGGCTGACCAGGGAATGGGAACAGATACGGGACATAAGGGCGGCGAACACTTCAATATCCACAGCTTGAATCTATCATAAAAAGAGGGAGAAAGTCTGCCCCCAAACCCCCGCTGATGACGGAGACCCGTTCGATTTCCCCTTTATTTACCCGGTAATTGATGCTATAGTTTTTTAATGAGGTACGGAAATGGTAACGATTACCCTGAATTTGCCCGCTGATGTGGAAGATAAAGCCCAAAAGCAGGGCCTCTTGTCTCCGGCGGTGTTTGAATCATTCATACGCAAATCCCTTGGCCTGAGTTCAGGCAAGAAAACCGCGCAGCAGAATGGCTGCGTTTGCCCCTATTGCGGCAAGACCGAACATATCCCCAATGCTACTACGATTGCAGCCATGCAGGAAATTCAAGACATGATTGATGGGAAAATACCCCATAAGCATTACCATTCTATGACGGAAGTGCTTGCGGACCTTCACCAGTGGGCAGAAGAGCCTAACGATTGATTCATGCTTGGGCCCATATTTGCCAACCAATTTAAAAAAGATCTCCGGCTTATGGCAAAACGCCATAAAAATATGGATAAAATCTATGAACTCATAACTGATATCATCGGTGAAGTTCCTTTGCCGGATAAATATGGGGAGCACGAGCTTTCCGGCACTTATGCCGGGTACACGGAATGTCACATTGAGGGAGATTGGATACTTATCTATCGTTTTCCCGGTGATAATACGGTTCATTTCTCCCGTACCGGGACCCATTCCGACCTTTTCTAAAGCAAAATGGCAAGATGATTTGAAGGCGGAACCTTTACAAAATACACTGGTACAATCGGTTTATACATCTGCTTTCGCATAAGGCCGCCTTAATTTTTTATCGCGCCTGTACCCGGCAGTATCGCCGGCAGCCCGTACACATCCTCCACCCCGTCCACCAGAATTCCACCCATACCCATTTCCAGGGGCAGGCTGATGTCGATTTCGTAGCGGTCGCCGACGGAAACGCAGGAGTTTACCGGGACGCTGCACCGTTCCGCTGCGGTGCGGAAGGGGGCTTCGTGGGGCTTGGAAACCTTGCAGGTATCAAGGCCGACCACAATGGGGATGTATTCATCAATGCCAAGACAGGCCAGGGTACGCCGGGCAACGGAAACGGGGTTATTGGTAACCACCGCCAGCTTTAGGGGAAGGGATGAACCGGCGCCCGAAAGGATCCGCAGGGTTTCGCAGAGTTTCGCAGAGTTTGGGATCACGGGTCAGGTAGCGTTCCGGCTCGTAGAGCATCTCCCGCCATTGGACGCTTTCTTCGATGCCCACCCCAAAATGTTTAAAGGTGTTCCCCAGGCTGATCCGCTTGCCCGGATTTTCCAGAGCCCATTCCGCCTGGTACTGCTTTATCACTTCCTGCATATCCTTAAAACTTTTGTTCTGCAATGCGGCAAGTTTCCTGATCGGCAGTTCTATCTGGGAACGGGCATATTCTTCGTGGGTGTAGAGGGTAGAATCCATGTCGAAAAGCAATGCTGCGACAGGAGAGGGAAGCCGATAAACCTTCATTGGTTTTCAGAATTACTGTCGCTGCGGTTATTGTCAGAGGTAAGAAGCTTTCCAATGACATTCCGGTTATCCAGCAGGGAACTAAGGGAAAGCTGCTGGTGGAGCCGGGAAATGGTCTGGGCAAAAAGCCTGGCGATGTTCACGCTGATGTACCATTCGCGTTTTAAAACCTCTTCCTGGTAGATCGCATTGGTACCGATGATACGGTAGAAGAGGCCCTGCTTGTAGGCTTCGTCAAAGTAGGCGATGGCGTCGCCGGAAAAGAGGGGCAGGCTGATGGAACAGATTATCCTGCCGGCGCCGTTGTCCTTGAGGATTTTCATCCCCTTAAGGAGGGTGCCCCCGGTGCCCAGCATGTCGTCGGCCATAAAGACGGTCTTGTCCATTACGTTCCCCAGAAGTTTGATTTCGGAGATGTTGTTTTCCAGGGCGTCCTTGCTGACCCGGGAATAATCACGCTCCTTGTAGAGCAGGGCCAGGGGTTTCTTGAGGGCGGTGGCGTAAAATTTGTTCCGGTCCACCGCGCCGGTGTCCGGGGAAACCACTACAAAGTCATCGTTGAGGATGCCCTCCATTTTGTAAAGGGTCCTGATGATCTGGTAACTGGCGTGGAGGTTTTCCAGCCGCATCTTGTCAAAGGAGTTGCCGATATCCCGGGAATGGATGTCCAGGGTGATGATCCGGTTGACCCCCAGGCTTTCCAGGATTTTCCCCACCCGGCTTGCGGTAAGCCCCTCCCGGCCCTTGGTCTTGTGCTGCCGGGCGTAGGGGTAGATGGGGAGCACCACCGTAACCCGGTCGGCCCCGGCCTGCTTTGCGGCGTCCACGGTCACCAGCACCGTCATAAGGTGATCGTTTACGGTAAGGACCTTCTTCACGTCCCCCCCGGAAAAATTCACCGGAAAGCGGTTTTCCACATCCTGAACGATATAGATGTCCTTGCCCCGGATGGATTCAAGAATTTCCGCCTTTACTTCCCCGTTGGCAAAGATGGTGAACCGGGCGGGAACCTTGAAATGGGGAAGGCGGAATTTTTCCGACGGCCCCTGCAGGTGATGTGTGGGGGATACCGCATCGTTGATAAAGTTGATCTTTTGAATAACCGCGCCGGTATCCATATTGTACCGCTTGGCCATTTCGGCGGCGGTGTTCTCAAAACTGCGCCGGTAACATTTTTTAAGCCATGAGATAACCTCACCGGCAAAAACCTCACCGCCGGGACAGGCTATAACGGCAAGATTTGCCGGGTTGGAGTAATTCATGTTTTTACAGACTACCTTAAAGCAGCTTAGTTTTCAAGTATGGTGATTTCCACCCGGCGGTTCCGGCGCATCCCCTCTTCGGTCCGGTTATCCCCCAGGGGCCGGTCCGCGCCGTAACCCCGGACCACCACCCGCTCAGGCCGGCGGACCCCCTTGCCGATTAGGTAGTCCGCCGCCACTGCGGCCCGCTCCTGTGAAAGCTGATTCTGCCCTTCCCGGGTACCCGCCAGAGCGGTATGCCCCCCCACCAGGATGTCCCGGTCCGGGTATTTGCGGAGTATCTGCCCTATTTTGTCCAATTTTTCCTGCTCGCTGTTCAAAAGTACCGCCGAATCCGCCTGGAACTGGATGTTTTCAAGGCTGATGGTGATCCCCTCATCCACTACCCGTACCGTGGCGTCCCGGATACCCAGTTTATCAATGTCATCGGCAATCTCCCCGGCCATTTTTTCCTTGTCCATCCGGGATGATTCGATGATCTCCGCATGGGCGGTCCCCCGGTATTCTATGGTCCTGCCGTCGGAGAGGTCGAAGATCATCCTGAAACTTTCATCGTACGCCACGGGCTGGCCCATATCAAAATCCCAGTAGACGATCTGGTCCGAGGCCCCGGTAATCTTGCGGGGCCAGAGCCTGCCCGGAACCGCCGGGGGTTCGCTGGAGATCCGGTAGGATACGGAAAAGGCCGGATAGTCCCTGTCCTGCCACTTACGGTTCCCCAGGTACCGGTAGTTCGCGGTAAAGGGGATGCGGTAGGGCTCGGCGATGCCGAAACTGTCCCGAAAGTCGTGCATCTCGTGGCCTTCGCCGGTCCAGGTGTCCCCGGGGCTCAGGTCCCGGTTGGGAAACACCGGCACATTCCGCACCACCGGCATGTAGTACCGGCGTTCAATATCAATATAACCCAGCCGGTCCCGGTCAAACTGGGACTCGTATTCCCGGGCCCACTGGAAACTCTGCCCCTGCTGGGGCGTCCTGTTCCGCCCGCCCGGAACCCCGGCGCCGATCACCCCAACCGACCGTTCCGAGGTCTGGAAAACAGCCTTGTGGCGTCCCCTGCCCTCCCTTACGGAGATCACATCCACCGCGATACGGTTGAGAATTTCCGACCGGTGGTTCAGCCGCCGGTCCAGGTACACATCTTCCTTCACCGTAGAAATGATACGATAAAAATCTCCCGCCTCATGTTTATAAAAAAATTCCTCCGCCCCGGCGCCGGCGGGCAGGAAGAAAAGAGAGACCAAAATCAGTACATAAAAAACCGGCATAGATTACCCCTGATCATATTATCGGCTGAACAAGGCCCGGAGCTCCTCGTGGCTCATCCGGGCAAGCCAGGATTCGCCTGAGGAGACGGTCATGTCCGACAGCTCCCGTTTGCTCATCAGCATTTCGTCGATCCGCTCCTCAAAACTGTTCCGGGTGATGAAGCGGTGGACAAAGACATTCCGCTTCTGCCCTATCCGGAAGGCCCGGTCCGTGGCCTGGTTCTCCACAGCGGGATTATACCACAAATCGTAATGAATAACCCGGCTTGCCGCGGTAAGGTTGAGCCCCAGCCCCCCGGCTTTCAGGCTTACCAGCAATATGGACCGCACCGGATCGCTCTGAAACCGGTCGATGATCTTCCCCCGCTTTTGGGGACTTAAACCGCCGTGGTACAGCAGCGGCCCCTCCCCCATTTCATTGCGGATAATTTCTTCCAGGCAGTTCAGGGTTTCCACATACTGGCTGAATATAAGTACCTTTTCCCGGTTCGCAAGGATCTCCCCAAGCAGGGTGAGCAGAAGCCGGGTCTTGCCGGAAAGTTCCGAACGGGCGGGGCTTTCCTTGTCGTACACCCGGGGGTGATCGCAAACCTGCTTCAATGCGGTAAGGAGGCTCAGGATAAGCGCAGAGCGCCCGGAGGGTTCATCGGTTTGGGCGGATTTTTCCATGGCCCTGTCCACGATGCTTTTGTAAAGCGCGGCCTGTTCCTTTTCCAGGGCCGCATATTCATTAACGGTGATCTTCTCCGGCAGGTCCCGGATGATCCCCCGGTCGGTCTTAAGCCGCCGCAGCAGAAAGGGGGCGGTGATCTTCCGCAGCGCATCGGCCTTTTCCTGTTGGCGCAGTACTTCTATGGGGTAGCGGTACTCATCGCGGAACTGCGTTTCTGTTCCCAGATAGCTGGGGAGGATAAAATCGAAAAGGGAACGGAGGTCCTCCAGGCGGTTCTCCACGGGGGTGCCCGAAAGGGCAAGGCGGAACCGGGAGCGGAGCTTTTTGATGGTCCGGGCCCCCCGGGTTTCTGCGTTCTTCATCAGATGGGCCTCATCAACAATAAGGAGCGCAAAGTTTTGTTCTTCCAGCTTTGCGGCGTCCCGGATCACGGTCTGGTAGGTGGTAAGAAAAATTTCATTATCAGCGTTGATACGCCGGCCCGGCCCGTGGTAACGGCCAACTTTAAGGGAAGGCGCAAAGCGGGCCAGTTCCCGTTCCCAATTTTCCAGCAGAGACGCCGGGGCGATGATCAGGGACGGATCACCGGTAAATCGTTCATTAGCAGAACTGTTGGCAAGAAAGCCCTGTTCTTTTAAACGCAGCAATACTGCGATGGATTGTATGGTCTTTCCCAGACCCATGTCGTCGGCGAGGATACAGCCAAAGCCCGCCATAAGGAGGGAACATACCCAGCGGCAGCCCCGCTCCTGGTATTCCCGCAGCCGGGCCTTAAGGCTTTTGGGGATGGGGAATTCCGGTTCGGTAAAGAGCTTTTCCATGATCCCTTCCGCATCAAAGGAAAGAACCGTGTCCCCCGCAAAGTGGGCCTTGAGAAAATCCGCCGCCCCCGGCAAAGGCGCGGCCTGGGCGTTCTTGAGGAGCCGGGAAAGTTCCGCCCCGTCAAGGCGGATGTACTTGTCACGGAATTTTACCACCCCGCTTTTCTGCTTTAACAGGGTCTGCCATTCGCCGGCGCTGATCACCTCGTCCCCGATAGCCACATCCCATTGCCAATGGAGCAGGGACCCAAGGTCCAGGTAGCTTACCAGCGCGGGGGCCTTCTTCGCATCGGTCCTGAGTACCAGGCGGGGCTTTAGTTCCCGGTGCAGGCTCTTGGGGAACACCACTTCGATCCCCAGCCGGGAAATAAGGCCGGCGCCGCTGTCCAAAAAGTGAAGGAGCCGTTCTTCGCTTAATGGCGCTGATGTACGCCGGAACAGGTAACGCAGTTCGGGCAGATAATTTGACAGCACCGTTGGGGCCCGCAGTACCGCTATGGTTCCGGTCTTCCCGACCGCATCCTTCAGGTTAATCCACTGAACGCCCTTTTCAGTCTGATGCCGCACCTTCGCCTGAAGGGTAAAAGAGGCCCCCTCTTTCAGGGGCTTTAACATAAACCGGTACTTCCAGGCGGAACCCTCCACTGGGCCCCGCTTTCCTTCATGAAGCCCGGGCCGGCTTTCCCCTCCGGAAAAATCCGTATGAAGCGCCATGAGCCAGTTGGAGATTGCAAGGGGCAGGCTCCTCAATGCCGGGGAAGAAACATCCATCACCTCCCCCAGAAAAAAGAGGCCCCCAAGGTTACGGAAATCCCGATCGCCGCCCTGCCGGCTCTCGTCGCGGGAGCGGGCAACTTCTTTTACCCATTCATTAAGCAGCGCCGATGAGAGCAGCTTTACTGCGGAAGCGCTGCCGTACCGGGCAATGCTGTCCAGGGTTTCCCGAATCCGGGGAAGCCGGTCAAAGACCAGCCAGATGACCCGCAGTTCATCGTTCCGCAAAACCGGACAGGGAATATAGGCCCCGGCGTCAATCACGAGTCCCAGAAATTTGAAAAGATAATAGAGAAAGGTATATGAGGGCGTTCCTTCTTCGGAAGAAAAAAGGCGAAAACGAAAAAAGGCGTCCCGCAGATCGTAGCGGCGCTTCTCCCCGGAAAGGCTTTCCAGGAGAAGCTCTGGCTGCGCACCCGGCCCGGCATCCGGGTAATCCACGGTCCAGCGGGAATGGGAAAAAAGATGCTCCTCATCCACAGGTACGGAAGCGGCCTCCGGCATGTGTTTGTCCGCTGTGGGGAAGAACATTATTGGGAGACTGTGCCGGGCGGCCTGGTGGTAGAATTCCCCCAGGGTCACCGCGAAATCCCTGCTGCTGAAAACGGGCGCGGGGGGCAGCAGGGAAAGGATCAGCTCGGTACAGTGGGGGATTTCCGCCAATTCGGGTTTGGTTCCGGGGGGTCCCGCCGGATTTGCGCTCTCCAGTAGTATCGGCTCCGGGGCATTGGGGGATTTTTTTCCCTTTTCCCGGGAACCCCGCTTAAACTCCGCCGGAACAAGGTCCGCCGCGAAGGGGTTTTCCGGTTTATGATCCAGGTCCGCCCCAAGCCGCTTCGCCAATTCCCCCAGATCGATGCCCCGCAGGCGAAAAAGCACCTGGGGGTCGGCGTCAATTTCCCGGGCAAGCATGTAGTAGAGGGCCGCCATGTGCTTGCAGGGGTCCCCGTAATCGGGGCAGTTGCAGGAGCGGCGCATCTCGTCCCAGCGCCGGGGGATCAGGCTGATCCCCTCTTTTTTCAGTTTGAAAAGAAATTCCTCGGGCAGTTCACCGGCGGCGATCCGGGCAAGCAGGGCGGGATCTTTTTCTATCAGGTCAAAAACTTTTTTCTTTTCCGCAAGGGGTGGAAAAACAATCTCCACCTTGTAAAAGGGCCGGTAATGCCCCTTGACCTTGGCGCCGGCCTTCCCCCCGCTGATATCCAGGGAAAGCACCTTCCCCGTATTGGCATAGCTCCGCCCCCGGTCCAGCCGCGCCCCCATCTCGTAGCTGTCCAGCACATCAATAAACCATTTGCCCCAGGGACTGGCCCCGTAATTCCCCTTTGCCATGGGTTTATTCTACCCCCCATTAACAGACACGGCAACGGGAGCGCATGAATTGACTTTTTTATCCCCCTGGGGTATAAAAGACATTGTTCAAAAGGGCTTTTAGCTCAGTTGGTTAGAGCAGGAGACTCATAATCTCTTGGTCCGAGGTTCAAGTCCTCGAAGGCCCATATCGTAATTCTTTGTCGTATATAGAGTTACAGAGATAAAAAATCGAAACCTCCGGAAAAACCGGCGCTTCAATCCAATCTATTTCACCATGCAACTCACACGGCATGGTGTAAAGGAGCGGAAGATGCGCCTAAAATTCTACATTAGCCATGCAAACTACCTCTGGCCCTCCTATACCGGGGAATTAGGTGGCGCAACGCGGGAGAGGAATTCACTCTATTAAGTCTTACAGAAATATTTGACATGGAGTATACTGACCGGGAAAAGGCGGTTTCATGGCGGCGAAAGAGGCGAAGGCCCGGATAAAGATCAACAAACTCCTTGAAGAATCCGGCTGGCGCTTCTTTGATTCCCCAACCGGCAAGGCAAATATCCTCCTGGAAAACAACGTAAAACTGACCGCGACCGCCTGTGACGAATTCGGTCAGGATTTTGAGAAAACCAAAAACAGCTTTATTGACTTTCTTCTGCTGGATAATCAGGGCTATCCCTTTATCGTGCTTGAGGCCAAGGCGGAGGACAAGAACCCCCTGTTCGGCAAAGAGCAGGCCCGCCGCTATGCCATTGCCCAGCATTGCCGGTTCATCATTCTTTCCAACGGGAACATCCACTATTTCTGGGATTTGGAACGAGGGAACCCCGGCGTCATAAGCCGCTTCCCGGAGCCGGAAAGCGTAGCCGGATTTGCCTCGTTCAAACCGGATCGCAAGGCCCTGGTGGATGAGCTTGTTGATAGTGATTATATCGCCCTGACCCAGAAGCCGGATTACCTGAAAGACCCTTCATATCAAAATGAGAAAAGCCGCAGTGATTTTATCAAAACAAACAAGCTGCGTTTCTTGCGGCCCTATCAGGTTAAGGCGGTCAAGGCGATACAACGGGCGGTGGAACAGGACAAGGACCGCTTTCTCTTTGAGATGGCCACCGGGACCGGCAAGACCCTGGTCTCCGCCGCAGTGATCCGCCTCTTTCTGCGAACCGGCAACGCCCGACGTGTCTTGTTTTTGGTGGACCGGCTGGAACTGGAACGGCAGGCCAACACCAACTTTGTCGCATATCTCAAGAACGATTATTCCACCCAAATCTACAAACAGCACCGGGATGATTGGCGGAAGGCGGAAATCGTGGTATCCACCATTCAAACCTTTCTGGCCAATAACCGGTATAAACGTGAATTCACTCCCGACGATTTTGATCTGGTGATTTCCGATGAAGCCCACCGCAGCATAGGCGGAAACAGCCGGGCCGTGTTTGAGTACTTCATCGGGTATAAGCTGGGGCTTACCGCAACGCCCAGGGATTACCTTAAGCATGTGGATGCCGCAGCATTAGGCGCCGATGATCCGCGGGAGATGGAACGGCGCTTGCTTCTGGATTCCTATAAAACCTTCGGCTGCGAAACCGGGGAACCGACCTTCCGGTATTCACTATTGGAGGGAGTCAGGGACGGCTTTCTGGTAAACCCGATAGTGATTGACGCCCGGACGGAGATCACCACCCAGCTTCTTTCCGACAAGGGCTATGCGGTAACTTCTTTTAATGAAGACGGGGAAGAAGCAAAGGAAATCTTTGGGTATCAGGAATACGAAAAAAAATTCTTTTCCGACAATAGCAACCGGGCCTTTTGCCGGGCCTTTTTGGAAAATGCCCTGCGGGACCCGCACAGCCGAGAAATCGGCAAGACCATCATCTTTTGTGTTTCCCAAAACCATGCGGCAAAAATAACCAACATCTTAAATGAATTTGCCCATACCATGTACCCCGGTAAATACCAATCCGATTTTGCCATTCAGGTAACATCACGGATAAGCGGTGCACAGGATTTTACCACCAGCTTTACCAACAACAATCTTTCCGGTTCCGGCAATTTTGATCCTGCCTACAACACCGCAAAAACCCGTGTCTGCGTAACCGTGGGGATGATGACCACCGGTTACGATTGTCCCGATATCCTCAACCTCTGCCTGATGCGGCCTATTTTCTCCCCCACCGACTTCATTCAGATAAAAGGCCGGGGAACCCGGAAGCATGATTTTTCGGAGCAGATAATCGATCCCAAAAAGAAAGATCAATTAGGTGAGGTTCCGAAAAAGCGGTTCAAGATGTTCGACTTCTTTGCCAACTGTGAATACTTTGAGGAAAAATTCAACTACGATGAAGTGCTGAAAATTCCCAAGCCAAAATCGCAGGCAGAATGGGCGGCGGATTCGCCTTTGCCGTCGAATTATTATGAAGTATATAACAGTAACATTGATGACAATATCAGCACCCTGAATCAGAAAGAGATCGGCCCCGAAGGGATGAAGGTTGACTGGAAATTCTATGAGAAATTCGAACAGACTATTATCATTGATCATCCCATCGTTAAAGAGCAGTATGAAGCCGGGAAGTGGGATGAACTGCTAAACTATATTGAAAAAAATGTTTTTAATAAGCCGGAAGATTATTTCACTCTGGAGAAACTGCGGAAGGCGATAAACATTGACCGGCGTATCGGGTTAAAAGAGATCATTGAAAAAATACTCACCAACGATCCTAACTTCAAAACCAGGGACGAACTGTTAGACGAAGAATTTGATAAATTCGACAGCCGGTATCTTCCCAAAGAAGAATATTTTACCTATGCGAAAACGGTCTTTAAAGCGTATATTGATGATACGGAATTCCGGAATATAATCGACACGGGCAATTTTACCCAGTTAAGCGTAAGCCCCTACGGGGAAGCCTTTCGGACATTATCGGCGGAACTCCGCAGACGAATCGTGGAGTATATTAAAGACTTCGTGCCTTTGAATAATTTTGTAGCGTAATAGGATGTAGGATTGAACCATGTTAGATGATGTAACGAAACGCAGAATTGATGCCGCCAGGGATATACTGGTAGGAAAGGTGCCGGTTCCCAGCAGCCAGGTTGAACAAATCACCATAGCCCTGATCTATAAATTCATGGATGACATGGATAAGGAATCGGTGTCCATGGGCGGCAAGTCGAGTTTCTTCAGCGGCGCCTACAAAAAATACGCCTGGTCAAACATCTTTGATCCCCGACTCGGCGGGTTTGAGTTAATCAACCTCTACGGGGAAGCGATTGCCAAGCTCAATCAAAACCCGAATATCCCCCAACTGTTCCGCGACATCTTCAAGAACGCCTATCTCCCCTACCGTGACCCGGAAACCCTCAAGCTCTTTCTCAAAACCATTAACGAATTTTCCTACGACCATTCCGAAGACTTAGGGGACGCCTTTGAGTATCTCCTTTCGGTTCTGGACAGCCAGGGCGACGCCGGACAATTCCGCACCCCCCGGCACATCATCGATTTTATGGTAGCCGTGCTTGACCCCAAAAAGCAGGAGACCATCATTGACCCCGCCTGCGGCACCGCAGGATTTCTCATTTCATCCTACAAACACATCCGCAAAGCGAACACCGACACCACAAAAGGGGTGCAGCGCCCCGGCGATTTACTGTCCCCAACGGAACGAAAAAAGCTCCTCACCAATTTTAAGGGCTACGATATTTCCCCGGACATGGTCCGCCTTTCCCTGGTGAACCTCTACCTCCACGGCTTTGTAAGACCTGAGATTTACGAGTACGACACCCTGACCAGCGAAGACCGCTGGAATGAATACGCCGATGTGATCCTGGCGAATCCTCCCTTCATGTCCCCCAAGGGCGGCATCATCCCCCACAAACGCTTTTCCGTCCAGAGCAAACGGAGTGAGGTACTTTTTGTGGATTACATCGCCGAACACCTCACTCCCACGGGCCGTGCCGCAGT
>BNVE01000102.1 GCA_025997875.1 Spirochaetia bacterium
GTAGCCGGTGGCTGCGGATATGGCGGCATTCGTTGAAGGGGCGTCATGGACCGGCGCGGCGATGTCGGTGACGGCGCCGAGGGCGTTGATGACTGTGGTGCCGACGCCGGGGGTCCACCTGGCGGAGCACAGGATAGGCGGCACGGAAATGTTAAAGGAGCGCCCGCTTTCCGCGTGAATGGCAAGCCGGATGTCGTAGCGCTCGCCGTCCACGGGGTTGACGATATTCACCGTCAGGCGGCGCTCGCCGGTTTCAACCGCTGTGATTCGCCCGGGAGCGTCAACGTCATTTACCGTGCCGGTAAGCGCGCAGTCAAAAGCGAGGTTTACGTCATTTTTCAGATTGATGTATACGGTCACGTTATCCAGAGGAGACGGCGGTTCAAGTACATATATGCCGGAGTCGGGCAAAAAACGTCCCGCCGCGCCCGTGTCAAAGGTGACGGATTCCACGGAAATTACGGCGGCATGGGTTTCGATAAATTCGTCCAGAGAAAGGTTAAAATACTCACAGCCCCCAAGCAAAAGCAACGCAAGGGGGACATATAAAAAATGTTTTAACACCCGCAAATCGTACATACCTCTATAATATTATATCATGTTTTAGGAATTAATGCAAGCATCTATGGTGTTTTTTACCACAGACCACACGGACCCACACGGACAAGAAAAGGAAAGAACGCGTCCGTGTCGTGGTTACATTCTTCATGGTTCATTGGGGATGACACGCCCGCCGGCCTGTGTTAAATTAGACCCATGTTTGAAAACCTGGTTAAAGCCCTTTTCGGCTCCCAGCATGAGCGGGACCTCAAGAAGCTATTGCCCATATTACACTCGGTAAACGAAAAAGAAGCCTGGGCCGCGGCCCTGCAGGCGGAGGAATTCCCCAAAGAGACCGGGAAATTCCGGGAACGGTACCAAAAGGGGGAAAGCCTGGACGCCCTGCTGCCGGAGGCCTTTGCCCTGGCCCGGGAGGCGGCCAGGCGGAACCTGGGGGAACGGCCCTACGATGTGCAGGTACTGGGTTCCGTCGTGCTCCACCAGGGGAAGATCGTGGAGATGAAGACCGGCGAAGGCAAGACCCTGATGAGTGTCGCCGCGGTGTACCTGAACGCCATCCCCGGCAAGGGGATACACGTGGTCACCGTCAACGATTACCTGGCGGAACGGGACGCCGAATGGATGCGGCCCATCTTCAGTTACCTGGGGCTCACCGTGGGGACCATCCTTTCGGATATGGACCCTCCCCGGCGGAAGCTCAACTATGCCTGCGATGTCACCTACGGGACCAATAACGAATTCGGCTTTGATTATCTCCGGGACAATATGAGCCCCTCCCTGGAAAGCCGGGTCCAGCGGGGGCATAACTTCTGCGTGGTGGACGAAATCGACTCCATCCTGATCGACGAAGCCCGGACCCCCCTGATCATCTCGGGGGCAGCCGAGGACGATACCTTCAAGTACGCCGAGGTGGACAAGCTCCTCTCCTCCCTGGAGGAGGTGAAGAAAAAGGAGAACGGCGAATACCCCGACGAGGCCCAGGGCGAAGAGGTTATCGGGGATTACAAGCTGAACGAAAAAAACAAGAACATCTCCTTTAGCAACGCGGGGATGACCAAGATCGAAGCAATTTTGCAGAAGCGGGGCCTGATCAAGGGGGCCATCGTTGACGAGGAAAACTTCGAGTACCTCCACTACTTTACCCAAGCGCTCCGGGCCCACAAGCTCTTCAACATCGATGTTGATTATGTGGTCCAGGACGGGGGAGTTCAGATCGTGGATGAATTTACCGGCCGCATCCTCCACGGCCGCCGCTATTCCGACGGGCTCCACCAGGCCATTGAAGCAAAGGAACGGATCAAGATCGCCCAGCGGAACCGCACCCTGGCAACCATCACCTTTCAGAATTACTTCCGGCTCTACGAAAAAATTTCCGGCATGACCGGCACCGCCGACACCGAGTCGGTGGAGTTCGCCAAGATCTACAATCTTGAAGTGGTGGTTATCCCCACCAACCTGCCGGTGGCCCGGGACGACGAAGACGATGTGGTCTACCTGAACGAACCGGAAAAATACAACGCCCTCTGCGAAGAAATAGCCGCCGCCCACAAGAAGGGCCAGCCCATGCTGGTGGGCACCGTGTCCATCGAAAAGTCAGAAAAAATTTCCGGCCTGCTCACCCGCAAGGGTGTGCGCCACGAGGTGCTCAACGCAAAGAACCATGCCCGGGAAGCGCTGATCATTTCCGAAGCCGGCGCAAAGGGAGCGGTGACCATTGCCACCAATATGGCGGGCCGGGGCACCGACATCAAACTGGGGGGCAACCCCGAATACCGGGCCCGCAAAAAGGCCGGCACCGACGCAAGCCCCGAGGTCTACCAAAAGGCCTATAGCGAAGAATACGAAAAGTGGAAGGCCGATTATGAGGAAGTAAAATCCCTGGGCGGCCTCTACGTAATCGGTACGGAACGGCACGAAAGCCGCCGTATCGACAACCAACTCCGGGGCCGTTCAGGGCGGCAGGGCGATCCGGGGCGGTCAAAATTCTTCATATCAATGGACGATGAACTGATGCGCCTCTTTGGGGGCGACAAGATCAAGGGGATCATGTCCCGGATCGGTATGGTAGGGGGGGAACCGATTTATCATCCCCTGTTAAACCGGAGCATTGAACGGGCCCAGAAAAAAGTTGAGGAGCGGAACTTTGAAATCCGCAAACACCTGCTGGAATACGATGATGTGCTGAACCAGCAGCGGAAGTTTATCTATGAACAGCGGGACGCCATCCTTACCGACGCCAATCTTAAAACAAGGGTAAACGATGCTTCCGCGGAAATGGCCGAAGACATGGTTGAAGTTTTCACCGTGGCCCAAAAGCGCGATCCGGTGGCGGCGCTCAAGGAATTGACAGAATCACTGCGGATCAAATTCGGCTATTATCTCAAGCTTGAACAGAACAGCGCCGAATTCAAAAACCCGGAACTGTTGGAAAAGAAGATCATCGCGGACCTTGAAAAGGACATTGATGACAAAGAAACGCTGATCACAACCAATTACCTAAATGCGATCATCCGGAACTATTATCTCCAGGCCATAGACCGCAAATGGCTGGATCACCTTGAAAACATGGAGGGCCTGCGGGAGGCGGTGTACCTCCGCAGTTACGCCCAGAAAAATCCCCTTACCGAATACAAGGTTGAGGGCTTCCAGATCTTCGATACCATGATTGGGGAAATCCGCCAGGAGATTGCCTCCCGGCTGCATTTGATACGGATACAGGTAGGCGAAAACCGGGACCCGTCCCGCTCCGCCGGCCGCCCCGCAGCAATAGCGCAGGCCAGCCACGGCAGCATGGCCTCCTTCGGCGGCCTGGCCGACGGGGGAACCGCAGGCGGCGGCACGATCACTTCCGGCGCTTCCCAGCCGGAATCCGCCCGTGTTGTCCGCGCTTACCCCAAGGTAGGCCGCAACGACCCCTGCCCCTGCGGCAGCGGAAAAAAATACAAGTTCTGTCACGGCCGTTAAATTCTTAATTATTGCGATTTAACAAAGGCGTCCCCATAGCCGCTGTGTTTGAAGCGCTGGAGTAAGGCGCCGCTTTCGCCCTGGTTGACCGGGCCAATCAGTATCCGGTAGGTTTGTTCACCGGCGCCGCTTTCGGCCAGCACCGCCAGGGGGAAGGCCTTGTCCAGTTTTGTTAAGGCGTCTTCCACCGAGGCGGCCTGGTTAAAGGCCCCAAGCTGCAAATAGTATTTACCCCGTTCCAGCTTGCTTATCAGGGGAACCGAAAATTCAGAATCCGGAAAAACCGGGTCCTCCACGGGCGCCTGGGCCGCCGGAGCCGCATCGGGAATCGGCGGGATTACCCGGCTTTCGTCTATGAGGCTCAGGCTGTTATCCGGAGCCGGGGGCTGCGCCTGAACCGGCTGCTGTACCTGAGACGCTTCCCGGGCCAGTTCCCCCTCAATAGGGCCGATGAAGAGGGATTCATCCAGGTAGTCATTGGGGGCCTGTGCCTGAACCGGGGGCTGCGGCTCGATGGGGCCGATAAAAGCTTCCGGGGGAATCTCGAAATCGGTTAAACTGTCGGGGGGCCGCTGTTCCGCAGGGATCAAGCTCAGGTCCAGGGGGCCGGAAGCTACGGAGGCCGCGGCGCCCTCTGTGGGCAGCCAGGGCGCGCCCGAATTGGGGCTTGGGTTTCCGGCAGCCTCCGGAGCTTCTGCGATGGATGCGGACGGGTCGGGCTCGGGGATGTCAACGATGCCGACCGATCCGCCTTCGGCCCAGATGGGGTACAGGGTGGATTCGGGGGAATCGTCGGCGCCGGCGAATTCGGATTTTTTATTTTCTGCCGGGGAATCCCAGTAATCGTAATAGTCATCCCGTTTATCTTTATTTTCGGTGGGAATTGCCGGGGCGGAATAGCCGTTGGGGATGTCCACGATGGTGTAGCCAAGGTAGGGATCCACCGGGTAGGATTCGGTGGGCCCTGTTTCCACAGCGGAGGGGGACTGCTTTGCCGGGGCGCTTGTACCGGCGGTCCCCGGTTTCGCAGCGTCTTTGCCGGCGGAGTCGGCGGCTACCATGGCCCGGGGGTCATAGTCGGGGTCCCCGCTGGTGGCAAGCCCTTCGGTAAAGCGGGAAAAGGCTATGGGGTCCGAAGGCTGGGTCATCCGGATTCTGCCGATGAGCCGGGACTGCAAGCCGATGCTGGCAGCGGCCTCCCGGGAAAGGACCGCCAAAAGCCCCGGAGTATCAAGCCCGGCCGCCACGATTACCCGGATGGATTTTCCGGTTTCAAGGTTGAGGATATCCACCACCGTATTCCGGGGAAAGGAATTGGTCGCCGCATAGTACCCTTCGTCGGGGAGATCCCCCAGGGGCGCCGCGGCGGCGGCCCCTTCCCATACGGAAGCGTTGGTCAAGGTCAACAGGGCCGCAGCAATAAAAATAAGGTTCCGCATATTCTTCATCATTTTGCCTTTCCTTTATCCCTTCAGGTGGGGTATTAATCTGCGAACCGTCTGTTCAACCAGGACAGTTTCATCGCTTAAATTCCGGTTGTTGTTCCTGCCGGCGTAACGCTCTTCGTAGAGAAACTGATAGGGCCTGGTTTTGTAGAGCCGCAGGGAAATGGTATCCGGTTTCTGGTTTCTCCCCCGCTCCGAGGCCGGGTAATCCACCATGGCAAGGATAAAGTAATCCACTCCGCCCTCTGTAGCCTCGGAAAGATCCCCCCGGGCTTCATCGGGAAATTCCTTTTCCGGTTTTTGGGCAAGCCGGAGAACCGGGGAATTGCTGACGATGTGGCCTTCCTTAAAAAATACATCCAGAAGGCTGCTTTCCCAGAGGGTCGAATACGAATTGGCCCCCGCGTGCTCCTCCAGTCCCGTCTCTATCACCAGGAAAGAAACCGTAGCGGCGGAAAGGGGCAGGGCCACAGCGGCCAGGAAAAGGGGCAGCAGGCGTTTCAATATCATGGATTCTCCCTTCTTCACTATCGGCAGAATTTATGATATTTTTAATGAAATGAATTACTACGCCGTTCAGGTAAAGACCCGGTCCGAGGATAAGTACATCAAACTCCTCAGGGCCATGCATCCGGAAATCACCTTCCCCATTTATTGCCCCAGACGAAAACTTGATATACGGAGGATGGGAAAGATCATCCCCTCCGCTGCGGCGGTTTTTCCCGGTTATATTTTTCTGGAACTTAATGATGAAGAGGATATCCATCTGTACCAGTGGGCTATCCGCCGGACAGACGGGTTCTTCCGTTTTTTGAAGTCCAACCAGAACATTACCCCCATGGCGGACCGGGACCTGGAAATAGCCCTCCACTTCATCAAAAACGTGGGGCCCCTGGCGGGAAAGTCCAGGGTCTATTTTGACGCAAATTCCCGCATCGTTGTGCTGGAAGGGCCCCTCATGGGGCTTGAGGGAAGCATCATAAAGGTCGATAAAAGAAAAGGGAGGGCGAAGATCAAACTGGATCTGTACAATGATTCCTTTTCCATCGATCTTGCTTTTGAAGAAATCAGGCCGGTAGAGCACCCGATAGGACATTGAGAGGTTCTGTTTGGACGCCGGGGATCAGATTCGGAAAGCTTCGTTAAAAAAATGACCACAAAAAAATCCGGACGTTTGTACATTATCGGGGCAGGTTTTGCCGGGCAGACCCTGGCGAATGAGATCAAGAGCAAGGGCATATTCGGCGAGGTTGTGGCCTTTCTGGACGACGACCCGGAAAAAATCGGCCGCCACCTGGAGGGCATCCCCGTGCTGGGGCCCATTCGGGATGTGGCAAAACTGCTGCGGATGAACCCCGCCGACGAGGCGATTATCGCCATCCCCGGCGCCAGCCGTGAATACCTTAAGGAACTCTACGGCATCCTCAAGAAGGCGGGTTTTGAAAAGATCCGTATCCTGCCGGGCATTTCCCAGATCATTGAGGGCGACGCCCACCTGATCCAGACCCGCAGCATCGACCCCCAGGACCTTCTGGGCCGCACTCCGGTGGCCATCAACTTAAGGGAAAGCCTGGCCTACCTCCGGGGCAAGCGGGTCCTGGTAACCGGCGCGGGGGGGTCCATCGGCAGCGAGCTCTGCCGGCAGCTCCTTTCCGGGGGGGCCTCCCGGCTCTACCTTTTCGGGCACGGTGAAAATTCAATCTACCAGATAGACCGGGAACTGCGGCTTTTGCAGGAAGGGGGGGTCGGCGAAAAGGCCTCCCTGGTGCCCGTCATCGGGGACTTAAAAGACGCCGAGTACATGGACTACATCCTGGGCAAGCTCAAGGCCGATGTGATCTTCCACACCGCCGCCTACAAGCACGTGCCCATGATGGAGGAAAACCCCGTGGCGGCCATCGAAAACAACCTCTTCGGCACGGAAAACCTTATCCGCTCCGCCCGGAAAAACGGGGTCAAGCGCTTTGTCCACATCACCACCGACAAGGCCGTGGAGCCCGTGTCGGTCTACGGCGCTTCCAAGTACCTCTGCGAGCGGCTGGTACTGGAAGAAGCCGTAAACGCCGAATCAGCGGCGGGCGCGTGGGCCGAAAAGGCGCCGGGCGCCAATTTGAAAAGTGATAATGCCGAAAAGGCGCCAAGCACGGATCTTAAGTTCATGGTGGTCCGCTTTGGCAATGTGCTGGGCTCCCGGGGCTCCATTGTGCCCCTCTTTCAGAAGCAGATCGAACGGGGCGGCCCGGTTACCGTCACCCACCCGGACATGCGGCGCTGGTTCATGACCATCCCCGAAGCCTGTTCCCTGGTGCTCAAGGCCGGGGGTGTGGGGGAAAACGGCAAGCTCTACCTCCTGGACATGGGCGAATCGGTGCGCATCCGGGACATGGCGGAGCAGATGATCCGGTTCTACGGTTTTGAACCCGAGGAGGACATCAAAATTGAATACGTGGGGCTGCGCCCCGGCGAACGGCTGGACGAACAGCTCTGGGGCGAGGATGAGATCCCCCGGGAAACCCCCTACAGCCGCATCCTCCGGGTGGACCGCCGTTCCCCCCCGGTGACCGATATCCGGGCCCTTTCGGAAAAACTCAAACCCATCTGTTACTACGATCCCCAAAAGAAGCGGATGTACCGGAACACCGAACTTCTGCGGGAACTCCTGGCCGAATCCATCCCCAGCCTTTTCGCGGCGGTCTACTCGGGCGCCGTCCCGGAGCGGGTGCATGGTTAGTAAAATGAAGGGGAACCACAGAGGACACGGAGTAAGCGCAGAGGGCACAGAGAATACTAAAAACATACCCTTTGCCCGGCCTTTTATCGGCAGGGAAGAAGAAGAAGCGGTGCTCCGGGTACTCCGGTCCGGCTGGCTCACCACGGGGCAGGAGACCCTGGCCCTTGAAAAAGAATTCGCAGCGTTCCTGCAAAATTCAGGAAATTTACCGCAAAGTACGCAAAGTACACAAAGGAAAGATAAAGATTCATCCATCCCCTCTTCCTTCGCGTCCTTTGAGTCCTTTGCGGTTAATTCTTCTTCCTCTTCTGCCCCTCTCCCCTGCCTGGCGGTGAATTCCGCAACAAGCGGATTGCATCTGGCGCTGGAAGCCTGCGGGATCGGTCCCGGCGATCTGGTACTGGTTCCCTCCTGCACCTTTACCTCCACCGCCGAGGTGGCCCGCTATCTTGGGGCAGAACCGGTCTTTGTGGATGTGGCCCCGGGCAGTTTTTTGATGGACCCCGGGGCCCTGGAACGCACCCTGGAGCGGCTTACGCGGGAAAGGCCCGGAAAGGCCAAGGCGGTTATGCCGGTCCACTACGGCGGCCTCCCCTGCGACATGAAGGCGATCATGGAGATCAGCCGCCATTACGGGCTCAGGGTGATCGAAGACGCCGCCCACTCCTTTCCCTCCCTGCTGCCCTGCGATGCGCTCTCCGGTACTGAGGAGCCCCGCTTTGCGGGAACCATCGGCGACGCGGGGGTGTTTTCGTTTTACGCCACCAAGACCATGACCACCGGCGAGGGGGGCATGGTGGTGTGCCGGAACCGGGAACTGGCAAGCCGCATCTCGATCATGCGTTCCCACGGCATAGACCGCAGCGTCTGGAACCGCTACACCGACACCAAGGCCTCCTGGTACTACGAGGTGGTAGAGGCGGGGTTCAAGTACAACATCCCGGACATCCTCTCCGCCCTGGGCCGGGTCCAGCTTTCCCGGGCCTGGGATATGCTGGGGATGCGGGAAAAGATCGCCCGCCGCTACAACGAAGCCTTTGCCGATGACGGTCACTTCCTCATCCCCCCCACCGGTCCCGGAAACGCCTGGCACCTCTACCCCTTAAGGCTCCGGCCCGAGACCCTCTCCATCAACCGGGACACCTTTATCCGGCGGCTTCAGGAAGAAGGCATCGGCGTATCGGTTCACTTTATCCCCCTCCACACCATGCCCTACTACAAAAAGACTTATCATTTGAAAGATGATGATTTGCCGGAAACCATGAAAAGCTTCCGCCAGGAGATCTCCCTCCCCATCTGGCAGGGGATGAGCGAAGCCCAGGTTGAACGGGTGATCACAACGGTTAAAAGTATCGCTGTTCAATGGGCTTATTGATTTACAGTCCCGGTATACCCTATAATACCGATGGTAATGCTTTCATAAACGCTGCCGCCATTGCGGCTAAAAAAGAGGGAACCATGAACAAGGGCACGCAGCTTATCCACAACGGGCACGAAACGGACCCGCTTACCGGGGCGCTGGGGGTAACCGTATACCAGACTTCTACCTTTCTCCGAAAGGATATGTCCCTGGGGCCGAACAGCCAGGAATACGACTATTCCCGGGGCGGGCATCCTACCCGGAAGGCCCTGGAAGACATCATCGCGGCGCTGGAAGGGGGCGCCCAAGGCTATGCCTTTGGAAGCGGCATGGCGGCGATTTCTTCGGTCCTGGGCCTGCTTTCGGCGGGGGATCATATTATTGCCGCAGAGGAGATCTACGGCGGAAGCATTTTTATCCTCAATAACTTCTATAAACGCATGGGCATTGAAACAACCCTGGTGGATGCGGGGGACCCGGAAAATATCCGCCGGGCAATCAAACCAAATACCAGGGCGCTTTATCTGGAAACCCCCTCAAATCCCCTGCTCAAGATCACGGACCTTAGAGCCTGTCTGGCCATTGCCCGGGAGGCGGGGCTCCTTTCCATTGTGGACAATACCTTTATGACCCCCTATCTGCAGCAGCCCCTGGCCCTGGGGGCGGATATCGTGGTCCACTCGGCGACGAAGTTTTTGGGAGGCCACAGCGATGTGGTCCTGGGCCTGGCGGTAACCCGGACTCCCGAACTGGGGGAGGCTCTTCATGTGATACAAAACAGTTTCGGCGCCATTCCGGGTCCCTGGGATGAGTGGCTGGTAATCCGGGGTATCAAGACCCTTAAAGTACGGCTGGAAACCCAGCAGGCCACCGCCCGGCAGCTTGCGGAATGGCTCTTACAGCACAAGAACGTGACCGCCGTGTATTATCCGGGGCTCGCGAAGCATCCGGGCAGGGAAATCCACGAAACCCAGGCCTCCGGGGCCGGGGCGATGCTCTCCTTCAAAACAAAAACTGAGGAGCAGGCCCTTCGCTTCTATAAAAAAGTTGGTCTCGCCGCCGCCGCCCCGAGCCTTGGAGGGGTAGAAACCATTACCTCCCGTCCGGTCACCATGAGCAATATCGCCACCTCCGCCGCCGACAAGGAACGGCTGGGCATCACCGACACCCTGGTCCGGGTTGCCGTTGGGCTTGAGGATGCGGAGGACCTGATCGCCGACTTCGACCAGGCTTTAGCCTGAAGGCATTGATGTCATCATCGGCCCTACCGCACACAGAAAGCGGGGGCGAAGCCAGTCGCTCCAAAAGCACCGCCCCTAACACCACTGGGGGCGACAGCATTGAAACCGTTAGAGCGTATAGCATTGGGTGTAGCCAGCCGGTAAAACTCTGCAACACCAGTAGAGCCCCATTTTATACGGCTCGGATCTGATGTGTAATAGTCAAGCCTTGCCTGGTTCGCTGCGGTCTCAGATGAAGACGAATCTTCGCTGCTGCCGAACACCTCCCATTCAGTGGGAAGCCAGAGGGTATCCTCAATCAAGGTTATCTCAGTCGAATAATTTCCGCTCTTCGCCATATAGCGCTTGGGCGCCCAGAGCACCGTAGTGGGAACCCCCGCACCATTCAGCCCCGCAAGGTAGTTTACCGTAAGGTAGGTCCGCATCTGACTCCCTGCATACCCGTTGGCGTTGGTATACGTATCTTCCATTCTGCGCTTACCCGGAAGATTCTGGAACTGGAACACCACATGGGGGGTTCCATTGTTCAGGGTTACGGTATAGGCGCCCCTGGAGTGGAATGAATTGATGCCCACCACGATAAGGCGCAGCAGTCTGCCATTGGCGCCAAAATCGGTGTTGCTTACACTAAATCCCCCGGCAGTTGGATCAACCACCTGAGGAAGAGAAGTGATCGGCGCAAGGTACGCTGCAACGGTTAAGGTATCCAGGTCAATATAGTCACCCAGCTCGATCTTCGCGCCAATCTGGCTGTCGCTGCCGTTTGTAGACCGGATGAAGTTGGACACCCGGGTAAAGGTATCGCGCACTATTTGGGGGCTCAGGGGGTCGGCATCCGAACTGCGCATACCAAACTGTATGGTGAGATCCTTGGTTATTACGGGAAAGCTGATGGTTACCGTGCCGCTATTGGCCGGGCTGCTTACCGCTGTTGCATCTGTATGGGTAAAGCTGTTCGTCCCTACCCCCGAAAAGGTATAGCCGGGTTTGGCGCTCAGGGTAACAAGGGCTTTGTAGACCTGCCCTGCCGCAAAGTTACCGGAAACAGGGGTTGTGCCATCGCTCATTTTCCAGGCGACGGTTCCCGTGTACTGGGCCGCGTTAATTGCCGTGGTAACCGGTGTCCCGGCCTTAACCGGGGCGCTTACCTTAGCAGACAGGTCCAGATCGGTCACGAGGGCGATGGGAGAGTTCAGCACCGTGACCGTACAGGTATCTGACAGCTCCCCCCTACCGGCGGTTATCTGCACCGTACCCAGCGCTGCGGCGGTCACCGTCCCGGTCACCGGGTCCACCGTGGCAATGCCGGGATTCGCGGAGGTCCAGGCCACCGCGGCGGCGTTTGCCGGCAATACCGCAACGCTCAGGGCGGATGATTGCCCAATGTTCAAGGACAAGGTTTTCGGAGTGACGGCAATGGAACCTACCCCCTCCATACTATTGGGAGAGTCCCCGGCACTACCGGGAGAATCCCCGGCCGATTTCTCCTTGGACGAACTGAAATACAGTTCCGGCTTCAGGTCCGGCATCAGGCAGGAACCCAGCGCCAGCAATGAAATGATAAAAGCGCCGCCCAATAAAAAATGGCAAAATATAACAGATTTATTTGTCATAAGTATCTCCGTTTGTGTACAAAAAAATATAACTCCTTAAAATATACCCCCTTTTTATAAAAAAAAACATGATTTTTTGTATTTTTTTTAAATGATGGTATTGAGGCTTGACATATTCCTAGTATTTCTGTATGCTTACAAAGTATCCATAAATTATGGGTATAAATCTTTGTTTTAAGGAGAATTCTTTCTATGGCAAAAAGGAATCGTGGGGGAATAAGGTTCCCGCTGTTGGTTGTTACCCTGCTTTTGATAAGCGCGGTGGTCTTTGCGGGCGGCAAGAAGGAAGCCGCGGCAAAGGGGCCGACGGTGGTCAGAATCGGCATCGTCGGGGATGCCAATGAACAGTGGAAGCCGGTTATCGCCAAGCTGGCGCTCGAGGGGATAAAAATCGAACTGGTTGATTTTACCGACTACGTAACGCCGAACCGGGCCCTTGAGGACGGCGAAATTGAGCTGGATTCGTTTCAGCATTATGCTTTTTTGAATAATGAAATCGCCACAAAGGGTTATCACCTTACCCCCATTGGCGAAACACTGCTTGCGCCCCTGGGCCTGTACTCAAAAAAAATCAAGTCGGTTTCCGAATTGAAAAATGGCGATAAAATTGCCCTTCCGAATGATGTGGTGAACGGCGGGCGGGCGCTGCGGGTACTTGAAGCGGCCGGTCTGCTTACCATACCGGCTGCCGCGGGTCCCACGCCGAATTTGAGCGACATTACGGTAAACCGGTTAAATCTGGAATTTATTGAAGTTGAAGCGGCGCAAACACCGCGCCTCCTGGACGATGTGACGGCGTCAATTATCAACGGCGGCCATGCGGTGAATTTCGGGCTGAACCCGGAGCGGGATTCCATCGCCCTGGAAAGGCAGTCCGGGGGCACCAGCAATCCTTATATCAACGTTATTGTTGCCCGTACCGCGGACAAGGACAATCCGGTTTACAAGCGGATTGTCGAAGCCTACCGCAGCGATGAAGTTAAAGAAGTATTTCAAACGGTGTATAAAGGGGCGTATATTCCGGTATGGTGAAAATCCTAGGGGAATTCGGGCCGGCGCTATGATACAGCTTGCCAATGTTACAAAGACCTTTGGAGAAAAGGGGCAGCCCCTTGTCCAGGCGGTAAAAAATGTCTCCCTAACCATAGAGGACGGGGAGATTTTTGGCGTCATTGGATTTTCCGGCGCGGGGAAAAGTACCCTGGTACGGTGTATCAATATGCTTGAAAAGCCCAATTCGGGGACCGTATTGGTAAACGGCCAAAACCTTAGCACCCTTTCGGAGCGGCAGCTTCGGGGGGCCCGCCGGAATATGGGTATGATCTTTCAGCACTTCAACCTGTTCCCCTCCCGGACCGTGGCGGGGAACATTGCTTTTCCCCTTAAGTACCGGGGTAAATCCCGGCAGGAAATAGCGGCCCGGGTAGAAGAACTGCTGGACCTGGTGGGCCTCCGGGACAAGGCCCATGTCTACCCTTCCCAGCTTTCCGGGGGGCAGAAACAGCGGGTGGGCATCGCCCGGTCCCTGGCCTTAAACCCGTCGATACTGCTCTGCGACGAAGCCACCAGCGCTCTGGACCCCCAGACAACCCAGTCCATTCTGGGATTACTGCGGGAACTCAACAAAAAACTGGGGCTCACCATCGTTATCATTACCCACGAAATGAACGTGGTAAAATCGATCTGTACCCGGGCCGCCGTGATGGATAAGGGCGAGGTTATTGAATACGGTTCCATTTTTGATATCTTTTCCAATCCCGCCCATGAAATAACCAGGGATTTTGTGGCCACCACGTCTAACCTGTATAAAATCTACGATTTGATTCGGGAGGGATCTCCTATTGTCAAGCTCCGGCCCCATCAGATACTGGCCCGTTTTAGTTATGTGGGGCGGAACACGGTGGAAGCTCTCATTTCCACCGTGTCGATCAAGTTTGATATAAAAATAAATATCATCTTTGGGGATCTGGATATTATTCAGGGAACCCCCATGGGCGGGCTTATCAATATCCTTGACGGCAAACCGGAGGATATTGAAAAAGCCATCGGATGGATACGGGAAAAGGGCGTATATGTGGAGGTGATTAGCCATGGATGATCTGTTAAAAGCTCTGCTGCCCAATGTAAGAACCAAGGTTCCGGAACTGATAAAATGTTCCCTGCAGACCCTGCATATGATGGCCCTTACCGGGATCATTGCCTTTAGCATCGGCATTGTCCTGGGGATAATTCTGACCATTACCCGGAAGGGGGATATTCTGGAAAACATTCCCCTCTGGACCGTGCTGGACAAGATCATCAACCTGTTCCGGTCCATCCCCTTTATCATCCTCATCGCCCTGCTCATTCCCCTTACCCGGGCAATTGCGGGCACCGCCATCGGGGTAAAGGGCTCCATCGTGCCCCTGGTCTTTGGCACCGCCCCCTTCTTTACCCGGCAGATGGAAAACGCCCTGGCGGAAATTGACCGGGGCGCCATTGAAGCGGCCCAGTCCATAGGCACAAGCCCCCTGGGGATCATTTTTCGGATATATCTTAGGGAAAGCATTCCCGGCATCATCCGGGGGGCCACCATTACCTTTATCAGCCTGGTGGGCCTTACCGCCATGGCCGGCGCGGTGGGCGGCGGCGGCCTGGGGGACTTTGCCATCCGTTACGGATACCAGCGCTATCAAACCGATATCACCATTGTAACGGTAATTATCCTGATACTCATTGTTACCGTCATTCAGTCCCTGGGGGATTTCTTTTCAAAGAAATCCTTTCACTAGCATTACAAGCGCAATTGGGGTATGCTTCGCCATATATGAATACCGACGCCCTGCAAAGCCAACTGGAATCCTACTTTAAGTGGTTTCACCGGCATCCCGAACTGAGTAATGACGAGCATGAAACCACCGCCCGCATCAGGGAAATCCTCACCGGCGCGGGGGTAGAAATACTGAATATCCCCCTCAAGACCGGCCTGGTTGCCCGGATACGCGGCGCAAGGGGAAGCTCCGCTCCGGCTGAAAGCAAGGCTGAAAGCCACAGTTCCCCTCCGGACGGCCCGGTGGTGGCCCTGAGGAGCGACATCGACGCGCTGCCGGTCACCGAAATCTCCTGTCTTGACTATGCCTCGGAACAGAGCGGAGTGATGCACGCCTGCGGTCACGACTTTCACATCACCGCTTTGCTGGGCACAGCGCTGCTCTTACAGGCAGAAAAGGAAAACCTGGGGGGAACCATCAAGCTGATCTTCCAGCCTGCGGAGGAAGGGGGCGGCGGGGCGCAGCAGGTGCTGGACACCGGGGTTCTGGATGACACCGCCGAGATCTACGGCCTCCACACGGCGGCGGAAAACAAGGCCGGGGTCATCGCGGTAAGCCCCGGCCCCAGCCATGCGGCGGTTGGGGCCTTCCGCATCCTGCTCCGGGGCGTGGGGGGCCACGCCGCCTATCCCCATCTTTGCAAGGACCCCATTGTTGCGGGGGCGCAGATCATCAACGCCGCCCAGACCATCATAAGCCGCAACACCAGCCCCTTTGACCAGGCGGTCCTCAGCTTTACCCACACCGAAGCGGGCAGCAACTGGAACGTTATCCCCCCGGAGGCCCTGCTGGAGGGAACCACCCGGGCCTTTAGCGTGGAAAAGCTTACCGGGCTTAACGAACAGTTGAAGCACATTGCCGTTCATACAGGGGAAGTCAACGGAATCGCCGTGGAGTATGAGTGGCATATGAACACTATTTCTACGAACAACGATCCTGCGCTGACCGCCTTTGTAAGCGAAACCGCCAAAGCCATGGGTTACCGGGTACAACCCCGCCTCCCAGGTATGGGGGGCGAGGACTTTGCCCTCTACCAGCAGCGCATCCCCGGGGTTTTCTGGACCATCGGCGTGGGCAGCCCCCAGGCCCTGCATCATCCCGGCTTTATCGCCGACACTGCCGCCTTAAGCGCCGCATCGCGCCTGATGGCGGCCCTGGGTAAAGAAGCCCTGCGGCGGCTGGGGGCTATTATCTTATAAATAGTCGCTCCTTACCAATCAACTTATACCGGCACAAAACATGAAAAATCGGGAAAAAACAGGCGTATGAAAATGCGCCAAAAAAACCTCGCGGCTTTTTCGCTCAGAACCGCCATGTACCGCTTGAAATTCCACGCCGCAGCAGCCATGAACGCGTTGATCTGTATCCCGG
>BNVE01000103.1 GCA_025997875.1 Spirochaetia bacterium
ACAAGACCAAAGCCGGCAAGGAAACAAACAAGACTTGCTTACGTGAGGCCTGAGCCGTATGAGGGGAAACTCTCACGTACGGTTCTTAGGCGGGAAAGGCGGAGCAATCCGCCCGACCTAGCCGACTTCAAAGTTATGGGCGAAAAGGGGGACGAGGAACAGCTTTTAGCTTTTCTAAACGCCGTGCTTAAGCGGACCGGCAGTAACCGGCTTGCTTCAGTGGAAATCCTGGAAAACAAGACCTTTACGGCGGAGGTCATCGGTGACAAGTCCAGTATCCTGGACATCCGGGCGGTTCTGGAGGACCAGTCACGGGTCAATATTGAAGTCCAACTGCGGAACCTGGGAAACATGGATCCTCCCCCGCGCAAGCGGGTTCTTGAGCCTCTTCTATTGGAGCCGGGAATATACCCGGAGCCTGGACGCAGGCAAGGACTACCTTGAACTGCCCAATGTGATCGCCATAAACATCGTGAATTTTGAGTTCCTGCCAACCGGGGATTTTCACACCAGTTTTCATCTGTGGGAGGATACGGACAGGGCGGTCATGCTGACGGATGCGCTGGAAATTCATTTTGTGGATATGATAAAATTCAAGAAGTTACAGGAAAAGGATATACGGAATAACCCATTGCATAGGTGGCTGTCCTGGTTTGACAAGGACAGTTCCCCGGAGCTTGTTGAGGAGGTGGTAAAAATGGATACAGCTATACAGAAAGCCCAGGAACGGGTTGACTATGTTTCAATAGACAAAGAAACCCTACGGGCGTACCAGATGCGGGAAATGGCCCTTTCAGACTACACCAGCGGGATCAACCATGAAAAACGGGAAACCCAAAAGGAAATTGCCCGTAATTTAAAGGGGATCGGCGTACCCCTGGAACAAATAGCTGCCGGTACAGGTCTTTCGGCGAGGGAGATTGAGAAACTTTAAATTCCAACCTATGGCCCCCGTGGGTTAACGGGCCACCACCGCCTGGAACCCTATAACATTAAAATGGGAGATTGCCCGTTGTATCATGCTTTACGCCCTTTACCTTCATCAAATCCCCCGACAGCCCCGTTTTGTCCAATAGCTGCATCAGCGTTTGGGCATTTTCCACAGCTTGCCCCTTCCGGTGGTTATTAAAATAGACCAATATCCGCTCCGCCTCTAATACAATCCGCCGGAGCCGGTCTCCCCAGGATTCCAGTTCCTTATCGTTATACAGATAGTCAAACCGCGCGGCGCTCTCGGACCCCCATAGCTGGATCATGTTCGCCAGTTGCGGGGCTTGGGGCATGGCATAGTAGGCAAAGTCCAGCTCCACCGTGGAAAAACACCCGGCGTAAAGGCTTAGATAGTCCTCTTGCCGTGTGCCTTTGGGGTAGACCGGGCCTACCCAATCCTTATAGAAGTAACCACAGGTTCCGATGAGAATTTCAGACATAAAGCAGATTATACTATACGAAGTTCAGACAAGGTATTTTTCGGTTAATTTGTCCAGGGAATGATTAAAAGAGACTGAAATATCCTTTGCGAACCGGGTCATAAGCTCTTTTGTCTCCGTATTGGCTTCTTCATCCGGTCTGAAAAGCTCATAAATCTCCAATTCAAGGGCCTTAGAAAGACTTTGAAGTGTTTTATCACTAACCCAGGTGCGACAGCCTTCAATATCATGAACCATCTGATACGAAACATCAGCCAATGCGGCGAGTTTTTCCTGAGTAAACCCTAATGCAGTACGTTTCGCCTTAATATTGGCAGCAAGAAGCTCCCTTACAGTATTCACTATCTTTTACCTTCTATAAAAATAGGCAAATAAAGGCACCCTTAACAGTTGACAATTTCAATCGTTTGTGGTTATTTACACTAACTGTTATAACAGACGGTAATGGTAAGGCAGCGGGGGAAATATGAGTGCCCGGTGTCACTTTAACGTCAGACTTTGCCTAATTTTTAAAAAAAGCCGTTTTTTTGTCTACCTTACAGGGCTATGGACAGGGAAAGCGGCTTTTTATATGTCCCCGGTATTTCACGCCGTATGGATACCGAGGACAAAGCCCTCGGCCTAGCCAGGGGCTTATATAAAGGAAGGAGGAAATGATGGCAAACAACGAAATTGAAACCCTCATGCAGAGCGCAAAGGCGCATTACCGTGCGGAAGAATATGATGAGGCGATTGCGGACTACACAAAGGTTATCGACATCGTCCCGGAAGACAATATGAAAGGGGAGATATATCTTGAGCGGGGAAGGTCGCACAAAGCAAAAGGGGATTCCGATCATATGGATGAGTTCTTATCAGCTTTTGCCGATTATCAACAGGCATTCAATCTTGGGCCGAAGAACGAAGAATTCGTTAGAACGGTAAGTGCCTGTTACTGGGCTACTTTAAACCAGCGATCAAGCGCTTATCTCAAAAACAAAGACTACACCAATGCCATTGAGGATTTACAGCTGAGTTCTAAATTAGACCTTGGTCCTGTTAACACATCAATCGCAATGGGTTTACTTGCTGATGCTTGCCGTGCTCGTGATTTGGGTGCAGACAGAGGGTTGAACGAGGCAGAAGCACGCGAGTGGCAGCAACAACACAAATAAGTAAGGAGGAAATTTATGGATTTCGAGTTTAGCAATGGTACTATCACCAAGTATACCGGCTCCGGTACCAAAGTGGACATCCCCGGTACGATAAACGGACAGCAGGTGATCAAGATTGGGGCTGGAGCCTTTAGCGACTGCGGGAGCCTGATTTCGGTGAATATTCCGTCCGGTGTGACCACGATTGCGATGGCTGCCTTTAGAGAGTGCGTGAACCTGACTTCGGTGAATATCCCGTCCGGTGTAACCGAGATTGGAACCTTTGCCTTTAGCTATTGCGAGAGCCTGACTTCGGTGAATATCCCATCCGGCGTGACCACGATTGGGATGGGTGCCTTTAAAGGATGCAAAAGCCTGACTTCGGTGAATATCCCATCCAGCGTGACCACTATTAGGATGGATGCCTTTGAATATTGCAATGCCTTGAACAGTGCAAGCAGGGCAGCCATACAGCAACATTCTCCAAGTACTTCGTCTTCCAATAGTAGCCCATCTTCAAGCAGCGGCTGCTATGTAGCGACAGCAGTGTATGGCTCCTATGACTGTCCCCAAGTATGGACATTACGTCGTTATCGGGATTGCACCCTTGCTGAAAGCCTGTTTGGACGTGCGTTCATTCGCATATACTACGCCGTTAGCCCGACGGTAGTAAAATGGTTTGGAAAAAAAACATGGTTTAACCATCTATGGCGCAATATTCTTGACCGCAAGATTGAGGATTTGCGGAAACGCGGGATCAATAATACACCGTATACGGATAGAGTGTAACAGGAGGAACTATGAAAATTCGGTTAACACCTATGGTACTTGGCACCTGTGCGTTGTCCGAAATTGTTTGGAGAAATGAGGGGGAAATCGTGCGTAGCACGAATTGAGAGTAGGCGGATGTCGCTGGATATTCTTCCGCAACGCCCTTGTGGGCGAACAGTTTTGGAAAGCGCGGCATTGGAAACGCCGTGCATGATAAGGAGAAACGAAGATGAGCAGTATTGATGAGTTAACGCAGAAAGCGGAACAAGGCGATGCCGAGGCCCAACTTACTTTGGGCAAGGCTTATTTTCAAGGCGACGGCATTCCCGGCGATAAGAAGAAAGGGTTCTATTGGGCCATCAAGGCCGCTGAACAAGGTTACTTCGAGGCGCAAAAGTATCTGGGCATGGGTTATTTCGTGTTGTTCGGAGACAGGGAAAAGGCAGTCTATTGGCTCCTCAAGGCCGCAGAGCAAGGAGACGTAGAAGACTCAATGGCGCAGGTACTTTTGGGTGAATACTATTCCATGGATAGCGAACCCAAGGACTATGACAAGGCGATCTATTGGTACACGAAAGCCGCAGAGCAGGGATACGTCGAGGCTCAATATAACTTGGGCTGTATGTATCATCACATCCTCAAAGACAAAGAAAAGGGAATCTATTGGTGCACTAAAGCTGCGGAACAAGGCGATGCACAAGCCAAGGAAAATCTTGAGATATGGAAGCAGCACTCCGGCGGCGGCGGCTGTTATGTGGCCACTGCCGTGTATGGTTCCTATGATTGCCCCCAAGTATGGACATTGCGCCGTTATCGGGATTTCACCCTTTCTGAAAGTCTGTTTGGACGTGCGTTCATTCGCATATACTACGCCGTTAGTCCGACGGTGGTAAAATGGTTCGGAAAAAAGACATGGTTTAACCATCTCTGGCGCGGTATTCTTGACCGCAAGATTGAGGATTTGCGGAAACACGGGGTTAATGATACGCCCTATGCCGATAGGGTGTGGTGACAATTACAAATATGGCGGCAGGGAAAGACCGCGTGGATGTAAAGTCCAAAGGAGTTTTTTATGAAAATAACAAAAGAACAATTGTGTCCTTCATGCCGTACACTTCGTCACCGTAATGACGACGGGAGCCTCGGTCTTTCAATTGAGGAGTGGCTTGATTGCAATGGGTATAATATGCCTAACGGACATATTCTTTTGAACTCAAGGATATTGTGGTATTTAGAAGAGGATGGCGGGTGTGAAAGGTGCAAAAGTTTATTCCGTTCCTAAAACACTGATAACAAGCAGGATGCATAATACCATGCCGCGAGCCGTCCATTGGGATGTGCCATTGAACCGCGCGGCAAAGGCGGCGGGTCTGTTGATGAGGATTCAATCTACATGAGCGGTTTAAATAAAGTTTGACGGCGGGAAAGACCGCAAAGGAGTTTTTTATGAAACTTTTCAATTTGAAGGATGATGAGTTGTTATTCTTAAAGCAGGAATTAGCATCAAATACAACGATGCCAAGGGAATTTGGTAAGTCAAATGCCTCCTGCCAGCATTGTGAATCCGTATGTCAATCCGGCTGCGGCGCTAATTGTACGGATGCGGCTTCTTCACACGGTCATTAAATATGATGCTATAGTGGTGTAAGGATAAGGGTTATGTCTAATTTGAGAAAAACCATAATGCTCACTTTAACCGAGGCGTGTAATTTAAATTGCGTCTATTGTTATGAGCATAATAAAACATCAAAAGAAATGTCAAAGGATATAGCCTTTAAAATCATCGAAGAAGCATTGCAAAAGGGTGACACCGCCGTGGAAATCAATTTTCACGGCGGAGAACCATTTTTAAAGTTTGATTTGATGCGTGAAACCGCAGAATATTTTTGGGGAAAGTATAATCCTGAAAATCGCTATGTATTTTTTGCATCAACAAACGGTACTTTATTAACCGAAGAAATAAAAAAATGGCTTTCCGACCATAAAAAACACTTTTGGTGCGGCCTTAGCTTTGATGGCACAGAAGCCATGCAAAATAAAAATCGTTCCAACTCCGCTGACAACATTGATTTGAATTTTTTTGTAAAGACATGGCCGAAACAGGGCATCAAAATGACTGTTTCGCGTATCACTTTACCGGATATTGCAGAAGGCACCATTTTTTTACATAAAAAAGGTTTCCAGGTCAATAACAATTTAGCATATGGCTTAGACTGGAACGATGACGCCTGTATAAAAATCATTTCCGAACAATTGGAAAAGCTTATGGACTTCTACCTTGATAACCCGGATATTACACCGGCGTCAATACTGTCTTTGAATGTCGAATGGTTTACCAGGGATGATAAAGAGAAACCCCATAGATTTTGCGGTGCGGGTAGGTACATGAGATGTTTCGATACAGCGGGTAAAGAATATCCCTGTCACTTTTTCATGGATATAAATTGGAGTGGGAAAAAATCTGAAAGCTTCGATGCCGACATGGAAATTCTCAAAGGTGAAGATTGCCTGCTGGACCCATTTTGTAAGAATTGTGAAATCAAATTAGTCTGTCCCACTTGTTATGGATATAACTTCGTGGCTACAGGTGACCCGGCGAAAAGGGATAGAAATCTCTGTATTTTAACAAAAATACAAGCCGCAGCCTGTGCAATATTTGCATTGCGGAGAATTAAACGGGACGGTAAATTGACTATTAATGGCAAAGATATTCCAATAGGGAATGCACTTCAAGGCATTAATAGCGTCTTAAATAATGAGTTTTTCAGTAATGACGAAAGGTTAAAGAATTTTAAGCTAATGAATTAAGACAGAAAATGCCGAAGGAGGGAAATAATGGCAAAGATATTCAGGTTTATTCGTCAGATAGTGACGGATAGGGGCAGACCATGCCCGAAATGCGGTAGTACGAATACCAACTGTGAAAACGGCATCTGGCGTTGTTTTGATTGTGACCATGAGTGGTAGCTGGCGTATTGATGTGACGAGCGCGGGCGTCTTCTTCCGCGCATAAGCGCCCAGCCTGGTGCACAATGCAAGCGTTGCTTGCCTGTGCCGGAGGAGCATTGCAAGACCTACGGCAACTACGAGGCGTGGGCGAACGGTAGAAACTACACGGATAAATAAGGAGAAAAATTATGGATTTCGAGTTCAGTAATGGCACTATCACCAAGTATACCGGGTCTGATACCCATGTTATCATCCCCGATACGATAAATGGCCAGCGGGTAACGGCGATCGGGGAAATGGCCTTTGATTCCTTTAAGAAGTACTCAAGCCTGACTTCGGTGAATATTCCGTCCAGCGTGACTACGATTGGGGATCACGCCTTTTCCCACTGCGGAAATCTGTCTTCGGTGAATATTCCCTCTAGCGTGATTACGATTGGTAATAGTGCCTTTTGTTATTGCACGAGCTTGACATCGGTGAATATCCCGCTCGGTGTGACCACGATTGAGATGAAAGCCTTTGCTTTTTGCGATAGCCTCACGTCGGTGAGGATCCCATCCAGCGTGACTACAATTGGGAAGGATGCTTTTGCTCTCTGCCAATCCTTGGACTATACAAGCAGGGAAGCGATACAGCGGATTAATCCCGAGGCATGCTAATCATAATGGTAAAGGCGTTTTTGCGGAAAAATTGAAAGTCATGTGGGCAATAAACACAAAAGGAGTTTTGTATGGAACTATCAGAACTAACAGCAGCAATGGAAGGGTTTAAGACCTATTTTGAAAAAGGAGATTATCCGCGAGCTATCGCAGAATGTGATAGAATAATTAAGGATAATCCTAAGAATTTCCCTGCACATCTCAATCGCGGAAATGCATATCGCTTGAACGGCGAAAATGAGAAAGCTATTGAAGACTATCTTACGGCAATCTCGATTAATTCCGACAATCCATCTGTTTATAATCGGCTTGGTCAAGCATATTGCGAGACAGGTGCTTTTGATAAGGCTATTGATGCCTTCACTCGGTCGCTTGATAGAGAGTCTGATGCCGCAGTGTATTTGAATCGCGCAACTTTGTTTGATAAAAACGATGACTATGACAGCGCTATTGCCGATTATACCCAAGTTATCACATTTGACCCAACTAATGTAAATGCCTATAATGGCCGAGGTGTGATGTATGCAATTAAAGGGAATCTTGACCGCTCTATTGCTGATTTTAGTCAAACCATCACCCTTGACCCAAATAATGCCGAAGCTTATTGCTCTCGCGGTGCTTCATATTACAGGAAAGGCGACAAAATCAAAGCTATTGCAGATTTCACTCAGACGCTCAGAATTGATCCGAATAATGCAACCGCCAAGCGTATGATCGAAGAATTGAGGTAAACAGGGCCATGTGAGTGCGAACCTTATTTTTATTGAGGAGGCTTTATGCAAATTCTGGACAATATGAATTATCCCCTGGGAAGTATTGATGAGAACGGTGTTATTATGGATCTCATGAATTATCCTAAAGGGCAGATAACTGCTGACGGTACCATCATGGACCTCATGAATTATCCAAAAGGCCGCATAGGCGCTGACGGTACTATTTATGACCTCATGAATTACCCAAAGGGCCGCATAGGTCCTGATGGTACTATTTATGATAACATGAATTATCCAAAAGGCCGGATTAATGGTTGGAATAAATAGGTATAACAGAGGACTAAAATGGAAAAGATAGAAGCGATAAAATGGCAGGAAGGTATAAACCTGACAAACCTAAGCAGAAAAACTGTCTTTGAATCTATTCAAAAAATAGACCATGCGGTGTTTCACGAAAATGGACAGGCTACTATTCAAAGCGATATTGCCCGCTACGAAGCGTACAAAGATTCATATATTTTTGCACTTGATGAAGGCAAGATTGTAGGATATCTCTGCTATTTTCCCATAACCAAAGAATTTTATCATTCTGTTATCAAAGGGGAAAAGGTATATGACGGTGATATTGCAAGCACGGATATTTGCGGCTTAAATGATAACGCCAACTATATATTCCTCTTATCGGTAGCCATTTCCCCGGAATATCAGAAAAAAGGAATATCAAAACAGTTTTCTAAAATACTCATTGAAGAATTCTCAAAAATTGAAATAAGGGACATGGCGTCATACGCATTTACCATTGGCGGGGAGCATTTTTTAAACAGTATCGGATTAAAAAATGTAAAAGATATGGAAGACGGAATAAAACTAATGAGGTTAAACTAATGAGCTTGGATGATAATTTTGATTTAGTTCTTGCGATACCATGCGATACCGTAAAAACAAAAAAGACAAAGTCAATTGAATCTATAGCATCAACATCTCTTGCCAAATTCAGTGATAGCCCGGTAAAATGTGGGGATACAGAATTTAAGATTAAAAATGTTCTGTATGACAATAAAGCCAATATAGAAGCGTATTCAAAAATATTCTGTGAACAAATCAAAGAACATGGCGATTATGAATTAATTTTTAGTGACGAGAATAGCACTATCAAAACAGTAAGAACACCCTTATTGTTTGGGCAGGTAATACTATATGAAGATGAAAAAAATGACAAATTTAATCCGCTCTGCTGTTATAATTTCTTTTGTGTGCTTGGTGAATTAACAGTTGAAGACGATGTATTTAGTATTATCTATTTTGTTGTGCCTGATATTAATTATCAGGATTCAACATTGTTGATGGACCAGTCCCATGAATTGTGGTGTAATATTGACGGGCAGTGTATTTCTTCAATAAATAATGAAAACCATCATATTATTTTTACTGATTATTTATCCAGACTTGGATATAAATATTTTGGAAAAATATACAGCATTGCATTCTCTGATTTGAATCAATATAAAAAAATAACAAACGGGAAAAGCAGCAAAAAAATATTTAATATATTGGCCGGGGAAGTATATAAAAATGATGATAAATTTAGTCATCAAATAACATTATCAGAAAATACAAACGAATACATATTATCAAAAAACGGAAAAAAAGAAGACATTGTATTATCCAAAAAGGAAAAATTCTTTGACGACTATAATATGTATAGTTCGTATGGCGCTTATGCTTCTATTTATGCGTACTATTATGTAATTAAAGAGGGCAATAGAAAAAAAGATATTTTCCATGACAGGATTGCACCCGATGAAACTGATGAAGGGTTCAGCAGTGAGGCAAATATATTATTTGTTCTGGAAACAGAAATATTGAAGATAACAGCCTGTCTTGTTTTAAGCAAAAGAATAAATGAGCAGATAAAAAATCCAAACATGAAGGAAATTCAAAAAATGTTTGGCAGTTTTATTAATACCAGGCCTTTATTTGAAAAATTAAATTATCGTTATTTGGGCGCTCAAAAGGAAGCGGACTTTATATATAATCAATTTCGGATTGGTGATATAATAGCCGATTATGATCGCAAAAGGGAACTATTAAGAAACTATAGTGAAGTGACCAATTCAATTACCGCCAATAAGAATTCAAAAATAATACAATTTATTGGCATGCTTTTCACCTTTACTTCGGGATTTTCGGTGCTTTCACGCATATCTCATCTATTATTTGATAATGAGAAAACTCTGGCATGGTCAATAGAATTTATTCTCCCCATTATTGTTTTTGTAATAATCATTGGAATATTTATTCCTAAAAAGAACATAAAAAAGATGTTATCCGCTAGGCGGCAAACATACACAAATTTTACGGCGGGAAAGACCGCAAAGGAGTAAAACTATGGGAAACCCAAATCGTGTTTCGGGGTATTGCCCCCATTATGACCACGTCAACAATCGTTGTTATTTATCTGAATGTATGCAGGATACGGGCGTTGTAGAGGGACAGTGTAAGTCGAAGTCAAACTGCAAAACCTGTGGCAATTATGAAGCGTGGGAAAGCGGGAATAACTACAGGGGCAAGTAGGTCGCTGAAGTATTAATGTGACGAGTGCGGGCGTCTTCTCCCGCGCATAAACGCCCAGCCCGGTACACAATGCGAGCGTTGCTTGCCGCGCTGGGGGCAGGAAACAAAAGCCATAAGGAGGTAAATTATGGCAAAAAAATAAAAAATTAGAAAAGGTTCAAAATGCCTTTTATGTGGTTGCGGCTATTGTTGTTGTCATTATGGGAATTGTCTGGGTATATCGTCATTTTGCAACACCTATTTCCATTGAAAAACCCGTTGACGACAGTGGAAACACGGCTTGTCTTTATATTCAAAATAACTTGACGATGGTGCAATTTGACGGGCGGAAAGTCCGCATATCTGCCGATTTCGGGTCAAGAGCCGCAGCAGTAAATGTGCCGGAAGGCATACACACTCTTGTGTTTGATTATGAACAAAATATTCTTGGTACTACAACAACCGCAAGGGGCTTTGAACTTAGTATACCTTTTGAAAGTGGGTAATACTATTATGTAAATCATGAAACGGAGGAATCCAAAATTCGGGTATATTGGGACCAAACAGAAGAAGGCGTGTATCGAGACCCGAAAAAATAGACGGCATTGTTATACCACCCAAAGTTGACGATGAACAAAAAGGGGATGAATAACAAAGATGTTATCCGCTCAGGCGGTAAACATACACAAATTAGGCGGCGGGAAAGACTACGTGTGCAATACAGCACAGAAGGAGTTGTTCAAATGAACAAAAACAAGTTTCTTTTATTGGGAGCAATAGCCATTACGCTATCGCTCATGGTTCTGGCGGGGTGTGAATCCCTAAAGATTGGCAGCACGGGGAGAGACCCCCTTATCCTTGACCATGCGGGGCGGGATTTGGGGGTGACCGAAAAGCCCAGGTGGGTGCAAGTTTGGGCCACAAGCCGAAATATCATCAACCTTGAGGCGGAGCGCGAGTACCGGGATAGTTACTGCTTTGTAGCGGAAGACTCAGGCAGCAATCTGAAAGCCGTACAAGCATGGCTGAACACGGTTCAAATCAACGACATCATTGGCGCCCGTATTTCCACGCGGGTCGGTTCAACCGCCGAGGCCAACGTATCCACCGCGGACAATGCCGAGTATTCAAACTTTTTGAACAACGTCATGACGGTTACACGGGACGCCACCTATACGAACGTTATTAAAACCAGCGACTACTGGATAAAATGGCGCATCTATGACCCGGACGATGTAACCAAGTCAAAAGACGAGTACACGGCCTATGTACTCTACACGATTGCCAAGAAAGACTTGAACACGCAAGTCGCCAACCAGTTCCAGCAAATCCTAAACAACGCCAACACTAAAGAGGAGCGGCAAATGTGGACCGGTCTGATTCAGGCGGTTCTGGAGCGGGGCCTCGGCGTTGAAGCCAAACAACCGGCATCGGCAGGTCTGGACAGCGTCAATATTACGGTCTTTAACTGACAGAGGGTACAGAAATGCTCCGTATCCGCTCGGTTCAGGCCGTTTGCATTCCCGCAGTTTGCGGCCTTCTCTTTTTTGCGTCTTTCAGCGGCTGCGCCTCAGCGCCCCCGCCCCCGTGGGCGTACTCACCGGAAAGCGTGTATCCCCGAGCGGAGTACCTTACCGGGAGGGGAACAGGCCCCAGCCGGGCGGAAGCGGAAACCGCGGCCCTCGCGGAGATTGCGCGGATCTTCGGCGTGGCGTTCTCCAGCACCGCACGGGGCCGCGAGACCTTCTCTACCAGAAACGGAAACACCGAAGAGTCGCGGGAACTGAGCACAGAGACCTTGACCCGCACCTATACGGAGCTTTTTAGTCTCAAGTATGCCGACCCGTGGCGGAATCCGCAGACAAAGCAGTGGGAAGCCCTGGCGTACATCAACCGCCAGGAGGCCTGGGAGACCTATGAGCCGCGCCTGCGTTCCGTAACCGCTTCCTTTATGACGGCATTCGAAGCGGCGGGAGCGGCGGACGATCCCTTGAGTCAATACAGCCGTTACCGTGCCGTGGCGCGGCTTGGAAATGAAGACGGGGGAGCGGGGGACATGCTGAAATACGCCCAGGCACTTTATCCGGAAAAAGCCCGCGAGTTTGCCGCCGCGCAAAATGCCCTTGCCGGCGTTCCCGCCAAAATACAGGCCGTTTTGGATTGGGCGGTGATAAGCGTCCGTTGCACCGGCGACTTTGAAAACATAGTTACCGGGGCAATTATCGAGGCATTCAGGCAGGGCGGTTTCAAAACGGCGGACGGCGCCTCCCGCGGCACCAACCGGGCGGAAGCGGCGATAGACGAAGGCAAAGAGACCCTGGAAGCCGGTACGTTCTATACCCCCCGCATTACGCTCACGGTGTCCGGCGAGGGCAAACCGCTTTTCATCTGGACGGCGAGCGCGGCGCGGCAGGGCGCATGGGACGCGGCGGTTGCAAAACGCCAGGCATGGAACGCCCTTACCGTGAAAATCAGGGAATCACTGCTGCGGGAATTTAACACAGCTATGGAAGGCGGTATCAAATGAAAAAGAGATTTATGTTTTTTGCGGCGCTCTGCGTCGTATGTTCCGCGCTGGGCGCACAGGTCTTTTACGAAGGCCAGGGTGGGAGAAATCTGGGCGGCATCAGAATTGGTGAGATTAAACAGACGGGCCTGTCGGGTGACGAGGCGGAATTGCTTCCGCTCATACAAATGACCTTCCTAAACGATTTTAGCAAATATGCCGGAATGACCGTGCCCGTATTGGATGACACGGTTTTCTCCACACGGTATACCCTCACCGGCGCCATCACCAAAACCGCCGGGCGATACTTTCTTCAATTCTTTATCGCAGACAACAGCAGCGGCACTACAAAAACCAGCTACGCGAAACAGCACACCCTGGAAGAACTACGAACCCTTAAAGGCATCAAGGCCGCGAGCGAAGAGCTCATCACCGGGATGGGCGTTGTCCTGACCCAGGCAGGAAAAACCGCGCTCCGTACAACCGCCACGAACGAAGCGGAGGCGATGAACGCGCTGGCAAAGAGTATTGCCGCCGGGGCGACAACATTTGAAAAGGCATATTATACCTACCAGGCATCAAGTCTTGACCCTACATTGGCAGAAGCCGCCAGACGGCTTGCGGCGTATAAGGCAGAGACTTACAAAGCGCCGGAAATAAACCTTGCCATGCCGGATATCAGGATACCGGAAATCAAAGCGCCGGAGTTTAAAGCGCCGGAAATCAGGATGGCGGCCACCGGGAATATCGGCGCCGACGCGCGGAAACAGCAGGAACAATACAACGCTCAGAAGGAAGTCAGCAGGCTCAGGCAGGAATCCGGCAACAAGGCGATGAAGGACCTGCAAGACGCCTTTCTTGCCCAATTCAAGATTCAATCGGACGCCGTTAAAAAACAGCAGGCGGATTTACTGGCACAGCGGGATAGTTTGCTGGGGCAGCAAAAGACCTTGCTTGAAAGACAGCGGGAAATGATAGTGAAATTGAGCGAAACCGAAAACTCTTATGCCGCCTTCTTTACGGAACATCCGCCCTTTGAAATCATTTATGATCCGGCAGCAAAGCAGGTTGGAACCCAAGACGTTGTGAAAGGGACTATCAATATGCGGTTCCGTATTACCAGTGTTGGCACGGCGGCTATGCAGGTTATACCGCTTATGCTCGCGGACTTTGAAAAGGGGCTTGGAACCATAACGCAGGGCTTGGCAGACATCAACGCGGAATTTGACAAGGTCCAGCAGTTGCTTGCCCAGGTAGAGACAGCGGGGGGGAACGTACGGTCACAACTGGTGACGGACTATGCGGCGCAGATGATGAAGGTTGAGGCGGTGGAAAAGAACTATGCGGCTCAACTAGCGAAACTTGACACGGCGCTAAAAACAACCGGCTACGCGCAGTTGGGGCGGGACTTCGCAGTGCAGCCGGACACCGGCTATGCAGAACAGCTTGCCAGAGAATACGCGGTGCGACCGGCAGGGTATAACGCCGCCGGAGACAAAACCATGGGCGACACCTGGAGTCTTACCAAATGGAACAAAGACGAGACCCGAATTTTTGCTATTGAAGCACGGCTTGAGAATGACGCGGGAAAAACTATCGGTACGGCAGACGTAAGATTAACAAACCGGACATACGTTGCGGCTTATACTCAACCCCTGAGCGACAGCGCATTTGGCGTGTTCCATGATGTTCCGGTGAAAGACCTCACCGATACGCTGAAGGTATCGATACAACGGGTGGACGGCAGAGATGTTACCACAACGGAAAACTTAGGCTACATCAAAATTTCCCCGCTTGAAGCGGATGGTTACACGAAAGACGGGTGGAACATAGATGGTTATGACGAGTCAGGCTACGATATGCTCGGCTACAACAAAGCCGGACGCGACAGAAAAGGCCGGCTGGGGGCGCTACAGCAGGAGTTTAACCGGATCGCGGGAGAGGAACGGAATGCACGGGCAAGACAATTTGCCCAAGAGCGGTTGGGTGGTGAAATTTGGGGAGGCGGCGCAAGCCTGAAGGCGGGCGAGTTCGGCTTCGGCGTCGGCGCTGATTTTATTTTTAGGCTGGGAGGCGTTAGTGGCAACTCCTATTTTCCATTAAGCCTTATTGCGGAAGGGTCTTTTGTAGTGGGCTGGAATAGAAAGGAAGAAATGGTTACAATAAATAGCTCCGATGGTTCAAAAATACAAATAAAAGGAAGAGAAACAACAGAATATTCGGGAATAGGATGCAATGTCGGTGGCGGTTTAAGACTGGCTCTGGAGGTCTTGGATTTCCCTTATTTTTCCTTTTTATCTATGATTGTCAGCGGAGGTGTCAGTTTCAAGTCAAATGACACGGTAAGTCCCGTGCCGTATCTCCACATAGGGACAAATGCGGGGCCTTTTACAGGCGGCACATTCATCCGTTTTTATCCGGATAACGGTCCCGGCATTGGATGGTATGGCGGCATTAAGTTTAAGTTAAGATAGAAAGAACGGGTTTAAGAGAGAGCGCAGGGGTGCTAGGCACTGAATTTACCTAGTATATCTTTATCTGTCCCTGCTGTATATAGTGGCACTGGGCAGCAAACAAGCCATCTTATATACGGAAACGCTTGAGCGCCTAACCCCTCCACGCAACCTACCTAATGGAACATCTTTATTGCAGTTTTGACCATTAACCCGCAGTTAAATAATGCCGAAAAGTATAATAATGAACAACAAGATCACCATCATGCAGGGCCCGTGGATAGCCAATATTGCAGCAATGACCTGCCGAAATATTATCAATAAAATCGTAGTAACTTTCACCAAAGAAGAAGAATCGTTAATCCCAAAAATTGCCGACATGCCCATCAGCTTTTTATCCGAACTTGCCCAAAAAGAGAATGGCGCACAGTATATGTACATCCTATTGGCAGAAGCAGAGGCGGTGTTTTTGCGAACCTATATCGAATGTAATCTAACCAAGGAGAAAAAAGTAAAAATATAACCCAATAACCCATCAAAATTGGCAAAAGAACTGAACCTGAGCCAGACAGCCTTACGCGCAATCACCATCGGAAAAGGCGGTAAAAGCAAAAGCCCCACGCCACCAAAAAAGCATAACCACCATAAACCGCAGCAATGCGGCATTTTTTTTATCTTAATAAAAAGGGGGAAAGCCTTCCCCCACGCTCCAAAGCCAACGAACCTACGGTTCGCCGGCTTTTCCGCTCCCCCCTTCTGCGGGAGTAAACCCCCGCAACGCCCCCATAACTGGAAGAAACTGCTCCGCAGTTTCAATACAGAGTTGTTCAATAACTG
>BNVE01000104.1 GCA_025997875.1 Spirochaetia bacterium
CCGGGACGAAGCAGAACGGGCTGTTTTGGATCATGAGTACAAGAACGCCCTGGACATGCAGAGCCTGTTGGTCGGGGCCAAACGGGAAGGTTTGGCAGAAGGTTATGACAAGGCTAAGGAAGAAGATACAAAACTTCTGCAGGAAACTGCCCGAAAAATGAAGGAAATGGGACTCTCATCCGAACAGATAATATATGCTACCGGCCTTTCCCTGACGGACATTGAACAGCTCTAATCGTATATGCGGGTGTAGAAGCGGGATATAGTGGACTTGTTCGAGAACCCGGTTGGTTCTCTCACAAGTCTCGCAAAATGCAGAGCATTTTGCATTTTTCAGCGAATTTGTTCAATAACTGAAGTTATTGAACAACTCTAGTAATGTTTCCGGCGAAGCGGCTATTCCCATTTTGGCGGAAAGCCCGGTTGGGGTCATCCGGGTGTTAAAGGTCCTCAAAGCGGATACCTTCCCCTGCCGGGATAAAATTCCGCGCCTTTCTGCCGATAATCTGCTGCTCCCACGAAGGGGGCAGGCCGGGGCGCAGTACCTGTTCGGTCCGGAGGACCCCAAAAGCCCCCCGGTTGATGGTTTCCCCCGGGGCAATATCCCGCAGGGCGTGGAGGGACCGGTTGGTCCGTTCATAATTGGCCTTTTCCGAGGGGGCCAGCCGTTTGATCCCGTCCCCTAAAACGGCTTCCACCAGAGCCGCCCCCCGGTCCTGTGAATAGGCCTGTATGGTCTCTTCCTGCCCCATTTCCTGTGCCCGGCGTACCGCGCGAACCATTTGGGCAAAGGCCGCCGGGGGCAGGGCAATGGGGTCATCCAGCCCCGGATCATCCCGGGACAGGCAGAAGTGCTTTTCAATAGCCGCCGCCCCCATGGCGGTCCCCAAAACAGGTACCAGTTCCGGGTCCAGGCTGTGGTCGCTCACCCCGGTGCTGACCCCAAAAACCCCGGCCAGGTTCCGCAAAACCCGCAGATTGTAGTCCGTCTCCGGCGCCGGGTAGGCCGTAACACAGTGGAGGAGGCAAATATTATCCCCGAGGGTCGTTTTTTCTTCATTCTCCCTTAGTATGGAGATCGCTTCTTCAATGTCCCCCAGCCGTGAAACCCCGGAGGAAAGGAGTACCGGCAGCTGCCATTGGGCGATTTCCCGCAAAAGTCCCGTATAGTTCAGCTCCGGAGAGGCGATTTTGACCAAGCTGGGGCTTAGGGCCCGCAATTCCCCGGCGCTGCGCATTCCGAAGGGCGTACAGAGGAACAGGAGCCCCCGCCCTTCGACGTATTCCTTAAGCCCGGCAAAGAAATCCGGGTCAACCTCAAGCTCCTTAAACCGGTCGTAGAGCCGTATGTTCCCCCCGGGAAGGGCCACTTCCCCCGTATTGGGGTGGAGAATCTCGTCGGCATAGACGATTTGGAATTTGATGCAGTCCGCCCCGGCTTCCGCGGCGGCGTCCGCCAGTTCCCGGGCCTTGACCGGGTCCGACCCGTGGGAGGTCCCCAACTCGGCAATGATCAGGACATGCTGCGGGTTGTATAAACGGCCGCCGTCAATACTGCCGGCGCCGCTTACCCTGAAATTTCGCCCTTCCATCCCTGCCCCCTCGACATTTTAATGATTATGAAATATTATTGCAGTATAATGATTGATTTTCGGCTGTAATAAGGTTAATATCATTAATTACTTATGTTATCAAGGAGTTTAGTATGAAGACCCTTACATGCGATGTGTGTCGGCATGCGATCCAGCAGCCCGTGTCGGAGCGAAATTATTTTCATTTGGCCCACCGGGATATCTGCGAATCCTGCCATGATGAACTTGAATTCAACCTGAAACCGGTTGTCAGGACCAGACAGCCCTTTAACTATGAATGGTACAATCAGCTTTTACAGGATTCCATCGAAAAAGCTATCCAGAAAGGCAAGTTTTAATCTGAATTTAGCAGTTAAGGCTAATTATGCAATACCCGTTATTATAAGGAGTCACTATGTCGGGCCACAGTAAATGGGCGACTATCAAGCACGCAAAGGGTGCCGCCGACGCAAAACGCGGTCAAATCTTCACCAAACTGATCAAGGAAATTTCCATCGCCGCCAGGATGGGCGGGGGCGATCCAAACGGGAATCCCCGGCTCAGGACAGCGGTTTTGAAGGCCAGGGGCGCCAATATGCCCAAGGACAATATCGACCGGGCCATCAAAAAGGGTACCGGCGAGCTGGAAGGGGTCAACTACGAAGAACTGACCTACGAAGCCTTCCTCGGAGGCGGGGTGGGGCTGCTTATCGAGGTGCTCACGGATAACAAAAACCGTGCCGCCGCCGATGTACGCAACCTTCTTACCCGTGGGGGCGGCGAACTTGCCAAGGCCGGTTCTGTCTCCCGCTTGTTCAAGCGTCAGGGGATCATCACCCTTGACGGGGAAAAGTACACCGAGGATCAGGTTATGGAAGCGGCTTTGGACGGGGGCGCCGAGGATGTGGCCCTTTCGGACGGCATCATCGAAGTAACCACCGCCCCGGAAGATTTTGAGGCCGTGGCCAATGTCCTTTCCGAAAAGGGCTTTGAAACCATGAGCGCCGAAATAAGCATGGTGCCCGATGTGGAAGTTTCCCTGGACAACGAGGCAACCGCCAAGGCGGTCAGGCTTATTGAAAGGCTTGAAGAAAACGACGATGTCCAGAACGTGTATTCCAATGTCGAAATTCCCGAGGGCTTTGAGGCTGAATAGGCCGAAGAAACAGGCGGCTTCTGCGTTGCCGCGGAAGAAGAAGGGGTCGGCAAAAACCGGTCTCTTATCCAGGATGACGGAACTGTCCTCCGGGGCGGACGTCCCGGACAAGGTTCCTCTCATCCCGAAGCCTGCTACGGGAACGCGCCGCATTATCGGCGTGGACCCGGGGCTGGCCTCTACCGGCTGGGGTGTGGTGGATCTTTCGGGCAACCGGCTCCGCTACATCGCCCATGGCTGTATCGAAACGAAGGCGGAAACCCCCCGGGCGGAACGCCTTTTTTTTATTTACCAGGCCTTCAAACAGGTTCTGGAAACCTGGAAGCCCGTTGAATCGGCAATCGAAAACCTCTACTTTGCCCGGAATGTCTCCAGCGCCATGGCGGTAGCCGAAGCCCGGGGGGTCCTCTGCATGACCCTAACCCAGCAGGGTCTGCCGGTGATGGAGATTACCCCCAACGCGATCAAACAGGCCGTAGTTGGGGTAAGCTCCGCAGACAAGAAGCAGATTCAGGAAATGATCCGGCTCATCCTGGGGCTGGAAAGCATCCCCCGGCCCGACCACGCCGCAGACGCCCTGGGGGCGGCGATATGTTGCGCCCACTCCAGCCCGCTATCCGCAGGCGCGGCGAAGGCGGGGCCTCCACGGTATTTGTGACCTTGTAGAATCCGCTTCCGGAGCCTGCGCTACGCTTGTCTCCTCCAGCGGGGAATTCCAAATGTCACTCATGCCGTGAAGACCCCCGCCTTCGCCTCTCTGTGGCGGCTTTGCTATGGGGAAGAGAATATTGCCCGTCTATAATTTGCGGTTGCTTTAATCCCAGGGGTTCAGCACATTAAGTCCGCCGATATCCTTAAAGTCCCTGGTGTTCCGGGTGACCAGGGTACAGCGGTGGGTCAGGGCGGCGGCGGCAATGAGGGCGTCAACGATGGGCAGGGTTCTGTCTGTTTGAGCGCGTATTCTTCCCCATTCGAGCAGAACCTCTGTTTCCAGGGGAATAACGCGGTCTTCAAAGAGACCCAGTATTTGGCGGTAAAGCCAAAAGGAAAGGTCGTTCCTCTTTTTTCCTTCGGGCAATTTTTCTATGCCAAAGGCAATCTCTCCCACGGAAACAACGCAGATAAAGATATCGTCTTCGTTTATATTTTCTACAAACGCGTTGACCTTTGGATGGGGGTTTGCCTTTTGGAGTTCGGATATGACATTGGTATCCAGTAAATACTTCACCAGTCAATCTCCCGCATTTTTTCCACCGGACGAGGCGGCAGTTCCAGTTCCAGTTCCGGCCAGGGACGGTTTCTGAATGCGTCGATAAGGCTTGGCTTTTTCCCCTTAAGTTTGCGGTAATCGTTCATGGAAAGGATCACCGCCGCTTCTACACCCCGGACCGTGATGATCTGGGGCCTGGTAGCCGTCGATTTGATGACATCGCTAAACATTGCCTTTGCCTCCTGTAATTGCCAGGTATCGCCTGAGTGTTGTACGCCCATGTTCCTTTCCTTATGCCTTTGTTTCTTATTATAGTCTGACTAGTCAAACTATACTATGTCTCAACTGAAAAGTCAAGCATTTATAGCAAAAAAATCCTTTTTAATGCTATAGTTAGATCATGTTTAACAGCATTCGGGGAATTATTTCCGAAAAATCCGGCGAAACCCTCTGTATCTTTACCGGGGGCCTTGAGTGGGAGATAAGCATGCCCGCAACGGACCTTGCCCGGCTGCCCGCCGCCGGGGAGGATGGGCGGGTCTTTACCTGGCTGTACCACCGGGAAGACCTGATGAAACTTTACGGCTTTGCCGACGAAAAGCGGCGGAATACCTTTCTGGAACTCCTCAAGGTTGAGGGGATTGGCCCCAAGGGGGCGGTCAAAATACTGGGGGGTATCGGCCAGGAAGATTTGGAGCGGGCCCTGGAAACAGAAGACCTGGGCCGGCTGGAAGCGGTGCCAGGGCTGGGGAAGAAGACCGCACAGAAGATGATCCTTGCCCTTAAGGGAAAATTGACCTGGGCGCCGGCCGCTCATCCGCAGGCAGCCGCGCCTTACGGGGAACTGGTGGAAGCCCTGGCGGGGATGGGCTATGACCGGCGGGCCGCAGCGGACGCCCTGGCAAAGGCGGAGGCCGGTTTGCCCAAGGAGGCTCTGCCGCCGGGGATAAGCGCCGGCGAAAAGGAAGCGCTCCTTTTTAAACGGGCCATTGTCGAATTAAGCAGCTCATGAAAAAAGAATACATCCTGGTTGGCATATCCTTTGTCCTCTTAATCTTTATCAATATTTTTGTCGCAATCCATCCTGAAGTTTTTTCCCCGGAGGGAAGCGCCGGCATGGGGAAGCTCCTCTTTGTGAGCAACGTCCTTTTCATCATACTTTTGATCGCCAGTTTTATCGTATTACTGCGGAACGTGACCCAGGGAAGAAAGGCCCACCGTTTAAGCCAGATTATGCTGGATACGATCCCCATGGCCTGTTCCATCAGGGATGAAAACAACCGTATCCTGGACTGTAACAGGGAAGCCCTGCGGATGTTTGGGTTTTCCAAAAAATCGGACTTCATAGATGATGTCAATATTATTGGTTTTATCGATCACCAGGAACGGTTCAATCCTGAATTTCAGATCGATGGCAGGAGCTCCCGTGAAAAAGCCCAAGGGTATATCCGTGGGGTTTTTGAAACCGGGCGGCAGCGTTTTGAATGGACCTACCGCACCGCATCGGGGGAACCGATACCGGTGGAAACCACCCTGGTACGGGTTGACTGGGACAAGGTCCCCGGGGAAGCGGGGAAGCGCTTTGCCTGCTATTCACGGGATTTACGGGAGGAGAAGGCCAACGAGGAGCGGGTCAGGGAAGCGGACGCCCTGAACCGGGAACTGGAGGTGCAGACCCGGGCGGCGGAAGCGGCAAACGAAGCCAAGAGCCGCTTTCTGGCCTCCATGAGCCACGAGATCCGTACCCCCATGAACGCCATCATCGGTATGAGCGATCTGATGCGCACCGATAACCTGGACAGTTCCCAGCGGGGCTATTTTGAGGATATCAAAAAAATGTCCCATGCCCTGTTGCAGATCATCAATGACATTCTTGACTTCTCAAAAATTGAAGCGGGAAAGCTGGAACTTTTGCCGGTGCATTTTAATTTGTTTGAACTCTACGATCACATCGGTTCCATGAGCCGCTTTACCGCCAACGCCAAGGAGCTTGAGTTTACCGGCTCCTTTGATCCCGCTGTGCCCCATGTGGTTTTTGGCGATGATGTGCGGATCAGGCAGGTGATCGTCAACATCGTGAACAACGCCATCAAATACACCCGTGAGGGATCTGTGGATCTCAGAATCGGCAGGGTTGTGGAAAACGATACTCCTTATATCACCATTATTGTAAAGGATACGGGGATTGGGATACGGGAAGAGGATGTCCCCAGGCTTTTCGGGGTTTTCCAGCAGTTTGATAATGGGGCAAACCGGGGGATTGTGGGAACCGGCTTGGGGCTTTCGATCACCAAAAAACTGGTGGACATGATGCACGGCCGGATACGGCTCAAGAGTGTCTACGGTGAGGGTTCCGAATTTACCGTGCTCCTGCCCTTGACCGAGGGGGACCCCGGGCTTATCGAAAAAGAGGATTCCTCCTCCTTTGCAGTGGCGGCGGCGGACGCCCGTGTCCTGGTGGTTGACGATAACCAGATCAACCTCAAGGTGGCCATTGCCTATCTTGCTCAGCACAGTATTACTGCGGATACCGCATTGAACGGCTTTGAGGCCGTCGAAAAGGTCAAACAGAAACCCTACGATCTGGTGTTCATGGATCACATGATGCCCGGGATGGACGGGGTGGATGCTGCCCGCCGTATAAGGGCCTGGGAAGAAACTAAAAGTTCAAGAGAGCCTGGGCCGGAGGCTCAAACTTCCAAGGGATATGCGCAGCATATCCCCATTATCGCCTTAAGCGCCAACGCCGTTACCGGGGCCCGGGAAACCTTTCTGGAAGCGGGGATGAACGACTTTATCTCCAAACCCATTGAGCCCAGGGTTTTAAACCGGATGCTCCTTAAGTACCTGCCCCCGGGCAAGGTGTCGGAAAAGCGGCTTGCCGGGAACGGCGGCCCGGTTTCAGCCGCGTTTCCGGACGGGGCGGCTGCCGGAGCAGGGGCTGTTAGCGCGGGAGGATCGGGAAGCGCCGTGCTGGACCGGGCGGCGGGTCTGAAAAACGCCCTGGGGGACAAACAATTCTACCATCAGCTTTTGACAACCTTTAAAATCCAGCACGGTTCCGATGCGGAAAAAATACGGGAGGCGATGAAAAGCGGGGACCGGGACCTGGTACGCCGCCTCTCCCACTCCCTTAAAAGCAGCGCCTCTTTGATAGGTTCCGAGCCATTACGGCAGGCAAGCCTGGGGCTTGAAAACGCCATGACAGGCGGGGAAGATTTCAGCGCCGCGCAGACGGAGACGCTGGGGGCGGTACTCATCGCGGTAATGGATGAGCTTGGGGGTCCGGATTCCGCGAAGGGAGATTCAGAAGACGGCCCGGATCGCAGCAATGCTGCGGAAGCGTCCGGCGCTCATGCGGATAAGGGCGAAGGCGAAGACGCCGTCTCCGGTGATGAAGGGCGCGCCCTTATAGAGACCCTTTTGCCCCTGCTGGAAACGGGCAATACGGACAGTCTTGGGTACATTGAAGCGGTACGGCAAAAACTGTTACCCTTGGACGGGGAAGCGGCGTCCCTGATCGATGAGATTGGGAACTTTGAATTTGGAAAGGCAAAAGTAATACTGACAACCATAAAGGAATCATTGGGATGAACCCTCCAAAGAACAAACCGAAAAAAAATGAAGAAGACCTTTCTATATTGAACGGACCCACAGGAATGCTGCACCCCGAGAAGCCCCTGGCGGAAGATGAAAAGGAGCTCTCCCTCCGTCCCAGGACCCTTGCTGAATTTTTAGGCCAGAAGACAAACAAGGAAAACCTTGGGGTGTTTATTACCGCCGCCAAAAAACGGAAAGAAAGCCTGGATCATCTTTTCCTTATCGGGCCCCCGGGGCTGGGAAAGACCACCCTGGCCCAGGTGGTAGCCAATGAGCTGGGGGTGGAATTCATACAGACCTCCGCGCCGGCCCTGGATAAGCCCAAGGACCTGGTGGGGATACTGACCAAGCTGAGCGCGAACGCTGTTTTTTTTATTGACGAGATTCACCGGCTCAAGCCCGCCATCGAGGAGATGCTCTACATCGCCATGGAGGATTACGAGATCGACTGGATTATCGGCCAGGGGCCGGGGGCCCGGACCCTGCGAATTCCCATACTGCCCTTTACCCTGGTGGGGGCGACCACCAAGGCGGGGAATGTTTCCAGCCCTCTGGTAAGCCGTTTCGGTATTAACTGCCGGTTTTCCCTCTACGAAAACGCCGACATGGAGGCCATTGTCCGCCGTTCCGCAGGGATACTCCGCACGGGCATTGATGATGACGCGGCGGCGCTGCTGGCCCGTTCTGCCCGAGGGACCCGCCGGGTGGTGAACCGGCTCCTGCGACGGATGCGGGATTTTGCCCAGATAAAGGGGAACCCTTCCATCACCCTGCCGGTGGTGGAAGACGGCCTTAAGCGGCTGGAAATCGACGCCCTGGGGCTGGAAAAACATGACCGCGAAATCCTGCGGATCATTATCGAACGCTACAGCGGTGGCCCGGTGGGCGCGGAAACCCTGGCCATAAGCATCGGGGAATCGGTGGACACCCTGGAGGACTACTACGAGCCCTATCTGATACAGGCGGGGCTCATCCAGCGTACCCCCCGGGGGCGGGTGGTTACCGGCCTTGCCTATGAACACCTCAAGCTTGAACCGCGAAACGGCAAGCTAACCGGTAATGTTGAGGGGCTGCTCTTTTAGGGCTGTTGAAACCATGAAAACCAAGGATTTTTCTTTTGAACTTCCCGAAGCCTTAATCGCCCAGTATCCCCCTGCGGAACGGGGCCGGTCCCGGCTCATGGTCCTGGACCGGGAGAAGCGGAGTCTGGAGCATCGTATGGTTTCCGATCTGCCCGCGCTTTTGGGATCGGGTTTTAAAGGGGCAGACAGGGATGCCGCGCCCCTCCTGGTGTTCAACAATTCCCGGGTCCGTAAGGCCCGGCTTTTGGGACAAGCCAAGACCGAAGGCGGCTCTGCGGGGGCGCAGGTAGAATTCCTCCTGGTCAGCAAGGTGAATGATGGGGCGCTTCGGGGCGGCGCCGAAGAAGGAAGGGTCTGGCGCGCCATGGTCCGGCGGGCAAAACGGCGGCGTCCCGGGAGCCGCTATATATTTGCCGATGGGGTCGAAGGGGAAATCACCGGGATCGACGGGGAACTCCGCATGGTAACCTTTAACCGGCCCATCGATGATGACTGGCTGGATAAAAACGGCCATATACCGCTGCCGCCCTACATCAAACGCAGCGATACTGCGGCGGACAGTGAGCGCTACCAGACGGTTTATGCGGACATCACGGGCTCCTCCGCAGCCCCTACGGCGGGGCTTCACTTTACCCGGGAATTGCTGGAAAACCTCGCATCGGCGGGTATCGGGAGCGCCTTTGTTACCCTCCATGTGGGACTGGGGACCTTCCTCCCGGTACGGGTTGAAAATATCGAAGACCATCTGATGCACCAAGAGCTTTATTCAATTGATGATGAAACCGCGTCCCGCATAGAAAACGCAAAAGCCGGGGGGCGTAAAATTATTGCCGTGGGAACCACCAGTGTCCGTACTTTGGAATCCGCCTGGGACAAAGGCGCAGGAAAACTGCGAAGGGGGGAGGGGAGTACCTCGATCTTTATCTACCCCGGCTATCGCTTTAATGTGGCGGACGCCCTCTTTACCAACTTTCACACCCCCGAATCCACCCTGCTGATGCTGGTTTCGGCCTTCGCCTCTTCCGGTCCAGGGGCGATGGACGGCAGGGAATTCATTCTGGAAAGTTATGCTCAGGCGGTACGGGATGGCTACCGTTTTTTCAGTTACGGCGACGCCATGCTGATTAAGTAAGGGGGTATCCTTTTCCTTCCAGGGCAACCAATATGCCTTCTACTTTCCGGAGTATCAATTCATAGTCAAAGAGGGTCACCAGGTCCGATATTTCATCGATTGCCTTGTTTATTACCAGGCCAAGTTCCTTTTGCCGGCTCTTTTTTATTTCCTTCATGATGCTGTCCACCGCATCACAATTACCGGTGACGCAGCCGCGCTCCAGCTCCTTGAACTGTTTGTAGATGGACATATCACTGATAAAGGCTTCCCTAATGCTTACGGAAACATCCTGATTATTCGCAGCGGTATCTTTGGAAATGGCCGGGAGCGGCATGTTTAAGAGTTTGGAAATTTTTGACAGTAAAACATCGGGGACAATGGGCTTTACCACATAAGCATTCACCCCCAGCGCTATGGCCTGCTCAAGATATGTCCGGGACCCATGGGATGTAACATAAATAACCGGTATGTGTCTTGCTTTATGATAGATTTTTATTTTTTTGAGCAGTTCAATGCCGTTCATTTCCGGCATATCAATATCCAGAAGAAGCAGGTCCACCGGGACATTTTCTATCAGGGACAGGGCTGTTTTTCCGCTCCTGGCAATCCGTACATCAAAGTAGTTCTGTAAAATCATTTTATTGGTAGCCAGGTTGACCGGCTGGTCATCGACGGTCAGGATAATTTTTCTTGAGGATGAATCTTCCATTTACGCTCCTTAAAGGGCAACCCTTGCTAAACAATAATAATCTTTATGTTTTTTGACAATAAGCGGTGGGCGGGGCAATTCAGCTTCAAAAAAAGCTGTACTTCCCCATGTCCACCCGCAGGGTTTTTGACACCCTTACCCCCTCGGCCCGCAGCAGCGCCGCCTGCAATTCCCCGCCCTCCGCCGCAGGCAGGGCAATATGCCCGTCGGCCCTGATAATCCGGTGCCAGGGGAGCCTCTGCGTTTCCGACATGGAGTGGAGGAGCCGGGCAACCTGCCTGGCCCCATTGGGAAGCCCCGCCGCCAGTGCCGTATCCCGGTAGGAAGCAACCTTCCCCGGCGGGATCGAGCGGATAATATCAATAATACGGCGGGTCGTTTCGGTCATCTGAAAAACTCCTGAGCCCTCTGAGCATTGGGGATGTCACGCGTCACCGCCTGCCTGCCGGTAGTTTCAATTCCCGCCGCTTTCCGATCACCGATGAGGCCGCCACCGCAATGATGATGATCCCCCCGCCGAGCAGGGCGGAAACCGAGGGTTTTTCCCCGGTTACCACCAGGACCCAGACCGGGTTCAGGACCGGTTCGATCATGGCGGTGAGCATGGCCTGGACGGCGCTTACCCGTTTGATGCCGTAGGCAAAGAGGACAGACGCAAAGCCTATCTGGATAAGCCCCATATAAATGATGGGGCTAACCGTTTGTACCGTAAGCTGCGGGGTATAGATGATGATGAAGGGGACGCTGATGGCGGCGTTCAGTACATGGGCCAGGAGCATGGAATCCCGGGGGTTTGCATTTTTCATCATCCGCAAAACCACCGAATGGGCGCCAAAGAAGATGCCGGAAAGGATCGCAATGCAGTCTCCCAAAAGGTGGCCCGTGCTCAGCCCGTCCCGGAAGAACAGAGCCATCCCCCCCATTACCAAAACCAGGGCGCCCCAGTGCTCCCAATGGGGTTTTTCCTTGACCAGCAGCCAGCCCAGGAGGGCGGCCCATACGGGGGCGCTGTACTGGAGCACGATGGCGTTTGCCGAGGAGGTAAGCTTGTTGGCGGTGACAAAGCTGATCATGGTAAAGGCGTAGACTACGGCTCCGATGCAGAGGGGGCCGATCCGGTTTTTTTCGCTCCCCGCTCTCGGCGGGAACACCAGGCGGATCGTCAGCAGGAAAAGGGCGGCGATAAGGCTCCGGGCGCCCGCAATAACCACGGGGTGCCAATCGATCAGTTTGATGAATAAACCGCTGGTGCTCCAGAGGAAGGCGCAGCAAAAAATCGCCCCCTGTCCCTTCCAGCGGGCCGTTGTGCCCAAATACGCATCGGTTGCTGCATTACCTGCCATGGGAGAAAATCATACCCGAATTCCTGTAATTGGGCAATCAATAGATTGCTGGCAATCTATTGATTGCCTTGCAGAACGTGCCGTTCTGCACTCTTATTTTTAAAACGCCGCATGCCGATACATAAGTATGATTAGAGGATGGTATACCGGGGCCAGCGGCATGCGGGCCCAGCAGTTCAGGCTTGATACGGTGGCGAATAACCTGGCAAACGTGGATGTGGACGGGTACAAGCGGGATGTGGCGGCCTTTAAGTCCTTCCCGGAACTGCTCCTGCGCCGCACCGACGACGACGGGGTCTACCGCCACCCCTTTGGTTCCGCCGATGCGGCCCCCATCATGGGAAAGCTCGGCATGGGTGTGGAATTGAACGAGCTCTACACCAACTTTGACCAGGGCGCCATGAAGGAAACCCAGAACGATTTCGACATCGCCCTGGACGGCAAGGGCTTTTTTACCGTATCCACCCCCTGGGGCGAACGGTATACCCGGAACGGCTCCTTTCAGCTTGGCAAAGAGGGCTACCTTGAAACCAAAGAAGGCTATCCCGTATTGGGCGAAAAGGGCCCCCTCAGGGTCAAGGCCAATAATTTTCAGGTTGACAAGGACGGGCAGGTTTGGATAAACGCCGCCTACTCAGATGATCCCGATCTAATGATCTCCCGGGAAAACAACACCTGGGAACAAACCGCCCTTCTGGACACCCTCAAGCTCGTTGAATTCGATCTTGACCGTTACCTTGAAAAACAGGGTTCCAGCCTCTGGCGGGAAAGCGATACCTCGGGCCCCGCAACGGTGATCGAAACGGGCAGCCGCCCCAAGGTGATACAGGGCTTTACCGAAGCCTCCAATGTGGACCCCGTGGTGGAGATGGTGCGGATGATCGAAGTGAACCGCGCCTACGAAGCAAATCAGAAGGTCATACAGGCCGGGGACACCATGCTGGGCACTCTGATCAATCAGGTTACAAGGATCAATGGTTAAATAAAAAGCTTTAGCTTTTTATTTAACCTAAAACATAGAGGGAGCGTAAAGTGGTTAGAAGTTTATGGACCGGCGCGTCAGGCATGATAGGCCAGCAGGCCAATATCGATACTATTTCCAACAATCTTGCAAACGTGAACACCACGGGCTACAAGATGATGCGGGCCGATTTTGAGGACCTCCTCTACCAGACCGTAAAAACCGCGGGCACCCCCGCCACCGAAGACACGGTGGTCCCCGTGGGGATACAGATGGGCCACGGGGTCAAGATCGCCGACACCCAGCGGATATTCAGCCAGGGCGCGCCCCAGGCTACGGATGTGCCCACCGATGTGGCCATTGTGGGGGAAGGTTTCTTCCGCATCCAGACCTACGACGGCAGCTGGGCCTATACCCGGAACGGCTCCTTCAAGGTCGATTCCGATGGCCGCATGGTGACAAGCCAGGGTTACTGGCTGCTCCCGGACATTATCATGCCCGAAAACTTCCTCCCCGAAAGTATTGCTATTTCCAAGGACGGCAGGGTCACCGTAAAGGTTCCCACCATCGATAAGGATAATCCCATTGATGTGGGCCGGATCGAACTGTACCGCTTCCCCAACCCTGTGGGGCTTACCGCAGTGGGGGAGAACCTCTTCAAGGTAAGCGGCGCCTCTGGGGAACCCATTGCCGGACGCCCCGGCTACGAGGGCATGGGCCAGCTTGAACACAAGTTCCTGGAAATGTCCAACGTGTCCGTGGTAAAGGCCATGGTGGACCTTATCGTGGCCCAGCGCGCCTACGAGTTCAACTCCAAGACCATACAGACCAGCGACAACATGCTGGGTACGGCCACGGCGTTAAAGAGATAGGTGAGGGAATAAAATGGATGTAGGAAGCATTGGCGCCCAGTACCTTGATCAGAATAGGTTCTCTGCGGAATCTTTGGGAATCGTGCGCAGAAATGCTGCGGGGAATAACCCTGTCCGGAAAGGCAGTCTTGCCGGCGGCAGTTTTTCGGGCGACAGTTTTGCCGATCTTTTGAAGAAGGCGCAGAATAAGGAAACCGACCCCCCCGCATCACCGGCCGTCAATTCTCATAAAATCCATATCGATAAAACCGACAAACTCTACGAACAGTGCGAAGCCCTGGAGGGCTTCCTGGTAAAAACCCTTATCACCGGCATGCGGAATACGGTACAGAAGTCCAACCTTATTGACGAAGGTTTTGCGGGCAAGATGTACGAGGATATGCTCTACGACGAATATACCAGGGACTTTACCAAAAACGCAAACTTCGGCCTTGCGGAAATAGCCTACCTGGAACTGACGGGACAGCGGGGAAAACTTATAGCCGATCATATCTGATACAGGTGTAAGTCTTTTTTAAAGGGGATAAAATAGACTTCGTGATCCCTGCGGGGGATGAGCGTTTTTCTTCTCATGGGGCGCACAGCCCTATGGTCTCAAAAGCTTCGCCGCCCAGGACACAGTGGAGCTTTAACGCCCGCAAGGTGTCCCCCTGGTACATTTCCATGATTTCCAGGGAATCAAGACCCCGGACAATGGACATATCCTGTTTCCATTTATCCACACATGCGTTAATACGGCAATCCATTCCAGATGGCCTGGATTTTGACCTGCATCTCCGTGTTGCCGCCGCTATTTGTAGTGGCTTGTGCGGCATATGACAGGGACTCCGCATCTAACACGGCGCCATGTTCCAGCAATAAATCTACAATACTGAACAAATTTAGTCTGATGGCATAATTGATAGGAGTATTGCCATGTTCCTCGTACCATGCAAGACATTTTTCGTCAGTTGGATTACTTACTTTAGGTTCACCCGACCAGCCTTTCAAATTGGGGGATGCACCGGCATCCAAAAACAATTTTGCCGTATTGTAAGCATCTTTCTCCAGGATTCTTACTCCCAAAGTAAAATAATTTTGTTTCATCTCAGCATCCAATCTAGTTGACAATATTGACCTAGCTAACATATGACCAAGATATGGACGTGTAGTTACATTGGCCTTATATTTTATGAGAATTTTTACTTTTTCATCATCTTTTGCATTAAAGTACAAGCCCCATAATGGATTTGTATCCACCCATTCGATAGGCCCATTCATGTAATCAGGGCTATGCCCCTTTATTAAAAGCGCTTCTACATCTTCAGCTGTACCAAATAGAATCGCGTTATAAAGGGATCGATCTTCTTCCTTATCCATACCAAAAATATCGCAAGCAGAAAAAATTGTCCCACTCAAGACCGCAATAAGAATACCTATAAACTGTCTTTTCACCATACATCTCCTCCTTTACCACCAAACATTTACGGTAAGCCCACCAGAATAATCTGTATAAGGCACAGTTCGATGTCCATTCTTGGACAGCCAAACCGTACTGGTCTGTCCTAATGCCGCCGCAAAAGCCGCCGCATCAGCTGCATTGGTTCGCAATATACAGTTAAAAGCGGCTTGAGAGCCCGGAGTTTATAATCCGGAAGCGTATCAATATATGACTTCAATTCTTTCCTTAAAACGGCGGTTTCCATAGCTTACCCCTTCTTGTTTTTTTTCTTGGGATTACAAATTCATTATGGCCTCTTGGCTCCTTTACTATAATATAACTACCCATAAGAAGGACTGTCAATTCCCATCATGATTGTAACTAAAACAAATAATACTGAATTTTTTTACTTGACAACATGAACTATAATTCATAGTTGAGAGGCCGAAGGCCCCCAGTTTTTCCAATTGGAAGATTCACGTGTTGTGCATTATTTCGATCTGTGCTATAGTATACTCATGCTACAGATAACGGCAGCCCAAAAGACAGAAACCGCCCCGGCTCCCGGCTCCCGGCTCCCGGCTCCCGGCTCCCGGCTCCCGGCTCCCGGCTCCCGGCTCCCGGCTCCCGGCTCCCGGCTCCCGGCTCCCGGCTCCCGGCTCCCGGCTCCCGGCTCCCGGCTC
>BNVE01000105.1 GCA_025997875.1 Spirochaetia bacterium
TAAGCGGCTTAACCAACGACACGGCCTACACCTTTACCGCAAAAACGGTGGATACCTTTGGTAACCAGAGCGAGGGGGTTTCCGTAACGGTAACCCCGACAGCGGGCATCCTGCCCGACACCACCGCCCCGGGGGATGTAAGCAACTTACAGGCAGCCGCCGGAAACGCAGAGGTAGTTCTTACCTGGACTGACCCCGCGGACAGCGACTTCGCAAAAGCGGTAATCACCTGGACGCCGGCGGACGGCGTTACCCAACCGGTAGAGGTTGTCAATGGAATCCAAACCGCCACGATTAGCGGCTTAACCAACGACACGCTCTACACCTTTACCGTAAAAACGGTGGATACCTCCGGTAACATCAGCGTCGGGGCTTCCGTAACGGCAACCCCGATAGTGCCATTCGTGGCGGTAACCAACATCACCGGCGTGCCAAGCGCCGCCACTGCCAGAACGCCCCTTACGCTGACCGGCACGGTAGATCCCGTGAACGCAACCAACCAAACCATTACCTGGAGTGTCACAAACGCCGGGACCACCGAGGCGACAATCAGCGGCAACACCCTCAACACCAAATACGGAGGTAACATAACCGTTACGGCGACCATACTCGACGGATTAGCGCCGGGAACCCCCTACACCGAAAATTTTATTATCTTTGTAGATGCTTTACCGATAGTATTAGCAAGAATTGCCGGTAACATGGTACCGCTCTCCGCCGGAACCTTCCAGATGGGCGACAACAGTATTTATGTTGCGACCCCCGCACATAATGTGACGCTGAGCGCGTTCAAGATAAATAAGTACACGGTGACGGTTTGGGAGTTTAATACGGTGATGAGGGGCAACGGTAATAATAATGAAAATTACCCTTCGAACGCAGTCAGTTGGTATGAGGCGATAGCGTTCTGCAACAAGCTGAGCATAGCGGCGGGGCTACAGCCGGTGTACAGCGTGGACGGGATAAGCGACTGGGCGGGTCTTGCGTACAGCAGCATACCCATGTCAAGCAATGCAGATTGGGATAAGGCCACGATGACCAAGAGCAATAACGGGTACCGGCTGCCAACGGAGGCGGAATGGGAATATGCGTGCCGCGCCGGGACGACGACGCAATGGTATACCGGGGACGCGGCAGACGCGGCGCTGGACGCGGCGGCATGGCACACTGGTACCACCTCCTGGGGTCCGCCCCGGGCGGTAGGGCAGCTAGTCCCGAATGATTGGGATCTGTATGACATGCACGGAAACGTGTCTGAGTGGTGCTGGGACTACGAGGGCAATTACGCTGCCGGTCCGCAGACTGATCCTACGGGTCCTTTGACCGGATCGTACCGCATGAATCGCGGCGGCGACAGTCAGTCTTCTCAGGCCAATATCCGTTCGGCGGCACGGACCTATAACCTCATGTCCGGCCATACCGCCTACATAGGTTTCCGGGTGGTGCGCAACTAGTGCCGCGGGCCGGGCCAGGAAGGCGCCCGGCGCCAACTAACCAACCTTTCCGGGGGGCGTAATGCTCCCCGGATTTTTTTGCCCAAATGGCGCCTGTCGCCATAGGCGTTCACTTAGTCGAATCGAACCTTTAGTTCGCAGTCAAAGAAGGGAAGAAAACAAGGTTAAACCCCACAAAAACTTTTTCGACTTCTTAGGCTTTGCGGTTTATACCCGTAAAACCGATCCGGGCATGGCCTCCTTGAGTTATGGGGAAGTGCGGGGTGGGCGGATGGCCGTTTTACTTCCTGCCGTAACATATTTCTGATTTTTACTGGTTGGTTTATCGGGGATAGTTCTGGCAAGTTTTCCACTTTCAACAAGGGGATTCAATATGGCTGTTCTAAAATATTTTCTATTTTTAATATCTACATATTTTTGTATTTCATCCATCGATCTGGGTGTTTCACAAAAAGACAGTATCTCCGTATCGCGGTTTTCATCTTGGGGGGTATCTTGGGGGGTATCTTGGGGGGTATCTTGGGGGGTATCTTGGGGGGTATCTTGGGGGGTATCTTGGGGGGTATCTTGGGGGGTATCTTGGGGGGTATCCTTGAAAAAAGGTACCTGTAAGATAAACCTGAAACAGTCATTATCATCGGTTATTACCGGATCATAGCCGCTATAGGCTTTGCAGTATTTATATATTTTTCTGACCCCGGAACCAAGTTCTTCGGCCCTGCCTATTTGCCTGAAAAACCGGGCAATATTGGGGTTCTTGGGATGCGGCACCAAATTTGAAAGATCGATAATACCGCTTATGTAGGGCTTATTGCTGTTTTCGGTGTATACCCGTTCTTTTTCGATGATAAAACGGGTTGGTTCCGCACGTGCGTATTCCTTATGGATCAACATATTGATAATTACTTCGCGAAAAATATTGTCCCTTAAATTGATGCTTTGAATTCCTTCAAGATGGAATGGATTGGGCAGATGTTTTCCCACAAACTGCATTGCTTTTTCGTAGGATTCAAGAAGATTGGTCCGCAGATCAAGCCGGTCGTCATAGCGGTCGGTGTCGATTACCCGCTTAAGCATATCAATACGAAAGGCGGGAGCCGCCGCTGCTATGAGTTCATCCTTACCAAAAATGAGAATTCCCCCCAGGGTAATTCCTTCCTGCCCGGTTGCGGGATCCTTTAGAAAAAAAGATGCGTTCCTTAGCAGTTCCAAATCGCTCATCCTGCGCCAGGGATGGGAAGCATTTTCAACAGCAACGGTACTGCGAACTTTTTTTAATATATCTTTCCGCAAATCGGCCATTTCGGCATAGGGGAATACCCTGTTTTCCGAATAGGAAGTCTGCTTGCGGAAATACAGATTGCTGATCTCCTGATGCTTATTGGTTATATCAAAATCGCCTGAATTGTTTCGGATGAATATCCGGGAATCGCAGCGATGGACCATGGAGGCTTCCGGCACAAAAATATGCAGTATCACTTTTCCGTCAATAGTTACTTCATTTATGGACAAAGAAAATGTGGGGGACAATTTTGTTTCATTATTGACGGTATTAACAAAATCCTGAACAAGTTCGGGGGACTTTTCTTTTTTGATACCGGTTATGACGCCATTATCTTTTACCCCAAGTAAAATATCGCCGCCCCTGGTGTTTAAAAAGGCGCATACCGTTTCATAAACAGTTTTTGATATGCGTCCGGTACATTCCTTGAATTCGGCGGTAAGTCCTTCACCGTGCTTTATGATGCGTGCAATTTGCTCATTCATTTAGTTCAGACAGTTCCTCATTTAAATCAGGCATTTCTTTAGGGCCTCGCAGTTACCGGGCAGCAGGGGGTCCGGCGCGCCTGAGGTATACAACTCATCAATGCGGGCACGGTAATAGTCGCGGGCTTTGTGGCGGACCAGCTTCATGGTGGAATTGATGAGGCCGTTGCTTTCGTCGAAGGCGTCGGCGATGATGGCGAAGGATGCGGGGCGCCACTGGACCGGGATATGGGCGTAATCGGGGTGGTCCTTGAACCGGATCAGGTCGTCGCGGATAAGGGTGATGATTCGATCAAGATCGGGGTCGCTTGTGCCGGTGATGCCGGCGGACTTGGCGGCTTCTTTTAGTTCGGGGACGTTCAGGGTGATCAGGGCGGTGGTAAATTTGTTCTGCTCGTTGTAGGCCATGATCTGGTTGACGAACTGGGAGGTGTTGATCACCGCTTCCTCAATGGTTTCGGGGCTGTACTTTTCACCGTCTGCGGCGATGAGCAGGGCCTTTTCGCGGCCGGTTACTACCAGGAAACCGTCGGCGTCTTTGAAGCCCAGGTCGCCGGACCAGAGCCAGCCGTCACGGAGGGTTTCGGCGGTGGCCTCGGGGTTCTTGTAGTAGCCCTTCATCACGGAGCCGCCCCGGGTTACGATTTGGCCGATTTCGCCGGTGGGACATTCGGTGACATCATCCTTCATGATCCGCACATCAAGGTCGGGGATGATCACACCGGATGTGCCGAACTTGTGCTTCTTTGCGGAGTTGGAGCAGATGATGGGGGCGTTCTCCGTAAGGCCGTAGCCCTGGTAGACCGGGGCGCCGATGGCATTGAAGAATTCCTGCTGCTTGATCTCCAGGAGGGCCCCGCCGCCCACGCAGAACTTCAGGTCCGTTCCAAAGAAGCCCCGCAGTTTGGGGAAGACCAGGGCGTTGGCCAGGGCCCAGGGGAAGTAATTTTTTATCCGGGTCCCCAGGGAGGGCTTGTTATAGCCGTTGCCGGCACGGGCGATTCCCGCTTTCAGGCCCCGTTCAAAGATACCGTAGACAAAGGGGCCTTTGGCCTGCACGCCCTGGATCATCTTCTTCATAAAGTTACCCGAAAGGGCCGGGACGGTAAGGAGAAAGTCGGGGTTGGTTTCGGTGAGGTTTTTCGGCAGGTTCCGCAGCGCCGCCAGGGGGCCGCCCTGGGCGTCGGTAAAGTACATGGTGATGCCCTTGTAGAGGAAGACGTAGATTCCCACGGTGTGGGCAAAGGAATGATCCAGGGGCAGCATGATAAGGCTTTTCCAGCCCCGCAGTATCAGTACCACCTCGGCGGCCTTTGTCGCGTTGTGGAGGTAGTTCCGGTGGGAGAGCATGATCCCCTTGGGGTTCCCGGTGGTCCCCGAGGTATAGCAGATGGTCACCGTGTCGTCGGTACTGATGGAGCTTTCAATATCCGCAAGCTTCTGCCGCAGGGTGGAGCCCTCCCCCTCCGCAGCATCCAGAAAGGCAAGGCCCTGGATAATCAAATCATCATAATAGAAAAAATCCTTTCCTTCGGTTAGGAAAAACTTTTTTGCCAGTTCTTCTGTGTGGGAATTTTTGGGGGAGATGCAGATAAGGATTGGCTTCTTCTGTACTTTTTCCAGGGCCTCGGCGCCCTTTTGGAGGTTGTTTTCCGAAACCAGGAGGGCCCGGGATTCGCTGTGGTCCAGCCGGAAGAGGATCTCATCGGGGAGCAATTTTGTGGAGAGGGGCACCGAAGTACAGCCCGCCTTAAGGACGCCGAACTCGCCGATGACCCAGGAGGGACGGCCCTCCGCCAGGATGGAAATGTTCTCGTACCGGGCAAAGCCCAGCTTGATCAGGGAAATGGCAAAGGCCGAAGAAAGCCGGTCGGTCTCTTTAAAACTGAAGCGCTGCCAGGCGTCCCCCAGCTTGCCCCCCAGATAGGATTCGTCCCCGAATTCCCGGGCGCCCCGGTGCAATAGTTCTATTACTGTTGAAACGGTTTCCATCCTGAATCCTCCGTAGGTATTCAGGATTGATCATATAATAGAAATCGTCAAGTAAATTGGGGCCTCTGCCGGAAATGGGGAAGCGCCGATCAAACATTGGTTGCGGGCTGCGTCTGTTGGGGTTATAGTTAGGGAAAGGGTAAAATCATGGAATATGTTATCAATTTTCTGAATGCCGCTCCTCCCCTGGAGCTGGTTCTTATTCTGGTCTCCAAAATTGCCGAGGTGTCCCTGGGCACGGTTCGTCAGATCCTAATCAACAAGGGTTACCGGCGGGAAGGGACCATACTGTCGTTTTTTGAAATCATCCTCTGGACCTTTATCGCATCCCGGGTGATCATGGGGATCGCCGAAGCGCCGATCAAGGGCATTGTGTACAGTATCGGGTTTTCTTTGGGGGTGTATATCGGCTCCCGGATTGAGAATTCTATTGCTTTGGGGAAGGTGCTTATCCAGACCATTGTGTCAAAGGAAAACAGTGAGGCCATGGTCGCCCTGCTGCGGGGTAAGGGCTTCGCGGTTACCACCATGGACGCCCGGGGCCGGGATTCTGCCAAGACGGTGCTGATGATCTTTGCCAAGCGGAAGGGCAAGGAAGAAATTATCCGGGAGATACAGCGGCTCGACGGCACTGCCATGATCATCACCAACGATGTTTCGACTCTTTCGGGTGGGACTATTTCTTCCGCCTCCCGGGGCTTAATCAAATAAAAACCGCCCGGCAATACGGCGGGCGGTTCAATATAGTTACGGTGAAATTTAGGGTGCGATGAACTTCGCGGCCCGCTCGGCCCGGACAGTCTCCGCTCCCGACCTGAGCCAGTTGGCAATACCATCGTCCCAAATCCTGTCAAACTGTGCTGCCGGAGCGGTAATTGCCTGAGCCATGAGCACATCCCCCTGGTCCAGCAGGGTCTGCTGTACCGGACCGGCGGCGGAAAGCACCACCGGGATAACCGGCAGGGGCCGGGCGTTTTTGAGGGAAAGCTCATAGGCATCAAAAATCAGCTGGGGATCGCAGTTGTAGGAATTGGCAAGGGCCTGCATATTCTTGGCAGGATCGCCCAGTTCAAGCCCGTTGATGGAAATCGTGTAATCGATATTCTGGGGGCTGTTCTGAATCCACAGGCCCGGCGCGGGCTTTACCTTGGGAATCCCGTTCACCAGATCGTAGGCAACGCCTTCGGGTCCCAACTGGAGGAAGTTGGTGTTTTCAAAACGGGAAAGCCAGTTGATATAGCGCATGGCCGCTTCGGGATTCTTGGCCGTCTTGGGAATAAAGAAATAAACCCCGGCTGCGTCATAGGCGTATTTTACCGTCTTGCCCGAAGGATGATGGAAGGGATCGATAACCACCAGCTCTGCGCCGGGCACATTGGCCTGGAGGTCCCGGAGGACGCCGGGGCTGTCCCGGAAAACCTGATCGTAGTTATGCTGATAGGAAGCCGCTACGCCGCTCTTGAGACGGGCAAAGGGTTCATCATCGTTGGGATACAGGGGGTAATCCCGGTCAATAAGGCCCTCGTTGTACATCTTGTTGAGGAAGCGGACGCCCTCTTTATAACCGGGGAGGAGGTAGGAGCGGTCAACCACGGTGTTCACCCATTCATCTTTAATGGAAAGATTGGGGTCGATAAAGGAATCCAGGAGGTTGCCGAAATTCCAGCGGGAACCTTTGCCCGAAGATGTCATGCCGATAACCCGGTCTTTACCCACATTACCGGGATCTTTTTCCTTAAACGCCTTTAATGCCTGATAGAATTCATCGGTGGTTTTGGGGAGGGGCAGGCCCAGCTTGTCCAGCCAGTCCTTGCGGATAAAGGTATTGATCCGGGCGGTGTTCATGCGCCGGGCGGGAATGGAATAGACCGCGCCGGTGGCGGCTTCACGGGACCGCAGAACAAAACGCCTGCCGGGGAGCATGGGATCTTCCCCCAGGAACTTGTCCAGATCGGGCATGAGTTTTTCGATATTGGGGGCCATGTCGTAGAGGCCGCCCAGATCCCGGAAGTTGGCGATAAGGTTAAGATCGTAGGTAAGGCAGATGTCCGGGGGATTACCCGCCGCCATCATGTTGTTGAGGGACTGGGTTTCATCAGACCGGGGAATGGAGATAAAGGTGATCTTGATGTTTTCATCTTTCAGGAGCTTTTCCGCAATCCAGTCGGAATAGTTGTTCTTGGTCGGATCGGACCTTCCACCATCGGTGCCGCGGTTAAAAACCTCAACACTTATCTCCAACGGAGGACCTCCGGCCCCGGACCCGCCGGCGGCAGGCTTGGCTTTGTTACAGGCAATCAGCAGAGACATGATCGCCAGACCCGCAAGAACAATACGTAATGTTCTTCTTTTCATAGTTCCTCCTAATCCATAAAACCACAGACCGCCTTGACAGCCTGAATTTTCCATTAACCTTTTACCGCGCCCAGGGACACGCCCTTGATAAAGTAACGCTGAAGCCAGGGATAGACCACCAGAATGGGAAGGGTGGCGAACATGACCGAGGCGGCCTTCATGCCATCGCTCATCTGGGGGGCGCCTCCGGCAATGCCTTCCTGGGTGGCAATTTCGATGGCTGAAAGATTGTTGATAATATTGTAGAGCTTAAGCTGTATGGGGTGGAAATCAGCCTTGGTCAGATACAGCAGGGCGTCGGAAAAGCCGTTCCAGCGGCCCACTGCGTAAAACAGCGCCAGGGTGGCCAGCACCGGGGTGGACAGGGGAAGGTAGATCCGCACCAGCACCGTAAAGGGATTTGCCCCGTCCAGTTCAGCGGATTCCCGCAGACTGTCGGGAACGCCGTAGAAAAAGCTCCGCAGGATGATCATGTTGAATACCGAAAGGCAGTTGGGCAGGATAAGCACCAGGGGGTTGTTCAACAGATTGAGGCTCTTCATCAAAATGTAATTGGGAATCGTACCGGCGCTGAAATACATGGTAAAGATGATAAGGGTGTTAAAAACCTTACGGCCCTTAAGACTATCGTAGGTAAGGGGGAAGGCGCAAAGGATGGTCATGGTCAGGGATACCAGGGTACAGATCGCCGTCAGGATGGCGGTCCAGAGCATGGAACGGGAAAAAGAAGGGTCCTTAAACACGTATTGATAGGATTCCCAGGTGAAGTCCACCGGCAGAACAGAGACCCGGCGGTTGACGATAGCCAGGGGGGAGCTCAGGGACCGGGCAAGAAGATTTACCATGGGCAGCAGGCAGATAACGATCACCCCAAAGAGAATTAAAACGATTACCGCATCGACCACTTTTGTAGATCTCGATTTAACCATCCCGCCCTCCTACCAGATGCCCCGGTCGCCGACTTTCTTTGCCAGTTGATTGGCGGCCACAAGAAAGATAACACAGATAACCGACTGGAAAAGGCCAATCGCCGCAGTATAGGAGAACTGGAAAGACCGGATACCCACCCGGTACACCATGGTACTGATCACATCCGCCACCTGCATAACCTTTGGGTTTGCCATGGTATAGGGGCGGTCAAATTCGCTGCCCAGAATGCGGCCCAGGTTCATAATCAGCAATACCACGATGGTAGGCCGCAGCCCCGGCAGGGTTACATGCCAGATCTTGCCGAAGCGGCCCGCGCCGTCCACCTCGGCGGCTTCGTATACCTCCGGGTTGATCCCCGTAATGGCCGCCAGGTAGATGATGGTGCCCCATCCGGCCTCCCGCCAGACCCCCAGGCCCACGTAAGTTCCCACCCAAAGCTCGTTCTTCATCAAAAAATCAATGGGGCCGATGCCCGCCTTGCCAAGCATGATATTGATCATCCCCCCGCCGGGGGCAAACAACTGGGACGCGATGCCGCTGATGATAATCCAGGAAAGGAAGTGGGGAAGGTATACGATGGTTTGAGTCAGCTTCTTGTATCCGGTGGAAGTTACTTCGTTCAACAGGATGGCGAGGATAACCGGCGCGGGAAAGCCGATGACCAGATCAAGCAGATTAAGCCACAGGGTATTCCGCAGGGCGTTATAGAAATCCCGGGAAGAAAAGGCCTGGGCAAACCACTTGGCCCCCGCCCAGGGCGATTCCCACACCCCCCGGAACATGTTATAATCCTTAAAGGCGATAACGATGTTGGTCATGGGGACATAACGGAAGACCCCAAAGAAGATCATGGGCAGCAAGAGCATCAGATAGAGCATCCATGAGCGCTTAATATAGTTAGCCCGTTTCAGGCTGCCCTTGTTGTTCACTTTTCCCATCCCTGCACCCCAATGACCGGAATACCCCCCGGGTTCCCCCGGGAACCGCCGCTAAAACCAAAAGCCGGATTACCCTTCTAGCACTTAGCATCGTAACATGCTTGTATGGAGGCGTCAAATAAAAAAACTTAAATTTTGAAAATTTTTTTTAAATGTTGCTTCATTGACGCCCCATTAATAACATGGTAGTATGTTTCTATACTTTATCGTCAGGGAGGAATCATGTTAAACGTTGCTATTATCGGTACGGGGAATATTTCCCGGCTTCACCTGGAAGCTTACCTTGCTTTTCCTGACAGGTGCGCCATCACCCATCTGGTAGACATATACCCCGAAAAGGCGGAGCAGAAAAAGCTGGACTTCAAGCTTCCCAATGCAAAGGTGTTTTCATCCCACAAGGATATTTTGAATGATCCTTCCATTAATCTGGTAAGTATCTGCACCCCGCCCTACGTTCACGCGGAGATCGCCATTGATTTCCTCAAGGCGGGCAAGAACGTCATTGTTGAAAAACCAATGGCCGCTTCCCTGGAAGAATGCGACGCCATGATCAAGGCCGCCAGGGAAAGCGGCAAAATTTTCTCCCCCATAGCCCAAAACCGCTTCCGGGACCCCATTATGAACCTTAAAACCGTGCTGGACAGCGGCAAAATCGGCAAAGTGGTCCATGCCCAGGTAGATTCTTTCTGGTGGCGGGGCCATAGCTACTACGACCTCTGGTGGCGGGGAACCTGGGAGAAGGAAGGCGGCGGCTGTACCCTGAACCACGCGGTCCACCATATTGATATGCTGGGCTGGATGCTTGGGCTTCCCTCAAAGGTAAGCGCCGTTATGAGCAACGCCTCCCACGATAATGCGGAAGTAGAAGATATTTCCGTGGCGATAATGCAGTACGGCGGCGGGGTCTGCTCAAAGGGCGCACTGGCCCAGGTTACCAGTTCCGTCATACACCACGGCGAGGAACAGCAGGTTATCTTTCAGGGGGAGAAGGCCCGTATTTCGGCCCCCTGGAAGATCGCCGCTTCCATATCCATGGAAAACGGGTTCCCCCAAAAGGACGGAAACCCGCCCCTGGAAAAGGAGCTCAACGATTACTACAATTCCCTGCCCCATCTTACCCATATCGCCCACACCGGCCAGATTGACAATGTGCTAAAGGCCATTGAAACCGGCGGGGATTTCCTTATCAAAGGGGAAGACGGCCGGCTGACCATCGAGCTTATCACCGCCATTTACAAGGCCGGTTCCGAAGGGAAAACCATCGATCTGCCGATCCAAAAGGACGATCCCTTCTATACGGTAAAGGGAATTATGTCTCATGTTCCCCATTTTTACCAAAAAACCGGCTCGGTACAGGATTTTGCCGGTAACATAAGCGTGGGAAGTGATTATAATAAGAAATGATTCAATCTGACGGAGGAGGAAGATATGGCAAATGCGTCTGATGGCATGAATTATGCGCCCAGGGGGAAACCCAGTCCGGTAGTCAAGAAGGGCGAGTTTACCTTTGCGGCCATTGCGCTGGATCACGGGCATATTTACGGCATGTGTAACGGGCTTACCGAAGCCGGGGCCGTTCTCAAGAGTGTCTACGACCCGGACCCAAAAAAGGTGGAAGCCTTTGTGGCAAAATTCCCCGGCACGAAAGTTGCCCGCAGCGAGGACGAAATCCTCAGCGACCCGGAAGTAAAACTGATTGCGGGGGCGGCGATCACTTCGGAACGCTGCGCCCTGGGCCTGCGGGTCCTGTCCGCGGGAAAGGATTACTTTACCGATAAGGCCCCCCTCACCACCCTGGAACAGCTGGAAGCCGCCAGGGCCAAGGTAAAGGAAACGGGCAAAAAGTATATGTGCTACTTTAGCGAAAGGCTCCACGTGGAAAGCGCCGTCTTTGCGGGGCAGCTCATTGAACAGGGGGCCATCGGCAAGGTGATCCAGGTACTGGGCATGGGGCCCCACCGCGTCGGGGCGCCTTCGTCCCGGCCGGACTGGTTCTTCAAGAAGGCCCAATACGGCGGCATCCTCTGCGACATAGGCAGCCATCAGATCGAGCAGTTCCTGTTCTATGCCGGGGTTAAGGATGCTACGGTGCTGCACAGCAAAATCGGCAACTACAACCATCCCGACTACCCTGAACTGGACGATTTTGGCGACGCCACCCTGCTGGGGGACAACGGCGCTACCCAGTATTTCCGGGTGGACTGGTTCACCCCCGATGGGCTCCAGACCTGGGGTGACGGCCGGTCCTTCATCCTGGGAACCGAAGGCTATATTGAGCAGCGCAAATACGTGAACCTAGGGGTCAAAGATTCCGGCGGCGGGCATCTGTTCCTTGCCAATCAGCACGAAGAAACCTATTATCACGTGGAGGGCAAGGTGGGCTATCCTTACTTCGGCCAGCTCATCATGGACTGCCTTAACCGCACGGAAAACGCCATGACACAGGAACACTGTTTTAAGGCTGCGGAACTCGGGGTCAGAGCCCAGCTGCAGGCAATTAAGGTTAAATAGTAATACTACGCGTTTCGGTGAACGACACAGGAGGATACAATGATTACGGGAATCGGGCACAGCGCCATTCGTGCGCGTGACCTTGAGCTTACTACGGCTTTCTACCGGGACGTGCTGGGATTAAAAGAAGCCTTCCGCATGATGAAGGATGACGGCAGCGGCGTGGGGACTATCTACCTGTATATCGCCCCCAGCCAGTTCCTGGAAATTTTTGCGGACGGGACCGAAGAATTCACACCGGGTCCAAAAACGATAGGACACGCCCATATCTGTTACCAGGTTGATAACGCCGCCGCATTCCAGGAGGAGATCCGCGCCAAAGGCGCGCCCATCGACATAGAACGCAAGCTGGGCAAATCCAGGTGCATACAATGCTGGACCCACGACCCCGACGGCAACCGGATAGAAATTATGGAACTGCCGGCGGATAGTCTGCAAGCCCAGGCGAACAAACGGATCGCTGCGGAAGAAACGGCGGAACGCAGAGCAAAGGCTTAAATAGAGCTTTTAAAAGGTCGCATTTAGGCGATCCCACACATTCCCAAAATCCCATAATTGAGCTACACTTGCATTCAATGAAGCAAAAAGCTTTTTTTTCAATAATATATGAAAATGACCATATCATCGCGGTAAATAAGGCGGCGGGGATCGCCGTCAGCGCCGACCGCTGGGACGATTCAAAAGAAAGGCTGGATAAAGTTCTGGAAGTGTTCCTGAACGAAGGTGAAGGCGGGCCGGCTACCGGGTCAGTCCCGGCCGCTCCCCATCACCGGCTTTACACGGTGCACCGTATTGACCGGGACACCTCCGGTGTGGTGGTATTCGCCAGGGACGAGGAAACCCACCGGCTGCTGTCCCGCGCCTTTGAGGACCGGCAGGTTAAAAAGCGTTACTATGCGGTGGTCCATGGCCGTCCCGGCTGGAAGGAAGCGGCCTGCGACCTGCCCCTGGTCCCCAACGGAAACAAACAGCACATGACCATCATCGATAAGTATCAGGGGAAAAAATCCCTCACAAAGTTCCGCCTTTTGGGGAGCGCGGGGAACTACAGTGTGGTGGAGGCCCTCCCCGAAACCGGTAGAACCCACCAGATCCGTGTCCACCTGTGCAGCATGGGTCACCCCATTGTCTGCGATCCCCTCTACGGCAGCGCCAAGCCGGTACTGCTTTCCTCCTTCAAGCGGAACTGGCGGGGGGACCCCTTCGACGAAAAACCCCTCCTCGCCCGGCTGGGCCTCCATGCGGCGGAATTGATTTTGCCGGATTACGGGAACGGCGCAACAGAAGGCGGCAGCGCAGAAAACGGCGGCATTGCCCTGCGCGCGCCCCTGAGCCGGGATATGGCGGCGCTGATCAAACAGATGGAAAAGCATGTAAAAGAAAGTTTTTTAAAGGATTCACCAAACTTTGATGAGGGTGACACCGGAGAGGGTCCTTCTTGAACCGAGGCTCCGGCCGTTAGCCAGCACCATCTCCTTAAGTTCCACCGTGCCCCGGATTGTTACGGTCTGTTGTTCGTAGGCGGCGACCGTTGGCCGGTCATCAGCATTGATGTACCAGGTATGATCGCCTTCATCGGTAAGCACCAGGTCCGGAAAGGGCTCGCTCCCCACCAGCCGGACCCGGCCGCTTACTTCCACGGTCTGGCCTGAAACCGCAGACTCGTAGAGCGCCGCACCAGAGGCCGGGGGAATCCCCGGTTTTTCAAGTGCGGGAACCGGCTGATCCGGCGCGGCCTGTGTCCGGGGCGCTTTCCCGGCGTCCCGCCTGCCCAGGGAGAAACCCTGAACAGGCAGCGCCATGATGACGCCGGCCAAAGCCAACATCCTGAGCAGCCTTAGTCCGCTCATTTCCCGATCCCAAGCGGTTTTGCAGATATCCCCTTCCCCAGACTACCTGTCCCTGTGCGGGGACTATCCGGCGATACCGTGCCGTCCGGACCGAAGTGAACGTCAATCGGGTAGCTCGTGGGCAAGGGCGCTGACGGAGCGGGCGCCGTGCTTCTAAGGGACATCAGCCCATTGTTAGTACTGCCGCTGTCTTGGTAATTCAGAATCACACCCTTCTCGTAGCTATAACTTTTGTTGTTGGTGTTGGCATTGTAGGTCAGTAGTAAATTCCCGGTGTAAGGAGTTGTCCGGACAATCGCAGTTCCGGAACTCGGGATACCCGCATACTTGATATTTGGTTGGCCGCTGGGCACAGTGGAAAGCGAAGTATGGCTCCCCGTGAACAGGGAATAAATACCCTCACCGGGGGCAAACTCATACGTAGTAACCGGCGTTGGCAAATTGAAGTAACCTATCGTAGGCGCTATCTGCCCCTCGTACCCATACAGTCCGCTGTCTGCCTTCAGTGCATTGGCAATCATCCAGGTGCTGAGGAGATTGCCCCAATCAGTGGATGTAATCGCTACAATACGATTATACGCAGCACTGGTCACCGCGCGGTAGTCGGCGTAAGCGGATGCGATAATCTCTTTGTAGATTCCAGTATTATTACTCGCGTGAGTCCTGAGCCACTGGAAAAAGAGGTAAGCAGTCGAGTAATTGGCAAGCACATCGCCGCCGTTTGCCGGCATCTCCCACCATCCATTCCATACAAAGAAATTATTGCCAAAGACGATAGTGTTTTCCGGATCGTAGTTAAAATAAGCAATCCGATCTTGCTGATGTGCCGGACTTCCGGTACCGGTGCCATAAATATATTCCGCAGCGGTCGAAAGCCCCTCGTTGATCCAGAGGTCTTTTTCCGGTCTGGTTGGATTGTGAGCGACTGTCTCGGAGAACTCAATGAGATGCTGCAACTCATGCGCCATTGTGGAATAGAAATTTTGCTGATTGCCGGAATCGAACCCCGGATTTGTATCCATAAAGAGCATATCCGCTTCATTGGAATACATCCTTCCCGTTGACCGCGCATACATGTGATAGGGCTGGAAATACCCCGCCACATATCCGCCACTTCCCGTATAGCCGTCGATTATGTCGAGCATTAAAAAGATAACCTTGCTGTTTCCGTCAACGTCCTCAATGCCGCCGAATGCGTTGGTTATCTGGTTGTGAATATAGTTGTCATACTTATCGGCAACAACCTGCCCATTGGCCGCTGTAATGCCGGTTGTTACATCGGCATAGACGATACAATGAGTACCTTCCACAAGTTTTTTTGCTGTGAGCAAGTACCACGTACTATCCGTTGTCTTTAAAGCCCAGAAATGTTTTTCGTCCGTGTTCACCCAAACCGCGAATAGCGTCTTGTCTGCATCGCCTATAGAAAACGTATCACCCGTGCGGTACCAGGTACCGGTGCCGTTCGCATTGGTGTTCCAGCCGTCAAACACCTTCCCTGTTTTGGTGAGGCCGCCGGTGTTGCCGCGTACCGTCACCGTCTGCCATGATCTGTATTTGGTCGAATCAACGGGAACAGTACCGCCATCGCTGCCGTTTCCGTCATAAGTAAGGGTATAATTGGTAACGGGGGGATAAATTGGATCCGGGGCCGGATTACCCGGTCCGGACGGGTTGGAGCAGCCTGTAAAGACCAGCAGGATTGCCGCAAGGGCAAAACTAAAAAACGCGGGGATACGCTTCTTCATAAAGAACTCCTTTACGATAGAAAATATTGTTACCGGAGTACTCCTGCAGAGACTGTGGGAATAAAAAAAGGCAGAACCCTCCGAAAAGAGGACCCTGCCGTAATTGAAGCGGGAGAGAGACAGCGCTTGCTATGGTAGAATAATTTATCTGCTTGGGGGG
>BNVE01000106.1 GCA_025997875.1 Spirochaetia bacterium
CCTCAGGGAAACTGCGGACCAGGTAGCCGGTTAAAGGATGAAGAGCGGAATACGGATCAGCAAAAAGGACGAAGAACGGCGCCGGTTCATTCTGGATGGTAATCCCTGGAATGTGCTCATCAGTATTTCCCTGCCCTTGGTTCTTTATAATACCATAGGCCAGTTCTTTTCTTTTTTTGACGCCCTGGTCGCCTCCAACATCAGTTCTTCTGTGGTTTCCACGGTCTCCTTTGTTTCCCAGATCCAGCAAATGCTCAGTTCCTTTGGCAGCGGGCTGGGGATAGGCGGGGGGATCATCATCGCACGGTACTTTGGGGCGGGGGATTTGGAACAGGTAAAGAAGAACATCAATACCCTGATGTTTCTGGTCCTGGGCGTATGCGGCCTCATTCTCCTTATCATCATACCCTTTGCATCTCCCTTCCTGCGGCTGCTCAGGATGCCCGAGGATCTGCTGTCCATCGGTTCCATTTATTTTATTCTGGAGACCTGTATGCAGGTGTGCATCTTTATTAACACTATTTATTTTGCAATCGAAAAGGCCAAGGGTAACACTAAAATCATTCTCTATTTTAATTTTCTGGTTCTTTTGGTCAAATTGATCCTGACGGTAATTTTTATTTATGTTTTCCACGGGGGCATCCTGATGCTTTCCGCGGCGTCCTTTGCGGCCCATACCATTATCACCTGCATAGCCTTAAGAACCATGACCAAAAAAAGTAATCCCTTTGCCATTTCTTTTCGGGAGATCGATTTTTCCATTAAAACCCTTAAGCCCATTTTGACCCTTTCCCTGCCGGTCTTTATGGAACGGTTCGCCTTCAGTTTTGGAAAGGTGATCGTCAATTCCATGTGCGCCTTTTACGGCAGTACCGTGATAGGGGCTTTGGGGGTATCAAACAGGATAAGCGCTGTTACCATTATGCCCCCAAACGGGGTTGAAGAGGCGGAGTCCTCGATAGTAAGCCAGAATTTAGGGAACAAAAACACCAGGCGGGCGCTGGGTATTTTCAAACGGGCCTTTGTTATCAATTTAGGCTTGGGAATTTTTTTCTTTACCCCAATGATGATTTTTAAAGGGCCGATCATCAGTCTTTTTTCAGAAGGAGATCCTGTCTTTGGGATGCAGATTGCAGGCATATACAGCTATGAATGTTACGGCAATATACTCCTTGCCATTAATGCGGCGGTGATGGGTCTTTTGTACGGGTTTGGATACACCAAAATTTCCATGATCCTCAATATGGCCCGCCTCTTTTTATTCCGCATCCCGCCCCTCTGGCTCATGCAGAACTTTACTTCCATAGGCAGCGAAGGGATCGGTATGGTTATGCTGATCAGTAACGCTATGGTGGGGATTAGTTCGGTTATTGTGGCGATCTTTTTGATACGGAAGAAGACTCAGGCGGAAAGCTGCTGTTGACGGGGCCGGGAAGTAAAACGGTTTATGATGATGAAAACGCGGCGCCTTGCAGCCTGCCTAAAAATTCATCGATAAGTTTATTTTCATACCCGCCCTGGTAACTCCCCGCAAAGAAACGCTTAAGCCCCTCTTCCCGCAGGATATCCCAGCTTTTCTCCTCCATGCCAGGAAGAACCGGGAAAAAGAGCGCCTGAGAGGCCCGGGCGGCTTCCAAATCACCGGGGGCGTCCCCTATCATAAGGGTCTTGTTTGCCGGATATTTACCGCGGGCAGCCAGGCGGAGCTGATCTTTTTTGCTCCCCGCTTCCTGACCCGCCAGCAATGCTGTATATACAGTAAGTCCTGACAAGGACCAGTCCTTGTCGAGCCCGGCTCCCGATGCGGAGGACACCACCATAATATCCGCCTTTTCATGCAGGACCTTTAAGGCGGCTTCCACATTGTTATAGGGAAGAATATTTTTGGTATGCTCCGCAAAAAGCCGATCCGATTCAAGGCTCCACTCAAGCACCTTGTCGAGGAAGGGATGGGGGTGACCCTCGATCCAGCTTTGCAGCGCCCCATTGGACAGGGCGGCGCTGTTTTCCGTAAAGGCCCTTAAGGGTCCTGGATCAAATTCCGTTTGGTTTGCAGTAATACTGTCTGCCAATTGTTCAAAAGCCGCTGCCAGAGCGGCAAAACGGTTGATTCCCCGTGTTGCGGAATCAAGGTTGATATGTTTCCATATCCTTTGAAAATCATTGGCCCGGTCCCCCCAGTCCCAGGTTTGCAGGGCCGCTGGAATAAAAGCCTTAAGGTGTTTGATGTTCATGGAATCAAAAACCGTTCCGTCCGAATCAATGCCGGCGAAAAATTCCTTTAGGGGTTTAAATTGATCCAATTCTTCCCGGGTGTTCATACCTGCTCTTTTTCCCATAAGACGGGGTAAGTTCCTTCGGCGTGAATTTCACCGAAAAGAACACCGGCGCATACTTCCAGGTTATCGGGAGAAGTGGCATAGGAAACAATCAGGTTATCGCAGTTTTTTGGTACGCTGATGGGATAGGGGGTATTGGTGATCACGATGAGTTTTTTGCCCTCCGCAGAAAATTCCTTTGCCGGCAGCTGTTCTATAAATTCATTGTTTGAAATCTTGCCCCGGATATAAAAATTGGTGATGATCACCGCGTCATAGTTCCCGATGTTTTGAAGAATCCGCGCCTTGTCGTCTTCGTCGAAAGTATAGTTCGTTTCAAGGTAATCGATGTTTTTATTATACGCCAGGCATTTTTTGTACAGGCTCCCCGGATGCCAGTAAAAATCATTCGGGGTTTTATTGATCTGTTCGATCAAAAGGATCCTGCTGGTTTTTTCCAGGGGAAGATCTTTACCCCTGTGGACCATAACCGAATGTTTGGCGATATGTTTTGAAAGGGCGATAATTCCCGTGTCCCCTATGACTTCTTCGGGGTCCTCTTTTTTGAATTCCGTAAAAAGTCCGTAATCGTATTTTACCTTTAACACCCGGTAAACTTTTTGGTCCAGTTCCGTTTCACTTATCCTGCCGGACCGGACAAATTCTTTTATCGTATTGAAGGTTTCCCCAACCAGGGAATTTTCCGCCTTCATCAGCACCAGATCCGCCCCGGCTTCCAGGGCCAGAGCGCAGGCGTTTGCCACGCCGTAACGCACCGCAACCCCGCCCATGGTCATACTGTCGGTGGTGATAACCCCATCGAAACCCAGGGTGTCCCGCAGCAGCCCGGTAAGGATCTTCTTTGAAACAGTAGCAATATCATTATCGTCAAAGGCGGGAAAAATGCTGTGGGCGATCATAATCGAAGGGAGCAGATCTTTTTTGATCAATTCCTGGTACGGAAGGAGTTCCCGCTTGAACATGGTATCCTTTTCAACCTTTATGACGGGCATCTCGAAGTGGGCGTCCACCGCAGAATCCCCCCGGCCGGGAAAGTGTTTCCCGGTGGCGATCATTTTTCCTTCTTTAAATCCCTCGCAGGATTTTGCCGCGTATTCCGCCACCTCTTCGGGAACATCCGAATAGGCGCGGGTATAGATTTCGGGGTTCATAGGTTCGGTGTTTACATCCAGCACCGGGGAATGGATCCAGTTAAAGCCCACCGCTTTTGCCTGCCGGGAAACGGCCTTTGCCACCGCGTAGGCCAGGTTGGGGTCCCCGGCGGCCCGGATGCCCATGGGCTTGGGAAAAATATTCACCCCGCCAAAATTAAAGTCCGCGCTGGTGCCGCCCTCCTGATCAAAAGAAAAATGCAGTGGCAGAGCCAGCGGGCGGGAACGGGCCAGCGTTGAAAGTTCGTCAAGCAAAGCGGCATATTGGGAGGCGCTCACCGAAGGAGGGGCCATGTCGTTTTTATACCCTTTGGTATCGGTAACGTCCAACACGGTCCTGCCGGACTTGGGGTTCACGTAACTTCCAAAGAGCCGGGACACCGGCGTAAGCCGCAGGCCCCCGCAATGGTATTTTACAACCGCATCGTAAATATGGGGCCGTACCAAGGTCCCGGTGAAACCCAATGTCAACAATGCGCCGATCTTCTGATCAAAATCCATCCGCGAAACAAGGTCTTTAACAAATTGATTTTCCATGCCCCATCCTTATAAAAATAGATAAGCTAATACCCGGTTATAAATTTTGCCGGGATCAACATAATCGCCAATATCCGCATAATCGGACCCGTATATACCGCATACCAATTCCCGGAACACCAGATAGATTCCGTCATCCACACGGGTAAGCTGCGACCCAGGCCATGTTTCCCGGTGAACAATTGCGTTTTCATAGAGCCAATTCACGGCGCCTTTCAGACGAGGAAAAACATCGATCCCCTGACAGCTTAAAAATTTTGCTTCCTCAAGCAGGCCCTTGAGTCCCATAAAAGAATAGGTGATGGTTCTGGTCCGCGCCAGTTCCAGGGGCAGGGAAAAATCCGCAGCTATTTGTTTTTCTATTCTTTCGGTGATAAAAAAATCTTTCCGGGCCTTTATCTGTTCTGACATTCCAAGGAATTGTTCAATGGAACAGAGTGCAACATCGTAGAATGTGCCGTGGTTGTTTTTTGCGGAACCTTCTTTTTTACCTATCTCACTTTCCAGAAGCCAGGTACGGAATGAGCGGTGCCAGCTTAAAAGGCCCTCAAGCAAATCCGCTTCCAGGGCGCCCACGCGGTGCAGCAGGTGGATCATATTCAGGGCGTAGGTAAAACTCGCCCCGTAATCAATGATCCCCTCGGAGCGGCCATTTGCAAGGCCGGGAATAAACTGGCCGTATTCCAGATGGGGGTTCATGCGGGTTTCTTCATTGATAAACCAGTTGCACAGATGTCTTTTTACCAGATCGAGATAGCGGTTTTCTCCGCTAAGAAAATAGAGCAGGCTCCCATGATATACCAGATAGGCCAGCCGTTTTAATTTATCCTTATCGTAGAAGACGCCTTCCGGGTTTATGTACCCGTCACGCCGGATATAGGGGCCGTCTTTATTATTTTTGTCCGGCCACCAATAAGTCCCCAGACTGACATAGTCGTGAACATTGCCGCCGGGGGCACATCTTTTTTTCGTCACCACCGACTCAAGGGGGGCGTTGAACAGATCCTCCATATCGTTTTGAAAGGATTTTATTTTTTCCACGCCGATACGTTTTTTCAGCCCGGCAATTTCATCTTCCGTAAACAGAACATAATGATTTACCGTATCATCCCTGATCATTTCATAATAACTCATTCTTTCCCCCGATTTTTCCCATAAGTTTTTTTTCTATAAAATCAAGGCCGGTATAACAAAGCCCGTAAAGGATGCCAAAGAGGAGCGGCTCCAATGGAACAGGAACGGATTTTTCGTCCAGATGAAACAGATGGATAAAAAGGATATTTAAAAGATAGTAGACGCCTACAATAAACAGAACCGCCGCCGTTATTTTTATGATATGAAGCAGGCCCTCAAGAAATATCCGCCATACTTTTTTATCAGGCTTCGCCGGGGGCCTTTTTTTAAAAGCATAACGGATAAGCGGATTTACGATAATCCAGTCGCAGATGACAAGCAGCACAATCAGGCCGGCGATAAGGTTCAGCGAATAGGCCTGCCCCACCTCTTCCGCCCCGGCCCGGCCCCAGGCGCCAAAAAAACAAACCGCCCCGGCAGCCCACATCCGCAGCAGCAGAACCTTGATGGAATCAGAACGGAAAAGGGATTTTTTTATTTTCACCGTTTGTTTTTCCGAAGCATTAAAATCAGAATTGCTGCAGCCGAAAGGTAATACACGGCGGTTCCCAACATAATGCCGGCCAGGGGGATCGATGCGGTGATTCTTTTTGCCAGGGGAAGCAGATCATAGGTCCTGGTCTGCCGATTCATAACGTAGTAGAGGTTTCTGAAAAAGATTTCATCCCTTAGTATCAAGTGTAAATACCATGTGGCCGCCAGGGCGGTGACAAGGTTCATCAGCACGGCGAAGATCTTTCCCCCGGCGCTGTCCTTCATCCGGGTAACGGCAAAAAGGGTAACCAGCCCAAAGATGATAAAAGCGAAAAGGGATATTCCCGTGGTTTCTATTGCCGAAAGCCGGGTCATTTTTATGAAAAATTGTGAAATGGCCAATTCAAAAACGGAGACCCCTGCGGTAATCCACGCGATGGTCTGCAATGCTTTTATTGTTTTCATGGTTTTATTACTCCTGCCCTTTGATACGTAAACCGGTTTTTTCATCAAAGAAATGAACCTTGTTTACATCAAAGGATGCTGTGACATTTTGCCCCTTCCCGATTGCCTGATCCGCAGAGATTCTGCAGCTCAGGTTAAATCCGCCCACATCAAGACCGGCGTTGTATTCCGCCCCCAGCAATTCCAGGGTGTTAACCACGGTGTTAAAAGAATAATCTTCGCCGCCGGTACTTTCTTTCTTTTCGGTATAGATACTTTCCGGGCGGAGGCCCATGACAAGCCCACCCTTCCGGTAATCCTCCAGGGGTTTTAAGAATTTCCGCGGAATCCTGAAATTCAAAACAGGTTTTTCTTCCCGATTCATACCTGTAAAATGATCCCCTTCAACAGCGCCCTTCATCAAATTGATCCCCGGTGAACCAATAAAGGATGCGGTAAAAATATTTGCCGGGGTATGATAAATTTCGTAGGGGGTTCCGATTTGCTGGATATGCCCTTCGTTCATAACAACGATTCTGGACGCCAGGGTCATGGCTTCTATTTGATCGTGGGTAACATAGAGGATGGTGGAACTTAATTCGTGGTGCAGCGCGGAAAGCTCCTGCCTGGTCTGCTGCCTGAGTTTTGCGTCCAGGTTTGAAAGGGGTTCGTCCATCAGCAGAATCCCCGCTTCCTTGGCGATGGATCGGCCCATGGCAACCCGCTGTTTCTGCCCGCCCGAAAGGGCCTTGGGGTAACGGTTTAAATAATCATAGAGCCCCACGGTTTTTGAAACATCCATAACCTTTTCGTGGATGCGGGCTTCCTTTTCGCCCCGTATGGTCAGGCTGAAACCGATATTGTGATACACCGTCATATTGCCGTAGAGGGCGTAATCCTGAAACACCATGGCGATATTCCGGTCCGATGGAGCCATGTCGTTGATCCTTTTTTCGTTTAACAGCATGTCCCCGCCGGAGATTGCCTCAAGCCCCGCAATCATTCGCAGGACCGTTGACTTTCCGCAGCCCGAGGGGCCCACCAGCACGATGAATTCACCCTGATCCGCTTCCAGGCAAAAATCAAAAACCGCCTGCACGTCTCCGGGATAAACTTTATTGATATTCTTTAAGCTTAGATAGGACATACTTACTCCTTAAGCGCAAGGATGTATTTTTTGCTTTTTCCTATGGACAACAGGGAAGCGATGATCAACAGGAAACCGGAAAGTAAAAGGGACAGGGTGATGTTTAAGCGCACCCCGCCTGTAATGGTGGAAGAGATAAAGAAGATCCGTAAACATTGAAAGACGCCGATCCCCAAAGCGATCCAGGACCAGCGGAGGCTGTAACGCTTTACCTCGGAGGCGGTGACAAAGACCAGAAAGGAAAGAAAAATATTTAAAAGGATTATTTCCATAATCCTGATCCCGGCTTCTGAAACATTGACCCCATTCAGGGTGAAAATAGTCTGCCAGGTATTGATAACCAGAAACACCATGACCAGCGCGCCCGGCGTGGAATTCGTCTGGTAGAGTAACCGCTCATATTGTTTCATAAGTACCTTCCTTGACATTAAAGGCATTGTAAAAGACATTGATTATTAAAAATAAGGATGCGCATAAAAACAGGACACATAGCGCAAGCCCCAGGTCAAAGGTTAAAGTTGAAGGGGTATAGGTAATGGTGCCCCGTTCAATATATCTGTCAAGGGAACTCAAATCCAGGGCCCTATAGGTTCCCCTTATGGCGGCCAGTTCAAGCGCCGAAGTAAGGGAAAAAGCAAGGCTTCCCGCAGCAACTATACCGGCAACAATCAGGGTAAACAAACCTGCGGCATGGCTGCCCAATTCCAGCAGGAACAGGAATACTGCGAACACAATGATCCAGATTGATCGCCACAGTAATGCTGCGTTGATGCGCTGCATTTCCCCGTAGAAATTTGCAAGCCCCTTGTCCCCATAGGCATAGAAAAGGTACGTATCCGTAATAAACCCCAGGGCATAGATCAGGAACAGTACCCCAAAGGACAGATAGAGAAACAACCCTGTCCGCTGAACCTTTAAACTTCGCGCTGCAGGCAACATATCTGAACCCTCCAACAAAGGGGAACCGCAGCCCCGGAGGCCGCAGTTCCCTTTTCTGTTTATTTTGATACCAATGCGTATGCGTCACGGTACGCCTGAATATAGGCGTCTATCTTGCCGCTGGCATAGGCTTGTTTAATCTGGTCAATACCGGTGGTATTGGTGGTAATATAACTGAAGATCAAATCAACCTGGGTGGACCCGATGTTGGTATCCAGAACCTGCCGCTGTAGTTGTTCGGTCAGGGAGAACACCGGCGGCACAAGACTAAAGTAGGGGCTTGTGGTCTTGTTATAGGTTGAGGAAATCACCTTCGCATCGTCGTAGAGTTTCCAGGTCCGTTCCCCTTCGGCTGTGGTAAACTGCTGCTCAAAGCCGATGGACTTCTCGTATCCGATGGGGAAATTGAAGCCCAGGAAATTCCGGGAGAACAATGCGCCGTCACCATTGGAGAAGGTTGCCGCCTGATCGTTAAACCACTTGTTCATCTTGGGGTAGGCCACGCCCCCTGAACCGATATATTTTTGCGCATCGATCATTTCAGGCATACCAAAATTCTGCGCGGTGGAACCCCTTTCGCTGAACATAAAGTCAAACAGCTTTAATGTCTGCCGCAGTTTTTCGCCACCGGTTACCGCAGAAATAGCCCAGCCGTCCGGTTTGATAACACGGGTATTTTCCACATAGTGAACAAAGCCGTTAGTCACGCCGTTGGGCAGCTTGGTAAGGGGGGGGAGGATTCCTTCCACATCGGTCTGGACTTTGCCGCTTCCCAGAGAAACGCTGGTGGTTGAGGGGATAAAGTCAAAGGTCATAAAACCGAATTTGTTCGATCCTGCCCTGATATCGCCGCCGAAATAAATGTTGCGGAAGTTGTCCTTTATGGAGATGGTCGCAAAATCCGGCGCAATAAGCCCTTCGTTAAAAATAGCTTTAAAGAGGGGGAGGACATTATCCAGCAGATTGCTTTCGCTGTAGGAATACTGCAGGACACCCTTCTGGTCCAGGTAGAACCGGGCGTCGTAGGAGTCGGAGCCAAAGACCCGCTGCCCGTTAAAATAATTTGCCAGCCGGAGCAGATCCTCCCGGTAGGAAGTCTGCCGGAAGAAGTAGGGGATGATGTCCGCATTGGGCACCACTTTGCCGGTGGTCACTTTGGAGAGGGTATTCGGCGCAAGCCGTACAAGCCGCCAGAGGGCGATCAATTCATCAATGTCATACTGGGCCTTGCTACCCAGGTACAGATCCGAAGGCTTCTGCAAAGAGGGATAGGTTGCCTTGATGTAATTGAGCAGCGCAGTCCTTGCGGCGCTGAAAGTTAAGGTCCCGTTTGCGGCGGCGGCATTCTGCAGTGTTACTGCGTTGGTGCTGTTCCGGGCATTGGCGCCTTTCCAGAATCCCTGATAGGACACGGGAAGTGTTTTGGTTTCCGCTTCCGGCGTCACCCTTCCGTCCAGCAGGGCCGTGACCCAGGACTGACGGCACATAAAGGCCCGCGCATAGTAACCGACTTCCGCTATGTAGGGCAGGAAGTAGATGCCCCCGTCATAGGCGGTAATGGCGGATTTGATATTGCCGTTCCGTTCAAGGTACTTTTTAAAATTCGGCATATATTCATCGTTAATATAATCGTTCAGGTTGATAAAGTAGCCCTGGCTGCCGTAGGTCATAAGGTCCGCAGCAACGCTGTTGCCGCCGTAAATATTGGCGTCCTTAAAACCGGTGGCCGATTCGGTCTGAATAATTGCCGATGCCGTTGACTGGGATGTTACGTCATCAAACTCAATGTTCAATTCCTTTTCCACCCACTGCCAGAAGGGTTTAAGATCCCCGGTCTTGATGGTGGTTCCGTCGGGCATGGTAAGGGGCGACGCCTGGGTATACTTTAATTGACGGGTCTCCGCCACGTAGTTTACCTTTATCGGCCCCGTGGTATCGGGCCCGCCGGTCAGGGATTTGGCTCCCCCGGACGGGGCCTTCCCCTGCTGTCCGCCGCCGCCGGCAAAGACCGACAGCGCCATGGTGACGCATAACACCAAAGCCATAACAACTTGCTTCTTCATATATCCTCCTATCGGGGAACCCTTGGAATTACGTTTGTCCAACGCGGGAGTTCCCTTGATATGCAATAGTAATTACCCCTTAACTCCGCCCAGGTTGGTGCCCCGGGCAAAGTATTTCTGTATAAAGGGATAGATAATGAGTACCGGAACAATGGAACAGACCAGAATTGCAAACATATAGGAATCGGTGGCAAAGGGCAGTTCCAGAGGAGAGTTGTCGGCAAACTGGGAGTAGTATTCTATCATCCGCCGCATGGTTACCTGCAGGGGCGCGTCCGCTTCGTCCCGGAGCAGCAGATTTGCCCAGAAGTAACCGTTCCACCGGTTGGTGGCGTAGAACAGCGCCACGGTGATAATCGACGCCGTTGACATGGGAAGATAAATTTTCGCAAAGACCTGAAATTCGTTGGCCCCGTCAATGGTGGCGGCCTCGTCAATCTCGACGGGAATGGTTTCAAAATAACTGCGAAGCAGGATGATATTGAAAGCCTGAATCCCGAAGGCAAACACAAAACCCCAGCGGTTATTGACCCCCATGTTGTAGTAATTCAGATAGGTAGGGATCATACCGGCGCTGAACCACATGGTAAACACAATAAAGAGGTTAAACTGACGGCGGAAGAGCAGTTTCTTTTTCGACAGCGCATAGGCGCCTGCGGTGGAAATCAGCATACTCCAGGCGGTTCCAAAGAGGGTGTAAAACAGGGTGTTGATATACGAAAGCCAAAACGCCTTGTTACTCAACAAATAGTGATAAACAGTAAAATTAACATCCTTGGGGAAAAGCACCACTTCGCCGAATTCATAGGCCATCTTGCCGCTCACCGAAGCGGAGAAGGCATACACCACCGGATACAAAGCGCCCAGGGAAAAAATCCCCGTCAATATGTATGCCCCGATTTTAAACCCAACTTCGCTTGAATTAAGCCGTTCCATTTTCATATTGCCCCCATCACCATAAAGAAGTTGAAGAGACCCGGCGGCTGACATAATTCGCCCCGATTACCAAAAAGAAACCGATTAACGAATTAAACATGTCAATGGCCGATCCCATGCCGGTATTGCTGTTATTCCCCACAAACAGGGCCATACGGTAGGCCAGGGTGCTCAGGACATCTCCGGTGGAATAGGTTGAAACATTGTAGAGCAGGATGACCCGCTCGTATCCCACGGAAAGCATGTTCCCTATCCGCATGATGATCATGATGGTAAGGGTGACGGAAATTCCCGGCAGGGTAACGTACCGGAGTTCCTGCAATTTGTTTCCCCCGTCAACCCGGAGGGCCTCGTACAAGGTGGGGGATACCCCCATGATGGCGGCAAAGAACACAATGGAATTATACCCCGACTCTTTCCAGATGCCGGTGATGCAGAAAAGGGGCCGGAAGTAACGGGCGGTTTCCAGAATTTTTCCGTCCGGGGTAAAACCGATGGAAAGCATGGCCCGGGCGATAATGCCGGTGGAAATCGAAGATTCCTTGAGCAGCATAAGCGCCAAACCGGTAATGGTTACTTCGGAAAGAAAATGGGGCAGATAGGTAACGGTTTGGGTAAGCTTCCGGTAGGGTTCGTGAACAATTTCGCTGAACAGGATTGCCAGGATAACGGGAATGGGGAAGGCAAAGATAAGCCCGTAGAGGCTTATCATAAAAGTGTTTCTAAAGGCGCCCCAGAATTCCTGTTTAAAGGTATTGTCAAACATCAGTTTGGCAAAGTTGTAGAACCCCGTAAAATCACTGCCAAGGATACCCCGGTCCGGTTTATAATCCTTAAAGGCCACCAGAAGCCCGCCCATGGGCTTATACACAAAAAGGACAAACCATATCACCATGGGCAGCAGCAGGCAGTAGAGCCGCCAGTCCCGCTGCAGGACGACAAAATTTTTCTTACAGGAAACCAGAAAGGCGTCCTCGTTTTTAATGATAGATTTTTTTGCCATTTTCTTCCCCCTAAAAGCCCATATCTTCATTTATAAGAATGAGCGTATACTTCCCGGCAAATTTTTGGGCGTTAAAGGTTATCAGCAGCTGATTGCACATCCGGTCGGGGATGTTACAGTCCGTGCAGACCCCCGTTTCGGCGCAGGGGGTCTTGTGACCGTTCCGTTTGCAGTTCATGGGTGCAATGGACTTTGCCCGTGCAATGGCCTCTTCCAGGGTATCGGTTATCTTGTTCACCCCTGCGGCCACAATGACGTGCCGGGGACCATAGGCCATAGCGGCAACCCGGCTGCCCGAGCAGTCCATGTTCACCATCTCCCCCGCCATGGTTAAGGCATTTGCGCCGCTCAGGAAGTAGTCCGCCATCAAACTGTCCCGGCAAACCTCAAAATGATCCGCGCAATTATAACGGTCGTACAATTTGTATTCACCGTTTCGTAAGATCGGGAGAACATCCATGGCGCTTAAGGTTTCACTTCCCCCAAGCCCCACGGAAACTCCCTTCGGCAGGCAGGTGTCAAACAAAAGTTTTTTTGCTTCCCCAAGGGTTTCCACATAGTAAGACTGCCACCCTTTCTGCTGAAAGGCTTCCGCCGCCCTGCGGCCCCGCTGCTCACCGAACCATTTCCGGTATTTGTTGTCCATTATGATTACCACACCCGCAATTCAGGATCTAAAAGCCGGTACACCGCTTCGATAAAGAAATAATCCCCATAGATCAGGGGCACATGAAACTCTTCCGGTTTGTCATGGTACTGGGCCGTCCCTTTTTGTACGATGGAATCCCGTGAAGGATCCCAATCGCAGTATTTCGATTCCGTTGCTTTAAGAATTTTCAGGGCGGCGTCAAAATAAATTTTTCGTTCATTCTCTGCCGCCAGTTCCGCCAATTCCAAAAGCCCGCAAGATGCAATCACCCCCGCCGATGTATCAATTTTTTCCGGTTCATCGGGGGCGCGGAAATCCACCGGGGGAACAAAACCGTAAGGGGTCAGGGCGCTGATAAAGTAATGGGCGATCCGTTTTGACGCCGCAAGGTAGCGTTCCTCTCCGGTATGCCGGGCGCTCAGGGCAAAACCGTACAAAGCCCAGGCCTGTCCCCGGGTCCAGGAAGAACCGCTTGCGTATCCCTGCCCTGCGGGGGTTTCCAAAAGATCGCCATTTTCGGGATCAAGCACAGCGATATGATTGCAGGAACCGTCATTGCGTACCAGATGCTTTAAGGCAGTATCCGCGTGTTCAATGGCGATAAAGCGGTACCGGGGGTCGGCGCTTTGTTCACCGGCCCAGTACAGAAGGGGCAGGTTCATCATACAGTCAACGATGATCCACCCGGTGTATTGCCCGTTCCAGGAGCGGATAAAATGTCCCCGGGGATTGTAACGGCCCGCCAAAAGATTCGCCGCATGAAGGGCCCGCACCCGGGAACGGGGATTCCCGGTGAGCTTAAAATCCAGCCTCGCAGAGAGGGTCCACATGAAGCCCACATCGTGGTGCAGCCCCGCATAAGCGGCCAGGGCAGCGTCGAGCCGTTCTTCAACGGCAATCGCAGTATTACTGTACTTTTGATCCTTCGTATCGCGGAACATAAGCCAGAGTATCCCCGGCCAGAACCCGTTGGTCCACCAGGAGAGATTGTCCGCCATCTTGTCCCCGTAATGGCCATCCACCGCGATGTAGGGAACCTTTGAACCCACCCGGTCACACTGGGCCGCCATTTTGAGCCGTATCCTGTCCCGGACCGCTTCGGCCCACTGTTTGTCTGTCATCAGCATCCTGTTTGTCCCATCCAAGGCTTCAATTTTATTCGCATATACGAACATTTTTTTCTGGTAGAAACTTGTACAACCCCTTCTCAACACATAAAAACCTGAGCTTTTCTCCAAAAAATCTATTTTATCTTATTTCCAGAGAGGTAAATACCCGATGAATCTCAATAAATTCAGTTATAACCGCCTTTATTCCCCTTGTCAAGAAAAATTTTTATAAATTTACTTCTTTTGCCCTTAGCGATGATAAAGAACTTATGTTCGTATATACGAACCTTTTAGCTGCTCAGAAATGATCCCGGCGAGCTGGGCTATTTCGTTCCCCTGGCTTGAAAAATCCTCTTCCGCCTTATACCAGCCGGTCATGCTGATGGTCCCCACCATGGCGTTGGAGGAAAAAACCGGGGCCGCCACACAGGCCATCCGCTCGTGGGACTCCCGCTGTTCATAGGAGTAGCCCAGATTCCGTAACTGCCCAAGGTGTTCCTTCAGCGCTTCCCGTGAGGTAATGGTATGGGGGGTAAAGGGGATCAGGTCTATGGTATCGACCAGGGGCGCGGCCTCCGGGTCAAAGGCCAGATAACATTTGCCGATAGCGGTAGAATGGAGCCTTTTCTGGTCCCCGATGTTTCCGGTAGGGGCCTTGGCATAGGGGGAGGCGTATTTATACACGCAGGTTACCCGGTCATGGTGCCGCTTTGATATAAAGGTTGTTTTTTCGTACTTATCCGCCAGGAGGATCAAATAAGGTTTGGCGATCTGAAACAAAGTGGAAGATTCCAGATAGGTAATGCCTATGGCATAGATCTGGGAACCGACGCTGTAAATTTTCTTTTCATCGTTAATATAATGAACAAAATCGTTCTTCATAAGGGTTTTTAAAATATCATGCACCGTGGTCTTGGGAAATTTCAATTCTTCGGCAATGGCGCTCAGTTTTACCCCATTGGGATGGTTTGACAGATAAAAAAGTATATCTATCGTTTTTTGAACCATGTTTTTTTCATCCATAACGATCTCCGTGAATCATGGTAGCCAGAGGGAAGGGACTTGTCAACAAAATATTTTTCACAAAAACATTGACAGTTTGCTTGTCCTGGGGTATTCTGTATACAGATACTGAGTTTGTATACAAACAGGATTTTATGCTGGAACTTTACAATCAAAGGGCGCCCCAAAGCGACAATTCCGCATTGATTTACCGGACCCTAAAGGAGGAGATCCTTAACCTCAGCATCCCGCCGGGGGCAACACTTTCGGAAAGCGCCGTGTGCGGGCGGTTTTCCGTGTCCCGCACCCCGGTGCGCAGCGCCTTCCAGCGCCTGTCGGATGCAAAGCTTATCAGGGTGGTCCCCTACCGGGAGACCACGGTTTCCCTTATCAACCTGCACCAGATTAAACAGATGATCTACATGCGGATCGCCATTGAGTCCAAGGTGATCCGGGATTTTATGGAAATGCAGGACCCCCTTATACTGGAAAAGATCCGGTATTACCTGCGCAAACAGGTGGTACTTCTGGACACGGATTTTACCCCCCGGGATTTTTATGCCGAAGATTCCGCCTTCCACCGGATATGGTTTACCGCAATGGACAAGGAATTCCTCTGGCGAAAAATTCAGCACGCACAGGTGCATTACACCC